>CAMDOO010000028.1 GCA_945903545.1 Opitutus sp. GAS368 | reverse complement strand
GCATCCCGCCCTCGGCCTTGTGGGTCGAGATGCTCACGATTGTCGATCTCTCCGACACCGTGGTGGGCGTGATCAAGGGCATCACGTTCGGCCTGATCGTCGGCCTGGCCGGATGCCTCCGCGGCCTGCAGGCGGACCGGAGCGCGGCTGGCGTGGGTCAGGCCGCCACCTCGGCGGTGGTGACCGCGATCCTCCTCATCATCGTGGCCGACGCCGTTTATGCGGTGGTCTTCAATATCCTCGGGCTCTGACCATGGACACCCGCGCACCCTTTGCCTCCGCCGCAGCCGCGCCACCCGCCATCCGAGTGGACAACCTTGAATGCGGCTACCATGGCGAGGTGCTCCTCCGGAACGTGACGTTTGATGTCCGGCGCGGGGAGATCTTCTTCGTCATCGGCGGGAGCGGCTGCGGGAAGAGCACGCTGCTCCGCCACCTCGTCGGCCTGCTGACGCCAACCAAGGGGACGGTCAGCTATTTCGGCCGCGATTTCCATTCCCGCGACCTCGCCAGCCGCCGGGACGTGCTCAAGACCTTCGGGGTGCTCTACCAGAGCGGCGCGCTGTGGTCCTCGCTCACCCTGCGGGAGAACGTCTCGCTGCCGCTGGAGCTGTACACGCCGCTGACGCGCCATGAGATCGAGGAGGTGGCCACGCTGAAACTCGCGCAGGTCGGGCTGGCCCCGTTCGCCGATTACTATCCGGCGGAGATCAGCGGCGGCATGCGCAAGCGCGCCGGGCTGGCCCGGGCCCTCGCCCTCGATCCGTCGATCGTGTTCTTCGACGAGCCCTCGGCGGGCCTCGACCCGATCACCTCGCGCAAGCTCGACGAGCTCATCCTCCGGGTCCGCGAGATGTTCGGCACCACCATCGTGATCGTCTCGCACGAGCTGGCGTCGATCTTCGAGCTCGCCGACCGGGTGATCATGCTCGACCGCGAGGCCGGGGGAGTGATCGCCTCCGGAGCGCCGCGGGAGCTCGTGGCCACCAGCACCGATCTCCGGGTGCAGGAGTTCCTCCGCCGGGGCGACCGGGTGTCCGATGCGATTCCCGCGCCGGAGCCAAACCGCGGACCATCCATCCCATGACGCCCATGCCCGATCGAAAGCCTGCCTTCCCGCGGATGACGCGGATCCTCGCGGATGGCCTTATCCGCGGTCATCGGCGTGATCCGCGGGCCGGGTTGCGGTCGGGCGGATATTGCTGCTCACTCTCCTGCCCGTGAAAACCAAGATCAGTCCAGCCATCGTCGGCCTCTTCGTCCTCGGCGCCTTTGCGCTCGGGATCCTGGCGCTGCTTTCCTTCGGCGGGTTGAACATCTTTTCCCAGCCCCAGCGCTTTGTGGTGACCTTCAATGAGACGGTCCACGGCCTCGACCTCGGCTCGCCGGTGAAGCTCCGCGGCGTGCGCGTGGGACGGGTGGCCGACCTCAGCGTGCGCTACGACCAGGCCACCAGCCAGGCGCGGGTGCGCGTGGTGTGCGAGCTGACCCGCAGCAAGATCACCAACCCGCAGGGCGTGGAGGTTGACGTTTCCAACCGCAAGGAGGTCGAGGACCTGATCCAGCGCGGACTGCGCGCCCAGCTCGGGATCCTGGGACTCGCGACGGGGCTGCTCTACGTCGAGATGGATTTCTATGATCCCAAGCTCTATCCCGCGGATGCCGAGGTGAAGGATGCCGTGTACGCCGTGATGCCGGCGTTGCCCTCCAGCATCGCCGAGCTGCAAAGCAATCTCTCGGGGATCCTGACCGACCTCAACAAGGTCGACTTTGCCGGGCTCGGCCGCGAGGCGCAGGGCCTGCTGGTCGACACCCGCCGCCAGCTCAACCGCACCGACCTGCCGGCCCTCGTGGAGCAATGGCGCCGCACCGGGGCCTCGGTGGACGCGCTCGCGAGCTCGGCGGAGATCCGCTCCCTGCTGGCGCACCTCAACACCATCGCGACCCAGCTCGATGCCACGCTGGTGCTCGTCAACCGCCAGGTCGCGGCCAACGGGACCGAGCTGCAGGAGACGCTCCAGGCGGCGCAGACCACGATCAAGACCTTCAACGAAGCCGCGGCCACCGTGCAGAAATTCGTGCAGGCGCAACGCGGAGTGGGGGAGGACGTTGCCGCGGCGCTCCGGCAGGTGTCGGACGCGGCCGCCTCGGTGCAGCGCCTGACCGAGTTTCTCGAGCGCAACCCGAACGCGCTGATCCTGGGCCGGAGGCCGGCAGCGAAATGAAGCGGTCGAGCGCGATTGCCGAGGGTAGGGCCGGCTCGACGAGCCGGCCGCGATTTCCGGGCGCGCGCCAGATCCCATCGGACCGATCAGTCGGATCCGACCGATCGGTCCGATGGACTTTGGGCGCATTGCTGGCATTGGGCCTCCTCTCCGGCTGCACGCTCTTGCGCGGCCCGAAAGCGGACCGCACCGATTTCTTCACCCTGGAGGCCGTCGCCCCGGCCGGGAACGCCACGCCGGCGGCCAACGCTGACCGCGTGTTGCTCCGCAACGTGGAGCTGCCCGCCTACCTCCAGCGCAGCAAGGCGATGGCCGTGCGGCAGAAGGAGGGCGACATCCACTATGTCGGCCTCGCCTGGTGGTCGGAGCCGCTCGACCAGGGCATTGCCCGCGTGCTGCGGGAAGACCTCGGCCGCCTCGGCGTACCCACGGCCGCGCGGCGCGACGAGGACTTTGTGCACGAGCTCACGGTCCGGATCGAGCGAGCTGAAGGCCTCACTGACGGAAAAGCCGGCCGGTTCGAATTCGCCGCCACCTTCGAGCTGAAGCGCGGCGACAACAGCCGGACGGCCGTGGTCCGCCGCAGCTTCACCGCGGAAGTGGCGTCGTGGGACGGCAAGGACTACGCGGCCCTAGCCAAGCTGCTCAGCAAGGCTGCCGCCGATCTGGCGGCGGCGATTAAGACGGCGCTATGATGTATCCGTGCCCGGGAGGGCAGGGATTCAGGCAGATCCCCGTGCTCCCGCACAGGGCTACAGAATCACTTTAACGCGGCGGCGATGCGGGCGAGGGCGGTCTCGACGTTGGCGCGGCTGTTGAAGGCGCTGATGCGGACGTGGCCTTCGCCGCACTTGCCGAAGCCGGCGCCGGGGGTGCAGACGACCTGCGCCTTCGTCAGGAGCATGTCGAAGAACTCCCACGAGTCGCGGCCGGTGTTCACCCAGATGTAGGGGGCGTTGTCGCCGCCCACACAAGAGAAGCCGAGCTTGGCCACGGCGGCGCGGATCAGCGCGGCGTTACCGAGGTAGAAATCGGTCATGTCCTTCACCTGCTTCTTTCCCTCGGGGGTGAAGATCGCCGCCGCCGCCTTTTGGATCGGGTAGGCAACGCCGTTGAACTTCGTCGTGTGGCGGCGGTTCCAGAGCGCGTGGACGGAGTGGCCCTTGCCGGCGGTGTCGAAGGCCTGAAGCGACTTCGGCACCACGGTGTAGGCACAGCGGGTGCCGGTGAAGCCGGCGGTCTTGGAGAAGCTGCGGAACTCGATGGCGACATCACGCGCACCGGGGATTTCGTAGATCGAGTGCGGGATCTGCGGGTCGCGGATGTAGGCCTCGTAGGCCGAGTCGTAGAGGATGATCGCCTGGTTCTTCTTCGCGTAGGCCACCCACTCGGCGAGCTGGGCCTTCGTGGCCACGGCGCCGGTCGGGTTATTCGGGAAGCAGAGGTAGATCAGGTCGGTCGCGACCGACGGGATCGCCGGAACGTAGCCATTGGCGGGAGTGCTATCGAGGTAAGTCACGCCTTGGTAACGGCCGTCGACACTCGGGCCGGTACGGCCGGCCATGACGTTGGTGTCGATGTAGACCGGATAGACCGGGTCGGGAATCGCGAGCCGGGTATCGAGGGAGAAGATCTCCTGGATGTTGCCGCAGTCGCACTTCGCGCCGTCGGAGACGAAGATCTCGTCCGCCTCGATCGGGCACTGGCGCGCTTCGTAGTCATTCTGCGCAATGGCCTCGCGGAGAAAGGCGTAGCCCTGCTCGGGGCCGTAGCCCCGGAAAGTGGCCCGGTGCGCCATTTCCTCGGTCGCGGCGTGCATCGCCGCGACGCAGACCGGCGGGAGCGGCTCGGTGACATCGCCGATGCCGAGGCGAATGACCGGCTTGTCGGGATTGGCCTGGGTGAAGGCGGTGACCCGCTTGGCGATGTCGCTGAACAGGTAGGAGGCTTTCAGCTTGGTGAAATTTTCGTTCAGGTGGATCATGGGAAATCGGTCGAGAGTCTAGGGCTGAGAGTCGAGAGGCGGATCCAGCACGGACCGACATCGCCCGAAGCTTCGCTGGAAGCGGGGCTGTGCCGGCTCTGGACTCTTGGCTCTCGACTCTGGACTTTCCTGCCTCGGTGGCAGGGAAACCTTGAAGTGAGCCGGGAGCTGTTGATTAATTCAAGCCCGGCGTTACCCGACGCAGTCCACCCCTCGTCCCACCATGCAACAGGTCTCCACGGTCTCGGAAATGCGTCAACTGGCGGACGCATTCCGGCGCGAGGGCAAGCGTGTGGCGCTCGTGCCCACGCAGGGCGCGCTGCACGCCGGGCAGGAGGCCTTGATCCGGGCGGCGGTGGCGCAGGCCGACATCGTGGTCGTCTCGATCTTCGTCAACCCGCTCCAGTTCCCGGCCAACGAGCCGGTGTCCAATTACCCGCGGAGCCTGACGGATGACCTGCAGCGCTGCGCGGCTGGCGGCGCCCACTTTGCCTTCACCCCTTCGGCCGAGGAGATCTACCCGCGCGGTTACTCGACCTATGTGACGGAGGAGGCGGTGGCCAAGCCCCTCGACGGGGCGTCGCGGCCGACACACTTCCGCGGGGTGACGACCGTGAAGGCGCGCCTGTTCAACATCATCCGCCCCGATTTCGTGATCCTGGGCCAGAAGGCCGCGCAGCGCGTCGCGGTGGTGCGGAAGATGATCGCCGATCTCGGCTGGGCAATCGAGGTGGTCGTGGTGCCCACGGTGCGCGAGGCGGACGGGCTGGCGGTGGGCGTACCCAACCGGAATTTCACGACCACCCAGCGGCAGGAATCGCTCGCGCTGGTTCAGTCCCTGCGGAAGGCGAAGTCGATGAGCGAGTCGGGCGTGCGCAGCCCGGACCGGGTGATCGCCGAGGTGACGCACATCCTCGGGGAGCACCGCCGGATCCGCATCATCTACATCGCGATCGTGGACCCGAAGACGATGGAGCCGATGCGCGAGATCGTCCCCGGCCGCAGCCTGCTAATGCTGGCGGTGTGGCTCGATGAGGTCCGGCTGATCGACAACGTGGAATTGTGAACGGATCTCCGGGTGAGGGCACCCGGACTACAAATCGAAAAGAGATCTGATGTAGCCGGGTGCCCTCACCCGGGAATCCCCGATTCAACCCTGCGTCGCGAGCACCTGCAGTACCCCGCGGCAGAATTCGGGCAGGTCGTCGGGCCGGCGGCTCGAGACGAAGTGGCGGTCGATCACGACGGGAGCGTCCTCAAAGCGAGCGCCGGCGTTCACGAGGTCGTCCTTGATGCCGGGCGAGCCGGTGACGCGCACTCCGCGGTAAACGCCGGCCGAGATCGGGATCCAGCCGCCATGGCAGATCGCGGCGAGGAGTTTCCCGCGCCGGTGGCACTCGCGCACGATCGCGAGCACGAGGGGATCGCGCCGCAATTGATCCGGCATGAAGCCGCCCGGGCAGATCACTCCGTCCGGGCTGAGCGTCGTGGCATCCTTGATCGTGATGTCCGATACACAGGGATAGCCGTGCTTGCCGGTGTATTTGGTCCGCTCGCCAGGTCCGGCGAGGACCACGCGGGCGCCGGCCTCCTGCAGGCGGTACTTCGGGTACCAGAGCTCCAGGTCCTCGTAGACGTCGCCGACAAACATGAGGATCGTGCGCCCGGACAGCGGTCGGAGGGAGTCGGTCATGCTCCACCGATGGGGCAACGCGGCCGGGAGATCAAAGTCCTTTCGGGAAATTGCGGTCCGAGGGTAGGACGGAGATGTCATCGCCGCCGCGATGCTGGTTCCAAACCCGGCGGACACGGCATGTCCGCCCTGCCTCGGAATCCGAGGCCGCGATCTACTGCCGCTCCAGCCGGCGGAAAAGCCGGACGCCGAGCGCCAGGAAAACCAGGTTCGGCACCCAGTAGAGCAGGTCGGGCCGGTACTCGGGATGGCGGCTCAGCCAGCCGACCATGATCGTCAGGAAATAGTAGCCGAGCGCGAGCAGGGTCGCGAGGCCGAGGCCGGCGGAGGTTTCGCGGCGCGAGACGCGCACGCCGAGGGGCACGCCGATGATGGCGAATGAAAGCACGGCGACCGCGGTGGTGAGCTTGTCCTGGATGACGAGGCGCACCTGCATCACGTCGCGCTCCTTCTGGCGCTGCTCGTCCCCCGGCTTGGCGGCGCGGAACTCGGTGATCCGCTTGGCCAACGTCGCCTGCAGTTCGCCGTAGGTCATCCACTGCAGCTTCTGCCGGATCGTCGGCCGGCCCAGGATGCGGTCGAGCGAGAGCACGAGGGGATCGGTCTTCTCGATGGTCGGAATGTTCGGGGGTTCGCGCAGGTCGCCGGGCGCGGCCTTCTTCCGGGTCTCGACGCTCGCGCGGGTGAGGGTGACGATGAAGTTGTTCCCCTCCTTGTCGTAGTCGATCCGGCCGGACTCGGCGTGGACCATGTTCAGGGCGCGGCCCTCGGGGTCGAGTTGCCAGAGCCAGAAGTCGCGGAGGATCGTGCCCTGCTTCTCGCCGACGTAGACCACGTATCCCGGGAAGTCCCGGACAAAGGTCTTCTGGACGATGAAGCGCGCCGGGTCGGCCCGGACGTACTCGGTGAGGCGGCGGTCGTACTCCACGCGCGCCCAAGGCATGGACTGGAAGTTGACGTAGAGCGTGACGCCGCAGCCAAGCAGGCCGAGCAGGACCACCGGCCGGGCGATCCGCAACAGGCTGATCCCGTTCGCGCGCATGGCGGTGACCTCGCTGTCGGCCGAGATGCGGCCGAGGACCAGCAGCACGCCCGTCAGGATGCCCATCGGCAGTGCGTACGAGACCACGAACGGCAGCAGGAGCAGGATCAGCTCCCCGGTGGTCTGGAGCGAGAGCTGGCCGCGGAGCAGGTAACCCAGCAGGTCGCGGATGGCGTTGCCCAGCATGAGCACGAAGGCGAAAAGCGCGACCGAACCCAGGCAGGTCAGCAGGACGCTGCGAAAGATGTAGCGGTCGAGAAGGTTCACGCGGAGGGCGGGGAAGAACTTCACGGACAGACCGCCAGATGCCAAGGCGGTTCGTGGGAACAGGAACACGGAGGAGCGCGGAGAGGGAGGGAGGACGCCGAGGTCGAGAGGGCCGGGGGTATTGTCCGTGCCCTCTCTTTGCCTCGGCGCCCGCCGTGTTACCGTGTTTGAAACGCTTCCCTTTTGGGTCCTACCCCCCAAGCTGCGCGGCCATGGCGCCAGCCGGCGACGAGCCGCCACCTCTCCAGCTCTCCGATTTCCAAACGGACACCCTCCGGGGAACACGCGGGTTTGTCCGCGTCGGACGCACCCGGTCGGGACAGTGGTGGTTGATCGGCCCGGATGACCGGCCCTTCTTCGCCTGCGGGGTGCAGCTCGAGGCGGCGGAGCTTCGGACGGTCACACCCGAGCGGGCGGCGGCCTGGGGCCTCAACACTTGGGTCATTGCCGGTGGTGCACCGCCCGCCGGCTGGACCGGAGCGTGGGTGGCGTCGCTCAGTTTTCGGCCGGCGGTTGAAGCCATGATCCGCCTGCAGGGCGTCCAGGTGCCGGATGTCTTTGACCCCGGATGGACCCGGGCCTGCCACGACCGCGCCGCCCAGGCCTGCCACGTCGGCTTGTCTGACCCGCGGCTGATCGGCTGGCTGCCCGACGCGGATCTGCAATGGGCTGCTGCACCCGCCGGGTTGTCGCGTCCAACCCTGCTCCAGATCTGCCTCAGTCTCGAACCGTCCTTCGCCGCGTACCACGCGGCCTGGGAATTCGTGCTCGCGGCGCACGGCGGGGATCTGGCCGCCCTGGCGGCGGCCTGGGAGGCCGCGTTGCCTAACAAGGAGTCGCTGCGGCTCCTGACCCGGGACGACCACGCCTTGGGCAGCGCGGGCTACCGGCACGACGACGAACGCTTCACCAAGGAGTTTGCGCGCCAGTACTTCTCCGCGGTCAGCGCGGCGATCCGGGCGCAGGATCCGGCGCATCTCATCATCGGCGCCCAGCCACCCGGCGGACCGGCCGCGGTGGGCGAGGGCGCCGCGCCGCTGGTTGACCTGCTCGCGGTCCAGCCGGGGGCGGTCATCTCGGGGCCGCAACTGGACGCCTGGAGCCGGGATGGGACGGTGCCGGTCCTGCTCACGGGTTATTCGTGGGCGGGTGGCGGGCTCGAGGCTGCGCCCGGCCGGACGCCGCTGGAACACATGCTGGCGCGGGGCCGGGCTGCGCTGGAGGCCGTGGTCGCGCACCCGGCCGCCGTCGGATATGCATGGCGGGATTGGTGCGATCTGCCCGGGGACCGCCCCCCGTTCGGGGCGGGCCTTGTCCGCGTTGACGGCGGAAATGCGCGCGAGCACACTGACTTGCTGACTGAAATCAACCTTGGTGCCGCCGTCCGGCGCCGTGCCTCCCGCCCATGAAAACCCCCACGATATCCTGCGTGATCCTGTTCCTTGGCCTCCTTTTTGCGGCCGGCTGTAGCTACATGGACGTGACGCCGATCGGCGACGCCGACCGGGTGCTCACCGGCAAGGTGACCTATGTGCCGGCCGGGCCCGTGCCCGCCGGTGCCATCCTCTCGGTGCGGGTGGTCGACAACTCCAATATCACCAGCGGCCCGGTTCAGCTCGGCCAGCAGCGGATCGCCATTGCCGGCGAACCGCCGTTCGAATTCCGCGCGGAATATCGCGCCGACGACAATCTGCTGCGCCGGGGCGTGAATGTGGAGGCGAAGATCCTGGTGAACGGCAAGCTGCGCTACGCCAATCTCACGGGGCATGTCGTCACCCTGGCCCGGGCCACGGGCAGCCAGGAAATCATGCTGCTCCCGACTGCGCCGTGACCGTGGTCACGGGATCCGGCCCCGCCGGGTTCCCCCTTTCATCATGCAATCCACCACCAATGCCGAGCTGCTCAAGGCGCGCATCCGGACGGTGCGCGACTGGCCGAAGTCGGGCATCAACTTTCGCGACGTCACGACCCTGTTCCAGGACCCGGAGGCATTCCGGGTGATGATCGAGGCCTTTGCGCAGGACGCCACGCGGCTCCGGGCCGACCTGATCGCCGCGGTCGACGCGCGCGGCTTCATCATCGGCGGGGCGCTGGCCTACCAGATGCACAAGCCGTTCCTGCTCGTGCGCAAGAAGGGGAAGCTCCCGCACCAGACCATTTCCGAGGATTACGCGCTCGAGTACGGCAACGCCACCGTCGAGATCCACGCCGATGCCTGCAAGCCGGGCGACCGGGTGCTGATCGTCGACGACCTGATTGCGACGGGCGGCACGCTGCTCGCGGCGACCAAGCTGATCCGCACCCTCGGCGGGGTCGTGGTCGGCACCGCGGCCATCATCGACCTGCCCGAGCTGGGTGGCTCCGAGCGCCTGCAGGGTGCGGGCGTGCCGGTGCATGCACTGTGCACCTTTTCCGAATCCGAATAGGCCGACCATGAGTCTTACGATCTGGTGCAACGGGAAGTTCAGCGACGGGGCGGAGGCCCTGCTGGCCGAGGGCACGAAGGGCCACCGCCTGGTCTACGCGGCGGACCGCGCGGCCTCGGTGCTCGTGGCGGGGAAACCCGACCCGGCGCTGGCGGAGGCCGATGTGGCGTTCGGGCAGCCGGATGCCGCCCAGTGCCTGCTGCACCGCCGGCTCAAGTGGGTCGAGGTCACCACCGCCGGCTACACGCGCTACGACACGCCGGAATTCCGCGAGGACTTCCGGGCACGCGGCGCGGCCTTCACCAATGCCTCGGACGTGTTTGCCGAACCCTGTGCGCAGCATGTGCTCGGCATGATGCTGGCCCTGGGCCGGCAGCTGCTGGCCTCGCACCGCGACCAGCTCACGGACCACTCGTGGCATTATGCCCAGCGCCGCTACGACTCGTGCCTGCTGACCGGCCAGACCGTGCTGATGCTTGGCTATGGCGCGATTGGCCGCCGCCTGACGGAGTTGCTGGCCCCGTTCCGCATGACGGTCTATGCGGTGCGCCGGCAAACCCGCAGCGAACCAGGCGTACGGGTGATTCCCGAGGCCGACCTGACGCGCGTGTTGCCGCTGGCGGACCATGTGGTTAACATCCTGTCCGACAACGAATCGACCAGGAACTACGTCAACGCCCGCCGCCTCGGCTGGTTCAAGCCCGGCGCCCGGTTCTACAACGTGGGCCGCGGCACCACCGTGGACCAGCGCGCCCTCGTGGAGGCCCTGCAGTCCGGCCGGCTGGGCTCGGCCTACCTCGATGTGATGGATCCCGAGCCCCTGCCGCCGGACCATCTCCTCTGGACCGCCCCCAACTGCCACATCACCCCGCACACGGCCGGCGGCCGCCGGGACCAGGACGATGCAATTGTGCGGCACTTCCTGGCCAATCTCGAGGCCTTCAGCCGCGGTGGGCCCATGACCGACCGGGTGGTCTGAGCCGCGGCGATGGCCGCGTCTCTTTACCGGGTTTTTGACAGAACCGACGGTTGCTAGTCAGGTCTGGTGGGGTGAATGATGCAGACACGTCCATGAGCGCCGCCGAGCCACCCGTAGCCCCAGGAGCGTCAGCCAGTCTCCGGATTATCTATGCGGACGACATGAAGGAATTGCGCGACGTCGCCAGGATCGCCCTCAGCCGTGAAGGGCACCGGATTGAATGCGTGTCCGGCGGCCAGGAGGCGCTGGACCGCCTGATCGCCGCCCCGCGGGCGATCGATCTCCTGATCACCGATCACCACATGCCGGGGATGGATGGCATCGAGCTCGTTCAAAAAGTTCGCGAACGGGAGATGCCCTGCCGGATCCTGGTCTTTTGCTCCGCCTTGAGCCGAGACGTGCAAGATGCCTACCGCAAATTCGCGGTGGACCGGGTCCTGTACAAACCCGTGCTGCCCTCGGACCTCCGCCGGGTGATCCGGGAGATTTTCTCGGAAAGCACCCTTACCCCCAAGGATTTGGACGCTTCAAGATAAGGTCCGGGGTTTCGTCCCGCCGGAGGGATCCCGGATGTTTTGCCACAGGGCACAGAGCTCACCGAGCCCAAGCTTCGTTGGGATTAACCTCGGATTCCAAGGATCAAACCGGATGAGGGTTCGGAACCAATCCATCCGTCCTCTGCGCCTCTGTGTCAAAACCGGTTCGGGGTGGATCGTGGCGCGGCGCGCCGATCTCGGGCAGGCCTTACGATTTTACCACCTTGGTGCCGGCCATCAGGTCGTGCACGCAGCGCCGGTCGGAGCGGAAGATGAAGCAGGTGTCCACCACCCAGAACGGCAGGTAGAGGAGGTTGAGGATCGGAATGTATTCAAAGGCGGTCGGAATGCCGCTGCGGATGAGGAAGGCGCGGAGAAAGCCGGGCTTGGACCCATCGGTGGCGCTGACGATGCGCAGGTTGAAGAGGATCTTTCCGACCGACTGGCTGCGGCTCGCGATCAGGAAACCCTGCAGCACGGCGAGCGCGGCGAGATAGGGATAAGGGGAGGGGGCCGTGGCCATGGCCTCCCTGGCGGTGGTCATGATGGTCATGGCATCGGGCCGGCCGGCGAGGTCCACATGTTCGGCGACATACTTGTAGATCGCGAGACTGGTGGGCACCTGGCATGCGAACCGCAGGAAGCCGTCGACGAAGGCGGCCCCAAAGCGAGCGCCGAGGCCGCCCAGTTGCGGGTCGATGCCGGCGCTGGCGGCCATCAGCGGCGGGGCCCCGGGGGGAGGGGCGAATTCCTCGAAGTCACCCAGGCGCTTCCACTCCGTTTCGCCCGCCTTCCGGGCGCGGGTCTCGAGGTTGGCCCGGCCCGAGGTCAGCCAGGTGCGGAGCTGTTCCACCGAGGCCGGTCCGTATTCCTGCCCGTCGCCGCCGATGATCGTGAACATGGATCGAGCCTGAAGCCCGGCCCGCCCGAGCGTCAACGGCGGAGGGGCCCGGCCGGTCACCAGCGGGAATTTTAAATCTCAGATCTGAAATTTGAGATTCCCCGCGGCGCCTTGCCTCAACGCCCCAGCTGGCCGCGGGTCACGCCGAGCTGGTTGATCAGCTTCAGCTCGCGCCAGAGTTCGGTGCCGGTGATCTCGCCGGCAAGCAGGCGGCGGTAGCTCGTGAGGGTGCGGGTGACCTCGGCGGGGGACTCGGTGACGAACTCAACGCGGAAGCTCCGGGCGCCGGCGTCGAGCAGTGGACCGAGAAACTCGGCGCCGGTCTGGGCGCGATTGTTGTACACGGTGTTGCGGCAGCCGGCGTCGGCCTTGAGCGGCAGTTCGGCGCCGACGCGGTCGCGCAGCGCCACGACATGGTCGTCACACGGCCGGCCGCAGTCGCGGTAGTCCCTCCCGCTGGAGAGGAAGGCGCAGAACACGCAGTGGTTCATGTGAAACATCGGCATGCGCTGGTGGAGAGTGATGTCGTACCACGCCGCCGGGGAGGCCCGGAGGAGCGCATCGAGCTGGACGGTGTTGAGGTCGTAGCTGGCGGTGACGCGCTCCAGCCCGTGGTGTTGGATCCACCACGCGGCGGACCAGGGGTTCGCAACGTTCAAGGAAAAATCGCCGCGGCGGCGGTCGCCCGCGAAAAAGCGCAGGTGGTCCGGGTTGCGCACGAGGTAGCCGTCCGCCTCGGAGGAGCGCACCTGCGTGAGAATCCATTCCTCGCCGGGCAGGAAGATCCGGGGGGGCGCGACCCAGATGGTCGCGGCCCGGTGGACGGTGGGCTGTGGACGGTGGGCGGCGTTTTGGTGATCGGGGGCGGCCGTCTGTCCACGGTCTACCGTCCACGGTCCACTGGACTGTAATTCGCGAAAGCGAATTACAGTCTCCCGGTAGTGCTTCGGGTTCTCGAACTCGCAGTAGATCGTGCGGGCCCCGGCGGCCCAGGCGGGTTCCAATTGGTTGGCCTGGCGGATCACCGCGATGAGCTCGGGCTCTGGAAGCGCAGGCTGGAGCGGGAACACCGGGCGCTCCAGCCGCTCGCGGAGCGTCCAGCGCGGCGGTTGCTGGCGGAGCTGCTCAAGCTGGGCCATGCAGGCGCGGCGCACGCGGTTGAGTTCGCTGAAAGGCAGCATGACGGCGCCCTCGAGCCGGTTTTCCAGGGCTTCGAGGTGAAACAGTGTGCCGCCGAGCCGGCCGAGCTGGGCGCGGAGCGTCTCGTCGTTCAGCGGTTGGGAGGTGGCGGGGGAAAGCGGCAGGGTGGATTCGGCCCGGGAGCTGCGGCCGCCCTCGTCGTGGGCGAGCAGCGTGAGCGGCGTGCCGGCGGCGCCGTGGACCTCGAGGCGGATCGGCCGGGTGAAGCCGGGCCGGCCCTCGGCAAAGGTGGAGCGGACCTCGCGTTCGAGCGCGGGGTCGCTGGTTTTCCAGAGCAATTGTCCCGCCTGCACCTTGCGCCAGTTGATGTCGCCGTCACCGAAGCGGAGGTTGCTCAGTCCGCTCCGATCCTCGGCTACCTGGTAAACGCGGCCGCCCTCCTCGCCGTCCTCGGGCCGGCCGCGGTCGAAGACCACGCCGTCGCCGGGACGCAGCGCTGACTCCAGCCGGAGCGTGGCCGACTCAGCCTCGACCTTTTCGACGGTGCCGAGGAAAACGCCGCGCTTGGTGCCGAAGCGCGCGTGCACCAGCGCGCGGTTGTCGATGCCGCGAAACCAGCCCGTGAAGAGGCCGCGCGAGAAACTCATCTCCAGCTCGTATTTGGCGCGGTCGGTGTCGGGGTAGGGGCCGACGTCTCCCTCGACAGGCTCGGGACCCTGAGCTCGTCGAACGGGCGGGCGGGCCGGGTTCGAAGGTAGGGGCGCTTGTCCCCAAGCGCCCTTCGCGTCAGGGCGGCTAGGGACAGCCGCCCCTGCCTTCATCATGATCTTGTCCAGCGCCTGGCGGTAGACGCGGGTGATGCTGGCGACGTATTCCGGGGACTTCAGGCGGCCCTCGATCTTGAGCGAGGTGACCCCGGCCCGGACAAGGTCCGGAAGGACATCGAGGCCCGAGAGATCCTGCGGGCTCAGCAGGTAGCGGCGGTCGCCGAGGTCGACCGGCTTGCCGTCGGAGACGAGATCGTAGGGCAGGCGGCACGCTTGGGCGCATTCGCCGCGGTTGGCGGAGCGCCCGCCGAGGGACTCGCTGGTGAGGCATTGGCCGGAAAAGGCGACGCAAAGGGCCCCGTGGACAAACACCTCAAGGGGCAGGGGAGCGGCGGTCCCGGCCTGGGCGGCCTGGATGTGATTGATGTCCGCCAGGGAATTCTCGCGGGCGAGGACGACGAGGTTCGCGCCCAGCTCGCGCGCGAAGTCCACGCCGGCCGCGCTCGTTACGGTCATCTGCGTCGAGGCATGGATCGGGAAATCCGGTGAGAGGGCGCGGATGATCCGGCAGGCGCCGACATCCTGCACGATCGCGGCGTCGACCCCGGCCGCGATGATGCTCTTCAGGTACGACTCGGCGTCGGCCAGCTCGTTGGTGAAGATGAGGGTGTTGAAGGTGACGTAGGCCCGGACGCCGCGGCGGTGCAGGAACGTCATGAGCGCCGGAAGGTCGGCGACGGTGAAGTTCTTCGCCCGCATCCGGGCGTTGAAGCGCTCGAGGCCGAAATACACTGCATCGGCCCCGTTCTCGACGGCGGCCCGGACGCAATCCCAGTCCCCGGCGGGTGCGAGCAATTCCGGCCGATGCAGGGGTTTTGAGCCTGCAGGCGGCGGTGCTGGCAGTTGGGCGGACAGGGACATGCGCCCAACGTGGCGCGACCGGCCCGGGTCGCAACGGTTTTGAGGCCCGGAGCGAGCAAACGCCAATGGGGCCTTACTTCGCCGGGGCCACCAGGGTGCGGATGAAGGCGACGACGGCCTTGATCTCCTCTTCGTTCATCTTGTCCGCATAGGCCTTCATCTTCTCTTTGCCGTCCTTGTCCTTCATGCCGTTCTTGATCTGGTCGACGGCCTTCTGGTCGGTGAACTCCTTCTGGTAGGCGGCGTCGGTGAAGTCCTTCACGCCGGCGGTGCGGCCGGCCCGGGTCGCACCCTTGCCATCCTTGCCGTGGCAGGAGGCGCAGTTGGCGTCCCAGTTCGTGGCGACATCGGCAGCGGTGAGGACGGCGGAAGTGGTGATCAGGGCGGCGGCGAGGAGGACGAACTTTTTCATGGGGGCGGTGGTTGGTTGGATTTTGCGGGATTTAGTCTGCCGGAAACCGGGTTTTGTCGCAATGCGTGGATTGCCTACCACTGCGCAGATCTTGTGTTCTCCCCGGTGGGAGGCCTCCCCGGCGGAGCGACCCCGCGCAAGATCTGCGCAGGTTTGGGCAAGCCGCGGAGGGCGGGCGGCCGCCGCATCCGTTATGGTGGACAGCGCCAACCATGAGCCCGCCCCCGGACAAATCCAATTTCGTCATGACCGGGCTCATCGTGCTTTTTCTCGCCCTCGGAGTGAGCTTCGTTTTCTCACCGGACCGGGCGCCGGTCCGCCAGGATCCGGAACTCAGCAAACTGGTCACCCCCGCGCCCACGACGGCCACCCTGCGGATCACGGCGACGCAACTGAAGGCCAGCGGCGGCGATGCCTCGATTCTCGACTGCTATGCGTGCCATGACGAAAAAAAGCCGCCCACCGTCAAGCTGGGTGCGGATGGCTCGATCGTCTTCCCGAAGGAGCACGCCGATCTCCGCCTGATGATGGCCAACTGCTCGGCCTGCCACGTGGATAAGAAACTGGAGGTCGAGTACGCGAAGAACGGGGATGTCGTCATGCCCAAGGCCCACGCGGATCTCCTCGCGATGGGCCACGGCCGGAACAACCGCAACACGAACTGCTTCAACTGCCACAGCCAGTCCAAGCTCGACGAGCTGGTGACGCGCGACGGCACCAAGCTCACCTTCGCCCAGGCGCCGCTGCTCTGCGCCTCCTGCCACGGCCCCACCTACCGCGATTGGGAACTCGGCATGCACGGCCGCACCAATGGCTATTGGGACACCAGCAAGGGCAAGGCTGTGCGCCAGGACTGCAATGCCTGTCACGACCCGCACGGTCCGGCCATTCCGCAGATCATTCCCCTGGCCGGACCGAAGCCCGTGCTGACGCACGGGCTTCGGTCGGCCGCTACGGCCGCCGAGGGCGGAGGACCGAAGGCGGAAGGCGGGCCGCCGAAAGCCGCGAGCCAATAGAATCTTTGCACCCACAATCCGTCCTCTGCGTTCCGCCCTCCGTCCTCGCGGACAATCCCGCCCTGCCATGATCGCCAATCGTCCTCCCGAATCCCGCGACAGCATCTCGCGCCGGAGTTTCCTGCGCGGCTCGACCGCGGCGGCCGCCGGAGTGGCGGCGATGGCCGCCGGCCTCGCGCCGCTGCGCAAGCTGGGCGAGGCCATCTCGGTCGACGAGTTCCTTCAGCAGCACTACAAGGAGCTCAAGCCCGAGGACATGGACAAGGTCCTCCGGCGCATCGAGGGCGAGGTCGAGCGCCAGTACGGCGTCCGCCCGCACGTGCGCGACTACAAGCCGATGAATGGCGTCGAGTACGTCTACGCCCTCAACCTCACGCGCTGTGTCGGCTGCAGGAAATGCGTGCACGCGTGCGTGGCCGAGAACAACCAATCGCGCGATCCCGCAATCCAGTACATCCAGGTGATCAAGATGCCCAACGGCACCTTCGACATGGAGAAGGGCGATGCGCACTACGCCCCGGAGTCGGTCCCGGAAAAGGGCTTTTTCTATATGCCGGTGCAGTGCCACCAGTGCAAGAACCCGCCCTGCACCAAGGTCTGCCCGGTGAAGGCGACGTGGACCGAGCCCGATGGCATCACGGTCATCGACTACAACTGGTGCATCGGCTGCCGCTACTGCGAGGCGGCGTGCCCGTACTTCGCGCGGCGCTTCAATTTCTCGGAGCCAACGATCCCGAAGGACCAGATTAATCCCGAGATGTCGTACCTGGGCAACCAGCCGCGGCACAAGGGTGTGATGGAGAAATGCCACTTCTGCATCCAGCGCACCCGGGTGGGACGCTATCCGGCCTGCCTCGAGGTCTGCCCGACCGGCTCGCGCAAGTTCGGCAACATCCTCGATCCCAACAGCGAGGTCGCCCACATCCTCCGGGAGAAGCGGGTTTTCGTGCTCAAGGAGGAGGTCGGGACGCTCCCGCGGTTCTTCTATTACTTTGATGTGTGAGGTCCTCCCATGATCACCGCCGCCCGCAATTACACCCGCTTCCTCGCCCGGTGCTTCCGGTGCCTCTTCGAGGGCGACTGGCGCTATTTCCTTTGGGTCGGTCTGCTCACCGCGGTCTGCTCCCTCGGGCTCAATGCCTACTCCAAGCAGATCGTCCACGGCCTCGCGACCACCGGCATGACCGACCAGGTCTCCTGGGGCGTCTACATCGCGAACTTCACGTTTCTCGTCGGCGTCGCGGCCGCGGCCGTGATGCTCGTGATCCCGGTCTACGTCTATCACAATGAGGATCTCCACGACCTGGTGATCTTCGGCGAACTCCTCGCCGTGGCCGCGATCCTGATGTGCCTGGCGTTTGTCACCGTCGACCTCGGCCGCCCCGAGCGCTTCTGGCATCTCATCCCCTTCGTCGGGAAGTTCAACTTCCCGGGCTCAATGCTGAGCTGGGACGTGATTGTGCTCAACGGCTACCTCGCGCTCAACGTCTACATCTGCGGTTACCTGCTCTACTGCCGCTACCGGAACGTGAAACCGTCGAAGTGGTTCTACATTCCCTTTGTCTTCGTCGGCATCGGCTGGGCCATCTCGATCCATACCGTCACGGCCTTCCTTTACGTCGGTCTCGGCGGCCGGCCCTTCTGGAACTCGGCCATCGTCGGTCCCCGCTTCATTGCCTCGGCCTTCACCGCCGGCCCGGCCATCATCATCATCGCGCTGCAGATCATCCGCCGGTTTTCCAGCTATGAGGTGCGGGACAAGGCCCTGATGACCCTGCGCTCGATCGTGCAGGTCTCGATGCTGATCAATCTCTTCCTGCTCGCGAACGAGGTGTTCAAGGAGTTCTACACCGACAGCCTCCATGTGGCCTCGGCCAAGTACCTCTTCTTCGGGTTGCACGGGCACAACGCCCTCGTCCCGTGGATCTGGACTGCGATCTCGCTCAACTGCATCGCGATGACCCTGCTGGCGATGCCCCTCACCAAGCGCAGCCTGCTCTGGCTCGATGTGGCCTGCGTGATGGCGATCGTCGGCATCTGGATCGAGAAGGGCATGGGCCTGGTGGTGCCCGGCTTCATTCCCTCCCCGCTCGGCGAGATCGTCGAATACCTCCCGACATGGAACGAGACGCTGGTCTGCCTCGGCATCTGGGCCTTCGGCCTGCTGGCCTACACCTTTTTCCTCCGCATGTCCGTGCCGATCCTGAACGGGCGCCTCAACCAGACGAACGAGCCGGGAGGCGAAAGTCAGCAATCGGGAGCCAAGAACGCAACCTGAAGGCCATCCGATCCATCAAGCTTCGCCTACCGACCCTTCGTCCCCAACTCTCGACCGGATAATCACCATGGCCCAAATTCTCACCCTCGACGACGCCAAGCGATCCCTGGCCGGCCACCTCGCCGACCGCGGCGCGGCGATCCATGCCAAGTACGGCCCCCGCGTGGGCTGGGCCGAGCTGCAACGGATTTTGCAGGACAAGGAATGCTGCCGGTACCCGGTGGAGATCGTCTTTTCCGAGGAGGGGATGGAGGACGGGGAGTTCGCCCATCCGTTCGCCAAGTCCGATGACCCGAACGAGGGCTATGTCATGAGGATCCACCCGTTCTTCGCCACCGAGCCGGCCGTGGTGCCGGCGCTGGTGCTCTACCAGCTCGTGCTGGTGAACTACGGCGATTTCGCGTCACCCGAGGACGCCGAGACGTTTGGCGCGGCCGTGCTCGGCCTCGACCGCGAGGCTTATTACGACCAGCTCTGCGAACTGGCCGACATGGTCAGCACCGGCATCGCGACGATGGAGCCGGCGGCGGCGGGCCATGACCACGACCACGGCGGTGGCTGTGGTGGCGGCGGTTGCGGTTGTTCAGGGCACTGACAACCGTATCGAACTTGGCTGATCCGCCAAGTTCCCGGGACAGAGGCCTGCCCCGGCTACAGAATCATGGATCGGATGTAGCCCGGCAGACCCCTGCCGGGAATGAAGTCCGACGCACCCGGTCCCACCCGTCCGGCTTGGCCAACAAAAAGCCCGCCGTAGTGGGACGGCGGGCTGGAAGGGAAGGCGTGTTGGCGGGATCAGCGCGTGATTTTCTCGATGTACGCCATCAGCGGCTGCACCTCGGCGGGCGGCTGGACCCAGTCGCTGTAGAGCAGCTCGGGCATCGTGTACTTCGTGTTGTAGAGAATGGAGTTGGCCTCGTCGTTGCGGGCGAGCTGGCCGGACTTCACGGTGGCGCCGGCGTAGAGGCCGAGGGTCTTGGAGTAGACGAGCACGGGGGCGGCGATGATCGGCTGGTCGTTGCTTTCCTTGGAGGCGACCTTCGGGCCGGCGACGGCCTTGGCGTCAACGCCGACGTTGAAGCGGCGGTTGAAAAGCAGCCGGGGCGTGGTCTCGTCGGTGATCACGTAGATCGTCTCGACGGTGTTGGCGCCAACCTGCAGGCCGACGCTCGCCTCGGAGGCGCTGATCAGGACCGGCAGGCTCCACCGGCCGTTGGGCTTCTTCACGAGGACGACACCGTAGCCGCCCTTGAAGCCGAAAAGGAAGCCGGCCTTGAACTGGTTCACGATCACGATCGCCTTCGCCTGGCGGAGGACCGAGGCGGGGATCGCGGTGTCGGGCCGCATCATGAATTCCTGAATGATCGCCTCGCAGGTTTCGACGCGCGTGACGAAGTCGCGGCGCTTATCCTCGGCGGTGGCCGCAAGGAGGTTGGCGCCGGTGAGGAGGGCGAGGGACAACAGCAGGAATTTCTTCATGTGAAACGGGAAGATGGACAGACCGCGACGTAAACACGGCGCGACCGGATTGGAAAGCGCGGATTCGCGGGGGTTCCGGTGGATCTTCCCAATCCTTCCCGCGGATGCCGCGGATGGTTTCCGGGCCCGTTGAATCCAAGGATTGCCCCGATTGAATCCGCGAGCATCCGCGAATTCCGCGGGAAAGTATGGTTCAGTCGAGCCCGCGCTCGGCGATCTGATCCTCATCCCAGCCGAGGTAGTGCCCCAGCTCGTGCAGGTAGGTTAGGCGCACTTCGTCGCGGAATATGGCCAGGTCGCCCTCGGCGTAATCCCAGATGTTTTCGAGAAAGAGGTGAATCTGGGCCGGCAGGGGGTTGTCGGAGGTTTCCCCGTGCGGCTCGCCGCTGAACAGGCCGAGGATGTCCGGCTCGAACCCATCCTCCAGGAGATGGGCTTGGGGCATTTCCTCGAAATGGACCGGCACGGAGATCGCCAGCGGCCGGATCGCCGCCGGGAGCTGGCGCTGGGTCGCCGTCACGGTGTCGGTGGCGAGGCGGAGGCGTTCCTTGGGGGTCACGGGCTTCTTACTTCACCGACTCGGCGGAAAGGTCGAACTGTTCGAAACGGTGGCCCAGCCAGTAAATACCGGCGGCGATCTCCGCGGCGAGGGCCAGCAGGAACATGGCCGAGCCGGTGAGGAAGGCGGCGGCCGGGCTGTACGCCAGGCTGGCGGCAAAGCCGGCCAGCACGGCAAACCCTCCGGCGGGCAGGACGGCCGCCAGCAACACGAGCATCTGGCCGGCGACAAAGATCAGGCGCTGCCCCATGACCTCGATCCCGCCACCACCCCGGGTCTGCCGGCCGGCCATCGCCCACGAGGGAAAGAGCACGGCCCCGGCGTTGGGCACCAGGAGTTGCAGCAGGCAGACGGGTGGAATAAGGAGGGCGAGGCAGACCAGGCCCGACAGCCGGAACTCGACGGTCAGCCAGGCCGGCGCGCTGTTCGTGCGACCGCTGGTCACAAAGAGGGCGAGCAGTGCCAGCCAGAGCAGCCCGCTGAGGATCGCCGTGGGCGCCAGCAGTTGTCCCAGCACGATGCGCCAGCCGGGCAGGGGGTAGCTCTTGAGCAGGTCGGCATTGACGAGGTCGGTCCGCAGGTCCTGCCGCGCGAGCTGGGGTCCCAGCAGGACGAAATACACCGCGGCGATGATCGGGATGAACCAGAGTCGCGGCGAGACGAGCGAGGCGAGCGCGAGCGTCACCAGGGTCGCCGGCCCGAGCGCGCGGGGGCCGAGCCAGGGATGGGTGGAGAGGAGGTTCTTCCACAGGAACGCGATCTCCGGCCAGCCACCGCCGGGCCGGAGCGGGAAGGGCGGCTTGCGGGGCTTGGGTGCGCCAGTGGACAACGGCCGTTGTCCGGCCTGGAGCTTGGCGACCAGCAAGGCCCGCTTCTCGGCGGCGGCGATGGAGGCCTCCTCGAACGACACGGCGTTGCGCATCACCCAGAAGTAATGGGCGGCCAGCAGCAGCAGGGCCGGCCCGAGGGCGCGCAGAAAGGCGGCCACGTCCGGGGCGAAGAACGGCGCGAGCGCGACGCGGAACGGCAGGAGCAGCCAGCCGATGATCCCGGTGCCGGAGACCTCGCGGACGTAGGCGGCGAGGACCGCGGTGCCGAGCCGGTCGCCGGTGTTTTGCTCCTGCCAGGCGGACATCCAGGCAGTGGCATCGGGGGCGCTGGTCCACGCCCCCCAGGCGATGCCGGCGATGACGGCAAAAATCACTCCGCCGACGATGAGCTGCCGGCGGGCGCGGCTCATGCCTCCCTCGACGAGCCGGGCCACGGTGAACGCCGCCCCGAGATTGTGGAGGTGGGCGAGCGAGAGCATCAGCCACCAGCCGATGGCGTGGGTCACGGCGTTCCCGCCGAGTGCCGCGCCGCGCTGGGTGAGAACCGTGAGGATGAGAGCCGAGAGCAGGATGGTGATCTGCGTGCCGACGAGCTTGAAGTGGACGAGTTGGCGGCGCGTGGCCGGGGCGGGAAAAAGGAAGGCGATTTCCGCCTCGCTGAAATCGAGGCTCGGGCGCGGCGTGGGTGCGAGCCAGGCCGAGCCGATCCGGATCAGGCCGAGCACGGCGAAGGCCGCGAAGATGAACTGCAGCGGATCCACCCCGGAGCCGCGGTCCAGGCCGGCCCCGCCGGGCAGGTGGCGGAAAAAGAAGAACCAGAAATAGAGGATGCCGGCGCCGAGCCCGAGAAGGTACTTCGGCTGCCGGAGCCGTTGGGCCCGCGTGCGCAGGAGATTCAGCAGCGAGTACCCGCGCAGGTAGAGCAGGGCCCGGATCATGGGGTGAGGATTGAAACCGAGAATGGACGCGAATGGACGCGAATGATGCCGGAGGATCGGCAGTGTCCCAAACTGGTAGGGCGGCGACTCCGCTCGCCGCCGGATGGGCGATGGGCTCCGCATCCGCCCGCTGGTAAGCCCGGCGCGGAGTGGATTCCGCGCCCTACCGGGGACGAGATTTCCGGTGCCAATGGGTTTTCCGTATTCAGCATCAGCGAAGACCAGCGGAAATCAGCGTTCCCTTCCGGGCTCCGAAACAATTCGCGTCCATGGGCGTCCATTCGCGGTTAACTTCTCCTTCAGGACTCCGAACCGCCCGTGGCGCGCATGAAGATTTCCTCGAGGCTGACGTCGGTCTCGCCGTTCGCGAACTGGGCGGAGACCTCGGCGATCGTGCCGTCGGCGATCTTGGTGCCCTGCTTGAGGATCAGCACGTGCGAGCAGACCTCCTCGAGCAGGTGCAGCAGGTGGGAGCTGAGCACGATGGTGCAGCCCTCGCGCGCGCGGCGCAGGATGGAGTCCTTCATCCGCCGGATGCCGAGCGGGTCGAGGCCGGTCAGCGGCTCGTCGAAGAACATCACCGCCGGGGAGTGCAGCAGGCCGCAGGCGATCGCGAGTTTCTGCTTCATGCCGCGGGAGAGCTCGCCGGGGAGCGCGTCGGCCTTGTTCGCCAGCTCCAGTTCCTCCAGCAGCGGGGCGGCGAGCTCGTCGTGGTCGGTGACGCCGTAGATGCGGGCGACGAACGCGAGATGCTGGCTGACCGTGAGGTACTCGAAGAGCCGCGGCTCGTCGGGGAAGAACGCGAGCCGGCGCTTGGCCTCGACGGGATCCGCCACGAGGTCGATCCCGGCGATGCGGATGCTCCCTCCGTTGGGCGGGATGATCCCGGCGACGGAGCGCAGCGTGGAGGTTTTGCCCGCGCCGTTCGGCCCCACGAGCCCGAGCACCTCGCCCGGCCGGACGGTGAACGACAGCTGGCTGACCGCGGTGAAATCGCCGTAGCGCTTGGTGAGACCTTCGACCTCGATCATGCCCGGACGCTACGGAGACGTTGGCTGGGGAGTCGAGGGTTGAGCACAAGCGATGGATCCAATCTTTCTCGTTCGCGGATATCCGGATGGTTTCACGCAAAGATCGCGCTCCGCGCCAAGGCAAAGGGCGCCAAGGTCGGAGAGACCTGCTGTGCGGGCAAAGGCTAAGGGCGCAGAGAAACGAACGGCAGGGAGAACCGGACTACTTGATGGCTGCTGCTCTGGCGCTTTCCCCGCGAAGGTCCTGAAGAGACTCCCGCTGGGATGGGGTGAGAACGGCCTGGACTTTGGCCTCGAAGGCATCGCCTTCGGGGATGTTTCTTCGGAGGAGCGATTCCCGGACGGGTGCGAGGCCCGGGGAGGCGATGAGGTCCAGCAGTTGGGCTCTCTGCGCCGGGATGAGGGGCGAATCCGTGTAGCTCAGGCGATCGGCGAATTTCGTGAGATCTCGCCGAAAATTCATCGTCCCCTCGTATTGTTGGAAGCGCCGGAAGCCTTCGTCGCCGAGCAACGTACGGATCTCCGTGGCAAAGCGGTCAAAAAGGGTTTGGGAAGCACGGCTATTCTCGTCGCGCTGCGCTTTGGTCGGGAGATTGCCCGGGCCATACCGGCTGGCTCCGGTTACGGCGATCAGGTCCATCACCCCTAGTTGACGTTCCATCAGCAGGTCGGCAAGGCGGGCCATTGTTTCGGGCGGGGCCACCCCAGATACCAGGAATTCGTTCCAATCCTTTTCGAGTATCCCGCGGTACCAAGCGCGATAGATTTGCGCGTAGGCCGGATCGCCAAGCAGTTCCGCCGCGTAGTTGTTGCTATGGATGGTGGTGAGCGGCGCCGGGCGGATTTCGCCGGCGTGGCGGCGGGCGATCTCGGCCAGCTTGGATCGGAGCGCTTCGATGATGCGCTCTTCGGGGGAAAGTTCAGGGGGTGTGGTTTGATCACCTTGGCGAGCGCGCAGGAGTTCCTCCAGCCGATCGGTCCGGCGGGTGATCGAGGCGAGGCCAGCTTGCGTGTGTTCGATGTCCGACTGCACAGAGGCCAGATCCGCCGTGGCTTGGAGCAACTCGGAGCGGATCAGGAAGACCTGCATGAGGATGACCGCGGCCAGACAAGCCGTCGCCAGCCAGAGAAGTGAGGAAGTTCGGCTTTTCATCGCGGAGCAGGGCCGGTCGTGGTTTCCTCGCTATCCTTCACGACCTTGTTCCATGTCTGCATTTGCTTGTAGCCGTCGGTGGCAGCCTTCACCTGAACGAGTTTTTCGAACTGGACAGGCGAGAGGATGGATCTGGCCCGGGTGAGGACCTCGTCGGGAATCTTGGGACCGCTCTTAACGACGTTGACGAAAAGATCGGGCCCGCTCGCGGCGGCCCAAGCGGTGAGTTGGTCGATTTGCTCCTCTCGCAGGGGATCGAACGAAATCAGCAGAGCGGCCAGATCCTTGAACGGGGCGCGCCAAGGCAGGCTGCTCACATAGGCCTCGTACCGGGCGAATTTCTCACCCCCGAGAAGATCGCGCACGCGTGCGTCGATGTCACGTGTGGCGACCGCGATGTATTCCAGCTCTTCGGTCTTGTTGAGCCATTCGTCCAGCCACTGGCCTTGAACCTCGACCACGTATCGCATAGCGTTCCAAAGCCGCGCGGTCCGTTCCGCGAGCAGGTCCCGGAACCGATCCAGCGTGGCGGGATCCAGGGCCAGGCTCCGGAAGAGCCCGGCGAATTCATTGTCGAGCGACAGCCGGGCGGTGCCGGCATTCATCCCGGGTGTGACGGGCAGAGACCCGAGTGGCCCGACGCCTGCCAGCTGGATCCCCGCCAGTTCGTCGAGCCCGCGCCGTACCGTGACGGCCCGGCGGTTGGCGTCGGCAACCCGACTTTGGACTTCTCCGAGGCGGACCCGCGCGTCGGCCAGCTCGGTGCGGACGCGGCGGAGCTGCGATTGCTGGGAAAACCAAAGCCCCGCGAGGGAGGCGATGACGAGGGCGGCGAGACCGACCTTTAGCTTGGTAGCACTCATAAAAGTGAGGAGCAGCGGGACTCCGGCCTCGGCGCCCGCCAGCGCTGAAGTGGTGATTGAGGCGGCCAAGCCCGGAGGCGCTGCCAGCACGGTCTGGCTGCCCAGCGCGAGGGCCAGCGCAGCCGGGGCCGAGGTCACACCTTGGCGCGCGAGCTGGGTTCGCAGCCGTTCGAGTCCCCGCTCGATGCATTTGCGCGCGCCGCTTTCGGTCAGCCCGAGCATCGTGCCCACCTCGGTCGTGGATTTCTGCTCCATGTAGCGAAGCACGATCGCATTCCGCTCGGCGGGGCTGAGTTTGTGCAGGGCGTCGTCGAGCAGGGGTGCGACTTGGTGCCAGCTGGGTTCGGAGGTTTCGGGGGACATGGACAGGGACTCCCTCTCGTGATGGTGGCGCCGGCGTTCCGCGCGCTTCAGGCGGGACGCGGCGTAGTGGGTGCTGGTGCAGAGCCAGCCGGCGAGGGCCGGGTGGCGGGCCACGGAGCCGGCTTTGCGGGCGAGGTCGATGAAAACGGCTTGGGCAATCTCCTCGGCCCGGTGTGCGTCGCCGTCGACTTGCCGAAGCGCGCAGGAATACACGAGGTTGAGATGACGGCGCACCAGTTCGGTGAAGGCCGCTTCCGACCGGTCGTTGGCGTAGGATCTGAGGAGTTCCGTGTCATCCATGATCAAGTCATCCTCCTAACACCCGGTGCTGCTGAAATTCGGAAAGGAAAGTGGCTGGGTCTTGCATGAGCGGCTCACGACGTTACTTTGCCCCCATGCCAGTCACCGCTGAAACCGATCACGCTCGCGCCGCCTGCAAACTTCAAGTCGCGATCTATCGGGCAATGACGCCGCAGCAGCGGCTTGAGCAGGGTTTCCGGATGAACCGGACCATGCGCGAGTTGATGGCGGTCGGATTTCGCGACCGTCATCCGGAATGGTCGGAGATCGAGGTGAGACGCGCCGTGGCTGACCGCATCCTGCATGCCGCCACCGGATGAATTGAGCCTGTTCGTGGCGCGGTTGGAGGCTATTGGTGCGCCCTACATGGTGACGGGGGCGACCGCGGCGATTCTCTACGGTCAACCCCGAGTCACCAATGACCTGGATGTGGTGCTCAGCCTTGATGACCGGGCACGTGCGGCGCTCTTGCTGGCTTTTCCGGAGACGGAATTCTACGTGCCTCCGGAGTCGGTGATCCGCGCGGAGCAGGCCCGGGTGCAGCGCGGGCATTTCAATCTGGTGCATCACGAGTCGGGTTATAAGGCGGATATTTACCTCGCGGGAGCCGATCCCCTGCACGCCTGGGCTTTGCCACAGCGGCGACGCGTCCACTGGACGGAGGGAGTCGAGCTGGCCGTGGCTCCACCCGAGTATGTCGTGCTGCGCAAACTTGAGTTTTACCGGGAAGGCCGGTCGGCAAAACACCCGACGGACATTCGCGCGATCCGCGAAGTCACAGGGGTGGACGAGGCGGCAATGGCCCCATGGTTGGAGAGGATGAGCCTGCGCGCGCTTTGGCAGGAACTCAAGGAAAGGCCCTGATCACTCCTTCCGCCCCGCCGGTTTCGCGGCCGGACCGGGTTCCTGCAGGCGCTTGATCAGGGCCTCGCGTTTGTCCTCCGTCTTCCAGTAGGAGTCCATCACCTTGCTCAGGGCGGGCACCATTTGCTGCAGGAGCATCTTCCCGCCCAGATTGCGCACCCCCAGGCCGGCGCTGCCTTTCAGCCAAGCCTCGGTCAGGGTGTCCATGGTCGCGATGTCGCGCCGCGCCGCCAGGTCCTGCATCCGCGCACTCCATTCCAAATAGGCATTCAGGGTGCGTCCCGGGTTGTAGAGGATTGGAATCGCGGCCATGGCTCCCAAGTCGCCGGGCATGCGGCGAAACGGATCCTCCAGCAGGTAGGCTCCCCGCGCGGTCTCGACCGCGATCATGTGCCGGGCTCCCTCGGGCCCGCCGCTGCCGTTGCCGAGGGCCTCGGCAAAGCGGGCTTTCGCCTCGGGCGGGACCTCGGTGGTATCGAGGACATAAGTCGCCGCGTCGATGAGCAGGCGCTGGCTGACCCGCGAGATCATCGAACGGATCAGGGATCGGGAAGCCGGCTCCAGTTTGCGCGCCACCTCGATCGCGGGTTGCAGGATCGCGAACGCCGCGTCGCCATTGCCATCCACGGCCTCCCGGCCGGCCACCGCCGCGGCCGTTTGCGTGTAGGCGCGAATGGGCTGGAAGGAAATCGTCCGATCCCCGGGTGTGCCGGGACTGAGATCGCCGAGCCGTTCAAAGGCCGCCAATTCGTCCCACCAGTTGCGCACCACGGCGAGGTCGGCCCAGTCCGCCTCGATCTCCGTGCGCTGCGTGTTTAGGAAATGGCGGAATTTGACCGTATCCACCGGGTCGCTCGACATGGTGGCGTTGGTGCCCAGGATCATGCGGCGGGGCGATCCCCAGATCCTTTCATTGTCACCCGTGAAACGGAGCAGGACCTCATCACTGATCGCCGCTCCGCTGAATGCCGGCGAGAGTTTCTCGAGCCGGAGCCGATTGGGCTGGGCCGGCTCGTCGGTGGCGAAGAAGGCCAGGAGGAGGACGATGACCACGGCGCCTCCGGCCAGCCATGGCCAGTGGCGCCAGCAGGAGCGACTGGTTCCGTTCGAATCCGGGTCAGTCTCTTTCATCGCGTGGGCGGAGAAGAAACCGGCGTTCACCCCGGGCACGGTGCCCGCGCACGGTCGAAACACGGGGGGCAGCCGCACCGGATGGCATCGCGCACGAGCCAGCCTTGGCCGGTTGCTTGGCTCAAGCGGAAAGCGCCGGCGGCGCTTTCGATATGGTGGGGCGAGTCCCCTGTGTCCTCGGGGATCGGGATAGCGGCGCCGACGGAGTCGACGCCCTGCCGGGAAGGTATTTCCGATCAGCTGGTTTTCCGGCTCTGCTGCACGGTGATGATCGCCACGGAGGTGATGATCACCGCGGAGGCGACGAGGGTGCGCGGGCCGAAGGGTTCGTCGAGGAGGAGCCAGCCGAGGAGGACGGCGACAATCGGGTTCACGTAGGCGTAGGTGGCGACGCTCGCCGGGGTGCAGTGCTTCATCAGCCAGACAAAGGTCGAGAAGCCCACCAGCGAACCCATGATGATCAGGTAGGTGAACGCGCCCCACGAGCGCGCTGAAATCGCCGCGAGGTCGAGGTGGGCGAAGTCGCCATGGAGCAGCGCCACCACGCCCAGCGCCGCGCTGCCGCCGAGCATCTGGAGGGCGGCGGCAAGGAAAGGATCGGCGCCGTGTTTCGCATGCCGGGAATAGATCGAGCCGATCGCCCAGAAGACGGAGGCGCCGAGCATGGCGATCAGTCCCGGGGTGTTAAGGCCGCCGTCCGCGGGCGAATCCCACGGCGCGGCGAGCCAGGTCACGCCGCCGAAACCGAGCAGCATCGCGGCAAAGGTGATCGCGCCCGGGCGCGAGCCGCCGGGCCACGCCCATTCCGTGAGTACGATGCAGAGGGGGCCCGCGCCGATCAGCAGCGCGGCGATGCCCGAGGGAATGGTTTGCTCGGCCCAGACCACAAGGCCGTTGCCGCCGAGCAGCAGAAAGGTGCCGATGGCGGCGTTGATCCGCCATTGGCGGCCGGTCGGCCAGGCCGCGCCGCGGGCCTTCAGGACGGCCAGCAGCAAGCCGCCGGCGATCAGGAACCGCACCGAGGCCATCGCGAAAGGAGGCATCGTCTCCACTGCCACGCGGATGCCCAGGTAGGTGCTGCCCCACACCAGATAGATCACTGCAAACGCGAAGGTGACGGCAGCGCGGGAGGGCGGGGGACTGAGGGTGGATGTGGACACAAGGGCCGGAAACCAGACCGACACTCAATAAAGCGGATTTTGGCCGGCGATATTCAAGGGTGATCCGCGGCATAAACCGGACTGGCCTCGACCGGCCGGGTCTCTATACCGATGCCTGATGATGGCCCGCCTCCTGTGGGATCCGCTTCGCTGGCTGCACGCTTTCCGCTCCAACCCCAAACCGATCATGCGAACCGTCCCCTCCTTTCCATTCTTGGCCGTGCTCGCGTTGAGCGCGCCGGCCTTTGCCCAGGCCCCGGCCCAAGCGCCCGCGACGGCTTCGGCTCCCAGTGCCCTGACGGCCGCCCAGCAGTTGGCCGTCACGGCCATGAACACCGCGGTGGCCCCCTTGAATGACCTGCTGGCCGCGACCCGCGCGGAGTTGACTGCCACCAGTCTGGCGCAGCCCCGAAACGACGCGGACATCCAACGCAAGGTGGGCGCGGTGGCCAGCGTCGATCTCTATCTGGCCTTGGCGCGGGCCGACGCGCTTGCGAAAATCCAGGCGTCCGGTGACAAGCTGAACGCCGAGCAACTGCTGGCCCAAAGCCAGGCCGGACGCGGCGGGGTCGCAGGCGGCGGTCGCGGGGGCCCGGCGAACACGTCGCCGGTCAAGCTCGCCCCACCCGAGATTTTCACGGCCGTCAGCCAGTTCTATGATTACGATCGCACCACGCCGCTGCAGGCGCTGACGCTTGGCACGCAGGATTTCCCGACGTACACGCGGGAGAAGATTTCCTTTGCCGGAGCTGGCGGCAGCCGCGCCACCGCCTTCCTTGGCCTGCCCAAGAACGGCACCGCCCCGTATCCCGTCATCCTTCTGCTCGATGGTGTCGGTGGGGCGAAGGAGCGCTGGTTCCATGATGCCACGGATCTCTGGCCCCGCGGTGCCTCGCTCACCGAGGCGCTGTTCTCGGCCGGATTCGCCGTCCTCGCCATGGACGCGCGGCACCACGGCGAACGTGCCATCCCGGGTGGCTATCGGCCGGCCTTCTCCGCCCGTCCGGCCGACCGCACCATGATCCAGGAATCGATCGGGGAGGACCGCCGGGCGATGGACTTTCTGACCACCCGCCCGGAGATCGACGCCAACCGCATGGGCGTGCTCGGGCTCAGCATGGGTGGCATTCAGTCCTTCGCGCTCGCGGCCATGGATGCGCGCATCAAGGTCGTGGTGGCCGGGCTGACGCCCATCATCCCGATGAAGGAGACCAGCGCGATTCCGATCGCGCCGCAGACCTTTGCCGGGGCGAACAAGTCGATTCCGATCCTGATGTTCATGGGGCGCAGTGACGGTTTCTATTCCGTTCCGGATGCGCAGCAGCTCTTCGAGCTCATTTCGAGCCCGCAAAAGGAACTGCGGTTTCATGACGGCGGCCACCAGCCCCCGGCCGATTACGGGGCGGTCTCGACGGAATGGTTCAAGAAGTATCTGAATTAAGCCGGCCTCGTTGTCTTCCAACCTCTGATTTTGTCATGCGATCCAAATCATGCCTGCCTTTGCTCACTGCTCTGATTCTATTCGTGGCGCTGGTCGGAGCGCCGGGTTTTGCCCAAACCGCGCCGCTGAATCCCGCGGCTTACGACCATCCGGTCCGGGTGGCCATGATTGGGGACAGCATCACGTTTGGCTCGGGCACGACCACGCCCGGTGGTCGGGGCGGGGTTCAAGTCCCCGGGGCTACCACCGCGCAGCAGACCGCGGTCACGCAGATGGCGACTTCCACGACCGAACTCACGGCTGCGGTGACGCAAGCGCGAACGGCGTTGCAGCAAGCGGCCGTCAGCGGTTCGCCGGAGCGCGGCGTGCTGCAGGCCGCGGCGGATTCACTGGCTGAGGCCGAACTGAAACTGGCCCTGGCGAGAGCGGCCGCGCTGGCGCGGTTGCAGGCTTCTCCGGATCGCCTGAATCAAACGCAACTGGCCGCGCTGGTGACGCAGAACAGCCCGGCCGCGGCGCGGGGCGGCTTCACGCTGCCCAACACGCCGAACAGCTATCCCGCCCAGCTGGCGGGCATGCTTGGCCCAAAGTGGGAAGTCCGGAATTTCGGCATCAGTGGCGCCACCCTGTTGAAGAAGGGCGACCGGCCCTATTGGAACGAGCCCGCTTTCCAGGCGGCGCTGGATTTCAACCCGGACGTCGTGGTGATCATGCTCGGGACCAACGACAGCAAGCCGCAGAACTGGAAATTCGCGTCGGAATTTGAGTCCGACTACAAGGAGATGATCGCCCGGTTTGCCGCGTTGCCCTCGCGCCCGCGAATTTGGATCACCAAGCCCATGCCGGCGTTCAGTTCTGCGTTCGACATTAGCGAAACGGTGATCACGGGGGAGGAAATTCCCCTGATCACGCAGATTGCGCGAGAGACCAAGGTTGGCCTGATCGACCAGTATGAGGCGATGCAGCCGCACGCCGGCCTGGTGCCGGACGGGATTCATCCGAATGCCGACGGGGCGCGTTTTCTGGCACTGACCGTCCATGCCACCTTGACCGGGCAACCCGCGCCGGCCGCGCTGCGCTGAGCGATTCGTCCCCCATGTTACTGTAAGGTACGTTTCCCGCGGGCGACGTTATCCCACCTTGACCGCATCCTCCGCACCGGCTGCGCTTCGCCCGCACCCTCAGGTTGAATCAGGACAGCGCCCCCCCTAGCGCTGGACCGGTCCCCCATCACCGCCGCATCACCCCATGCCCACCGCCGCCGAATCCGCCGCCCTTGATCGCAAGCACCGCCTCGTCATCTTCGCCTCGTCGCTCGGCACGGTCTTCGAGTGGTACGATTTCTACATCTACGGCACGCTCGCGGTCTTTTTCTCGAAATACTTCTTTCCGCCCGGCGACGAGACGGCGGCCTTTCTCTCCAGCCTCGCCCTCTTTGGCGTGGGCTTTTCCGTGCGGCCGTTCGGGGCGCTGGTCTTCGGGCGGATCGGCGATCTGGTGGGACGCAAGTACACGTTCCTGGTCACTATCCTGGTGATGGGTTTCGCCACCGCGCTGGTGGGGGTGCTGCCCGGTTACGCGACGATCGGTTATTGGGCGCCGGTGATCCTTGTCCTGCTCCGCATGGCGCAGGGCCTCGCGCTCGGTGGGGAGTATGGCGGGGCGGCGACGTACGTGGCCGAACACGCCCCGCCGGGAAAGCGCGGACGGTTCACGAGCTGGATCCAGACGACGGCGACACTGGGCTTCTTCCTCTCGCTGGCGGTCGTCTACCTGGTGCGCCACGCGATGTCCGCCGAGAGTTTTGCGGCGTGGGGTTGGCGGCTCCCGTTTCTCGTCTCGATCGTGCTGCTGGGCGTGTCCGTGTACATCCGGCTGAAGCTGGAGGAGTCGCCGGTTTTCGCGGAGATGAAGGCCGAGGGAAAAACCTCGAAGGCGCCCCTGACCGAGAGTTTCGCCCACTGGCCGAACGCCAAGATCGTGCTCAAGTCGCTCTTTGGCGCCACCATGGGCCAGGGAGTCGTGTGGTACACCGGCCAGTTCTACGCGCTCTATTTCCTCAGCGCGACGCTCAAGGTCGACTATGTGAACACGTACGAGCTGATCGCCATCTCGCTGCTGATCGGGACGCCCTTCTTCATCATCTTCGGGCGGCTCTCCGACCGCATTGGGCGCAAGCCCATCATGCTGGCGGGCTGCCTGCTCGCCGTCTTCACCTACCAGCCGATCTTTCAGGGCCTGACCCGCGCGGGCAATCCCGCGCTCGCCGACGCGATGGCCGCGCATCCCGTGGTGCTGCACACGGCGGAATATCGCGGGGCCGGCGCGCTGACGCTGTCGGCACTGGGCGATGCGGCCCGCAAGATCGTGTTGCCGCCCAAGGCGACGACGACCGACACGGAGAAGGCGCGCAGCTTCCTCAACGGGCGGGGCACGCCCTTCAAGATTGCCGCGGCGCGGCCGGAGGCCCCCGTGGTGCTGACCGTTGGCGCCGCCGCGCCGGTGGCCGGGTTCGATGCGAAGGACTACGAGGCGGCCCTGGCCCCGGCCGGTTATCCGAAGGCCGCGGATCCGGCGCGAATCGACAAGCTCAAGGTGATCACGCTCCTGACCGTCCTGATGATCTACGTGGCGATGGTGTATGGCCCGATCGCGGCGTTCCTCGTCGAGTTGTTCCCGGCCCGCATCCGCTACACCTCGATGTCGCTGCCTTACCACATCGGCAACGGCTGGTTCGGCGGCTTCCTGCCGCTGATTGCGGCCTCGATCGTGTTGTTCACAGGCGACATCTACGCCGGGCTCTGGTACCCCATCGGCATCGCCGCGCTCTCCTTCCTGATCGGGTTGCTGGTGCTGCCGGAGACGAAGGACAACGAGATCGGGCACTAACAGCGTGTCGGAATTTGTCCGCGCGCTGCTAGGAGCCAAAATGGCTGTGCCATTTTGGAGGGAGCCGCCGCCGCCCTCCCAAATCAGGACGGCAGCTTGATTGACTCCCGGGCGGTCGCGCGGGCCTACTGGGGGCGCGTGATGCCGGGTTCCCGTTCAAGCCCAGAAAAGGCGGATGAAGCCTCCGAGTTCGCGAGGCTCATCTCGGACTGCCTGCGTCGGTTTCTGGCGCAAAACGAAAAACCAGCCGCGCCGGAGGCAGAGCTGGCCGGGCTGACGGCCCGATTTTGGCAGGCGGCCTCGCGGGAAGCCTCCACGGCACCCGCGGGCGGACTCGAGTGGAGGGAAATCCCTCATGAGCGGATCGAGGCACTCGCCGGGGAGATTTTGGACGAAACCATGACGTCGGAATCCCGTGCGGACCTGAGCGCACCGGTGCGGCAATTGCTCAAGGCGTGCCTCCAGGTTGAACCGGTCCGGTGCCGCGAATCCTATCGGGAGGTGGTCGGCGGGCGCTGCCGGCGGCAGGAACTCGCCCGGGCCCGCGGCCGGATCAGCGGAACGCACTGCGTGGACTGCCCTCACTGGGTCGGCCTCGATCCCGCGAAAAACACGGCCCTGATGGAGAGGGCGTGGGTGGAGGGGCCGGTTGCCGGGTTTCAGGCCCACCGGGGCGTTTTTCTTCCCGAGGATTTCCGGGCGCTGCGAATCTGGGCGAGGCGCGCGACGCTTAGGTCACTATAGGCCTAGAGGCTTGCATCATAACAACGGACTACAACAGAGTGCATTAAGAGGATCATGCCGACCGACGCACCCAGCCCCATGAATGTGGTCTTGATAGAAGACGAGACCATGGTCCGTCACATGTTGAGAAAGACCATCGAGAAGGCGGGCGGACTGCATGTCCTCGCAGAGTTTGGCGATGGCAAGGAGGGGTTGGACTATTGCCTGCGGATGAAACCGCCCTTGGTGATCTGCGATCTCAACCTGCCGGGCATGCACGGGCTCGAGATCATCCGGATCCTGCGCGAAAATCAGCCGGATACCCGCATTTTGGTCCTGACTTCCAGCACCGACGGCGACTTGCCGGGCCGTTTCGTGGCGATGGGCGTCCAAGGCTACGTCGACAAATCGGAACCGCTCCAATATCTGGTGCAAGCCGTCCGCGAGGTTGCCACGGGCGGCCTTTTTTTTGCGGCCAAGACCAAGCTCAGGCCCGCCCGATTCCTTCCTGGCCAAGACGCTTCTCCGGTCGGCCCACCGCCGGTGGTCCCCGGATCTGAGCCGTTATCCAAGCGCGAATTGGAAGTGGCTCGATTGGTGGCGAGTGGTAATTCCTCCAAAGAAGTGGCTTCCCAGCTCAATCTCAGCGTCCGCACGGTTGAAAAACACCGGGCGAATATCATGGCCAAGATCGGCGTGCGCGATGTCGCCAGTCTCACCCGTTACTCGATCCAGCACGGGCTCGTGACGCTTTGACCGGGGTTGAAGGGGTTGGCCGGTGATTGGCAGGGATTGCCTGTCTGCTCTCCAATTGCAGCGATTTGGCGGGTCACTGGATTAATCCTATCCATATGCCTGCTCAGGGCTTACAATTGTCAATTTGGCGTAAAAAACACGCTTTTTACAGGCCAGCCGGCTTGTTCCATCGACACCGCAAATAACCGGCGATTCGGTCGCACGGCTGCACCCAATGAAGCCGAAGTCCCCACTTCGTCCTGTGAGTGGCGCGAGATTGGTCGCGGGCTTTGCCCTGCTTTCATCTCCCCTACTGGGTTCCGGGTGGGATGAATCACGCGCGGTGCCGCTGGCCGCGGCCGTGGCTGATGCCCCGGGAGCTTGGTTCTATGCCGTGGCGGGAGCCTTGGTGTTTGGCTGGGGCGGTGGCTGGATGTTGGCGGGCCGGCGCTGGCGCCAGATGAACGTCCGCACGCGCGAGCTTGAGGCGGTCGAGGACCGCTGGTTGCTGGCGGTCCGGGGAATCAATGACGGGATCTGGGACTGCGACCTGCGCACCCATGAGGTTTACCTCTCCGACCGCTGCCTGGAAATGCTGGGCTTCGCGCCGGGTGAAATCAAACCGACACGCGCCGAGTGGCTGGCTCGGGTCCATCCCGACGACGAGCCTGCCCGGGAGCGGGCGATGGCTGAGCATCTGGCGGGGAAACGACCCCACTACGAATTCGAGTTCCGGATGAGGAACAAGGATGGCAGCTACCGCTGGATCCTCTCGCGGGGGCAGATCATCCGCAATGCCGCCGGCGAGCCGGTGCGGGGCGTGGGTTCCCACACCGACATCCACGCGCGGCACCTAGCCGAGGAGGCGAGGCGCGCGAGCGCCGAGCAGCACCGGCTGCTCTTCGAGGCCAACCCGACGCCGATCCTGGTTTATGACTTGGGCACGTTGCGGTTCGTGGAAGTGAACGACGCGGCGGTCCGACTGTATGGTTATTCGCGCGCGGAGTTTTGTGCGATGAAGGTGACGGAAATCCGGCCGCCCGAGGAAGTGCCGGCCCTGATGGCCAAGATCGAGCAGGTGCGCAGCGGCGAAGCCGGGCTGCGAAACTTTGGGATCTGGAAACACCAGATCAAGGGCGGGCGCCTGATCGACGTCGACGTGTCCGGCCAGCCGTTCTTCCTGAACGGCCGGCGCTGCTTCACCACCTTCATCCGCGATGTCACAGCCGAGCGCCGTTCGCAGGTGGCACTCCGCGATTCCGAGGAAAGGTTTCGCCTGCTCTTCAGCAATTCCCCGATTGCGATCATGGAGTGCGACTATCGCAAGACCGCGATCTGGCTCCGCGGCCTGCGGTCCGCGGGTGTGACCGACCTCGGGGCCTATCTCGACCGCAACCCGGCGGATTTCCTGGCGGCGGCCCGTGCGGTGGAGGTGCAGGTCAACGAGCAGGCGGTCCGGCTGCTGCGCGCGGAGACCCGCGAGCAGGTGCAGGCGAACCTGCCCCTGTCCTTCACGGCGGAGACGCTGGAGGCCCGCCGCCGCATTTTCGAGGCGATCTGGGACGGCCGGCGCGAATACGAGGGTGAAGCCACGATGCGCGCCTTCGATGGCGCGGTGGTGCGGGTGTACGTGCGCTGGTGGCTGCCGATGGTGAATGGCGAGCCCAAGTACGAGTGGACGCAGGTCGCGCTGGTGGATCTCACCGGCATCCGCCGGACCGAGGAGGCACTGGCCGTCGAACGGGAGCGGCTGAAGGTGACCTTGGCCTCAATGGTCGAGGGGGTGATCACGGTCGATCCGTCGGGTATTGTCCGTTACCTGAACCCGGCCGCGGGCGAGATGACCGGCTGGTCGAATGACGCGGTGGGGCGCTCGATCGAGGAGGTCTGTGTGCTGAAACTGGAGCGCACGGGCATGGCCGTGAAGCTGCCCCTGGAGCATGTGCTCACGACCGGGAGCGACGCGGACCTGCCGGAACCGACCCTGCTGGTGGCGCGGGATGGCGCCCGGCGCTTGGTGGAAGGGCGTTGTGCGCCGATGCACAGCCCGGCGGACGGGGGCGTGGTGTTTGTCTTCCGTGATGTCATGGAGCGATCGAGCCTCGAGGCGGAGCGCCTGCGCACCTCGAAGCTGGAATCGGTCAGCGTGCTCGCCGGCGGGATCGCCCACGATTTCAACAATCTGCTCACCGTCGTGATCGGAAACCTGGCGCTTGCGCGCGACCATCTTTCCACCGAGGAGGCGTCCGCGGGGCCCTGGCTCCGCGAGGCGGAGCGGGGGGCGATGCGCGCGCGCGACCTCACGCACCAGCTGCTCACCTTCGCCCATGGCGGTGATCCCGTGCGCACCTCCGTCGGCCTGACCGAGGTGGTGCGCGAGGCGGCCGAGTTCGCCCTGCACGGTTCCAACGTGAAGGCGGAATATGCCCTGGCCGAGGACGCATGGGCGGCTGACGCCGACCCGGGCCAGATCGGCCGGGTAATCCAGAACATCGTGATCAACGCGGTGCAGGCGATGCCGGCGGGCGGCATCATCCGGGTGGGCGTCGCGAACAAGGTGGTGCCGGCGGGTGTCCGGCCGCCCCTGGCCGGCGGCAATTACCTGCGGATTTCGATCGAGGACGCGGGCAGCGGGATCGCCCCGGAGCAGCTCTCGCGGATCTTCGATCCCTACTTCTCGACCAAGGAGGGCGGATCCGGCCTGGGGCTCTCGACGGCCTATTCGATCGTCCGCAAGCATCAGGGGCACATCGTCGCGGAGTCCGCGCCGGACCGGGGCTCAACCTTTCACATCTGGTTGCCCGCGGCCGGCGTGCGCCCGGCTTCCCGGCCCGAGACGCACAGCCCCTTCAGCCCGCTGCGCGGGCGCATTCTCTTCATGGACGACGAGGAGGAGATCCGGAAGATGACGGCCGCCCTGTTCCAGCAAATGGGGCTCGAGGTCGTCACGACCGCCGACGGCAACGAGGCGGTGCAGCAGTACCAGCAGGCGAGGGACAGCGGGCATCCGTTCGACCTCGTGTTGATGGACCTGACCGTGCCCGGCGCGATGGGCGGGCGCGAGGCCACCGAGAACCTGCGCCGGATCGACCCCGGGGTGAAGGTGATCGTGTCCAGCGGCTACTCCAGCGATCCAATCATGGCCAATTTCAGGTCCCACGGATTCTGCGGCTGTGTGTCGAAGCCGTACCGGGTGCGCGACCTCACGCAGACGTTGCGCGAGCATCTGACGGCCCGTTGAGCAGCCTCACCCGAGGGGCTCCGGCCGGGACGATTCAGGCAAGAGCTGAGCGTCGAGTGTCGAGAGCCAAACCAAACGGTGAGGTCTGCACCGCGAGGGTTTGACGGGAGTTGCGCGGACTTCCGGCTCTCGGTCGTGCCGCCTTTTCACGTA
>CAMDOO010000027.1 GCA_945903545.1 Opitutus sp. GAS368 | reverse complement strand
CCCCCCCCCCCCCCCCACCGCCCCGGGCCGGCTGACTAAGACGCTCAAGATCGACCGCCGCCTGAACGGATTGCCGGCAGCGAAGGCGGTCGGGCTCTGGCTGGAAGACCGCGGCGTGCGCGTGCCGCGAACCGCGGTCACGGGGTCGCCCCGCATCGGCGTGGACTCAGCCGGCCCGATCTGGGCCGCGATGCCTTGGCGTTTTGTGCTGGATGAGGCGGTGTCCGCGCGGCTTGCCAAGGGCGAGCGGCGCAGGCGGAAAACCGCCCCGCGGCCCGGAGCGCTTGAAGCCGACCGGCTGCTCAACCTCGGCCCAAAGTCATCCGGTTGGCTGCGTGAGATTGGGATCACCCATGCTGCGCAGGTCCGGGAGTTGGGGCCGGTCGAGGTCTGCCGCCGTCTGCACGCCAACGGCCGCCCGGTGTCGGTTGTCATGGCCTACGCCCTCGAGGGCGCGCTCGCCAACTGCCACTGGAACTCCATCCCTTGGGAAACCAAGCAGTTCCTGCGTGAGGAATTCGCGCGGATGAAGGCAGGGGTGGGGTAACCCGGCAGGGCTGAGGGGATCCGTTCGAAAGGGTCGGTGCCGGGTCGAGCGAGGGGCAGCGCCAGCCGCGTGAATCAGTGGAATCCGCGGTTAAGGTCCGCATTCTGCCTGCCCTGTGCTGGCGCGAGGGCCTGACAATCTCCTGACAATCGGCTGACCGCGCACTGACAACCGCCGGGCCGATTTCTGGTTTCATGGGGAAGTCCAACAAGGACCCCACTATGAAAAACATCATCCTGTCAGCTTTCGCGGCCGCTCTCCTCTTGGGTGCGATGTCGCTCGTCAACACTGCCTGTGCCTCCGAGCGGAGTCCCGCCGGCAGTGAAACCGTCCGCCTGCGCGTCGATCTCGACCGCGGCGTGCTTCGCGCCGGACGCACGGAACGGGCGGTCATCAAGATCGGCCTCGACGCCATCGCGCGCACTTCGGACCGCAAGCGCGCGCCGGTGAACCTCGCGGTGGTGATCGACCGCTCGGGCTCGATGAGCGGCGGGAAGATCGAGCAGGCTCGTGAGGCGGCGCTGGAGCTCGTCCGGCGCCTGTCGTCCGACGACATCGTGGCGCTTGTCGCCTACGACAACCGCGCCGAGGTGCTCGTGCCCGCCCAGCGCGTGGGCAACGGGCGCCGGCTAGAGGAGGCCATCCGCGAGATTTCGGCCAACGGCGGCACCGCCCTTTATCACGGGGTCGCGTTGGGCGCGTCCGAGGTTCGGCGCCACTTCGGCGAGCGCGGGACGGTCAACCGCGTCCTCCTGCTCTCTGACGGCCAGGCCAACGTCGGCCCGGCCTCGCCCGCCGAGCTGGGGCGGCTCGGTGCCTCGCTGGTCAGCGAGGGCATCTCGGTCACGACGGTCGGGCTCGGCCTCGGCTTCAACGAGGACCTGATGAGCCGGCTGGCGCAGGCGAGCGACGGCAACACCTACTTCGTGGAGCATGAGCGCGACCTGCCGCGGATCTTCGCGGCGGAGCTCGGCGACGTGCTGAACGTGGTCGCGCGCCGCGTGACCGTGGAGATCGACTTTCCCGCCGGGGTGCGTCCGATCGCCTTCGTGGGCCGCGAGGGCACGATCCGCGGCAACCGCGCGGAGCTGTCGCTCAATCAGCTTTACGGCGGGCAGGAGAAGTTCGCGCTGATCGAGGTCGAGGTGGACGCCGGGTCCGCCGGGGCCGAGCGCGAGATCGCGCGGGCTCGCGTGAGCTACGAGGACGCCTTCACCCAGGCAACGGTGTCGGCCAGCGCCGAGCGCAAGGTGCAATTCAGCCGCGACGAGGCGGAAGTCGTGGCTTCGGCTGACCACAAGGTGCAGGCGGACTATGCGACGAACGCCCTGGCCGTGGCCAAGCTCGCCGCGGTGGAACTGGTGGACGCCGGCAGGAAGGACGAAGCGGCGGCGGTGGTGCGCGAACGGGCGAAGGAACTCGCCCGGACCGCGGACACCTACAGCAATCCCATGGTGCGTCAGGTGGCGGCCGCGGCGGCCCCCGAGGCGGACCGGCTGGAGCGCGAGGGCCTGGATAATGCCTCTCGCAAGGCCTACCGGACCGAGAACTCGCAGATCATGAACCAGCAGAACAGCCGCTGAGGTCGTGCTGTGGTAGGACGGGAAGGGGCGGCCCGCCGGGTCGGTCCGTGTGCTCGGCGCGCCGCAACCGTCACGCCCTACCGGTCCACCATCCGGAAATCCGCTCCGCTGCCGACTTGTGAAACGCCAAGGCGCCGCCCTATTCTGGGGCGGCGCCCTTGCCGAACGCCTTATTCCCATGATCCCCAACTCCCGCCGCATCGTCCTCTATTGGATGCTGCTGCTCCTGCCGACCCTCGCTGTCGGGGCCGGCGCGGTCCTGCTCCTGAGGCGGGAACAGGCGGCGTTGAACGAGCGCGGCGCGATGGCGGAGACGGCACGCCGGACGGCGGCAACGGCCCGGGCCGGATTGATTGTGGAGAATGCCGAGCTGCTGGCCGGCGACATCCAGACCGGGCTGCTCGACACCTTGGCCGCGGAGCCGGCGAGCGCGATCGACGCCTTCCTGGCGACTTGGGAAACAAACAATCCGCTCGTCCGCGTGGGGTTTCGCGCGACCGCCGACGGACGGCTGCTCCGGCCCACGGCGGCGGCGCCGGACGAAAACCAGCGCGGTTTTGCCCGGAGATTCCCCACCTATTTTTCGAATGGCGTGCCGTGGACCGATGCCGCCGTTTTCTCCAAGGCCACGCGCGAATTGAAGGACGCACTGGCGGGTGCCGACGAGGCCGTCTCCAAGGTCCAACTTCAGTCGGCCAGCAACGCCGGCGTGGCCCAGACCGCCCGGCGGGATGCGAACGAACTCGCGCGGCAGGTTTATCAGACGGCTTCGGCTCCCGCTCCGGCGGCGGCGGAGCGTTCGCGGGCCGAGGCCGATGCCGGACTCGCAGCGCCGGCGAAGGCGGCGGCAGTGGCGGCGGTGGCCGCGAAAAAAGAGGCGACCGGAACTGACGCCGGGGCGCGGGGCTGGCAGGCGGTGAATTTGGACGGCCGGCTGCACCTTCTCGGCTGGATGCGGCCCGGAAACGGCTCGGATGTCCGCGGCCTGGAGTTGAATCCCGACACGTTCATCCAGCAACTGAAGGGAGCCTTGCCGGCCGAGGTGAATCCGGGCGAGGGCTTCGCACTGCGGGATGCCCAGGGCCGGATTCATCATCAGGTCGGAGCGTTGCAGGGCGGGACGGAACCCGTGGCGCGGATCCCGCTGGGCAATGCGCTATTATCCGGCTGGGAAGCGGTGGCGTTCCTGGCACCGGCCTACCCGGACGGCGCGGGCGGCGGGTTTGCGACGCTGGGCATGGGCCTGGTGATCGTCGCCGTCCTGGCGATCCTCGGCGCGGGCTCGCTGCTGCTCCTGCAGGCGCGGCGCAGCGGGGAGGAGGCGGCGCTGAAGACCTCGTTCGTCGCCAACGTCTCGCACGAATTCAAGACGCCGCTGACCAACATCCGGCTGTACTCGGAACTGCTGGAGCAGGGCCGGGTGCGCGATCCCGAGCAGGGGCGGGACTACCTGCGGACCATCGGGCGGGAAACCCAGCGGCTGGCGCGGCTGGTGAACAATGTCCTCGATTTCAGCCGGCTGGAGCAGGGGCGGAAAAAGTATGCGTCGGAAAAGGTCGACCTCGCGGTGGAACTGGAGCGCCTGCTTGGGACCCAGATGCCGCGCCTCGGCGAGTCCGGGATGATCCTTCGTTGGGACCTGCCGCATGGCCCGCCGGTGTCGACCGACCGGGACGCGGTCGAGCAGATCGTCCTCAACCTGCTCGACAACGCCGCGAAGTACGCGGGGGGCGGCGGTGAGGTGCTCGTGACCCTGTCACCGCGGCCGGGCGGCGGCGTGAGCGTGCGGATCGCCGATCGCGGACCGGGCGTGCCGGCCGAGCACCGGAACAAGATCTTCGAGAAGTTTCACCGCGTGGACGAGACGCTGACGGCGGACCGCGGCGGCGCCGGCCTCGGCCTGAGCATCGCCCGGCAGCTGGCGCGCGGCCTCGGCGGCGAACTGCGCTGCGAGCCACGCTCCGGAGGCGGCGCGGTCTTCATCCTCGAACTCCCATGAAGGCGCGCATCCTGATCGCCGAAGACGACCGCGACATCCGGCTCGGGCTCACCGCGACGCTCGAGAGCGAGGGTTACGACGTGACCGCCGCCGCGGACGGCGCGCAGGCCCTGAAGCTTTTTCCCCAGCAGAAATTCGACCTCGTGGTGCTCGATGTGATGATGCCGAAGGCCAGCGGGTACGACGTCTGCCGCGACCTGCGGGCCGGCGGCGCGCGCGTTCCCGTCCTGTTCCTCACCGCGAAGGGCGAGGAGATCGACAAGGTCGTGGGCCTGAAGCTCGGGGGCGACGACTACGTGACCAAGCCCTTCGGCGTGCAGGAACTCCTGGCGCGGGTCGAGGCACTGCTGCGGCGCGGCAAGACCGCGGCGGTGGCCCCGGAGAATGAGCTGCCGGCCGTGTTCACCTTCGGGGCGGCGGAGATCAGCCGCGACCGCTTCACGGCCAAGGTGGGATCGGCCGTGGAGTCCCTGACTGCCCGGGAGCTGAAACTCGCCGAGGTCTTTGCGTCACATCCCGGCAAGGTCCTGAGCCGCGACGCCCTGCTCAACGCCGTCTGGGGCGTGAACTATCTCGGCACGACCCGCACCCTTGACCAGCACGTGGCGCAGTTGCGGCGGAAGATCGGAGCCGACGCCGAGGGCCCGATCGCGACCGTGCACGGGGTGGGGTACCGGTACGACGCGCCGCCCGGCCGGAGCGGGAGCTGACGTAGGGGCGAAGGAGAGAGGGGGACGCCGATGGGCGTGGGACGGATTTTTGCCTTTCCACCCGCGGGCGGGAGATAATGCTTTTGTGCGAGGGAGCCTGGTGGACTACAGGTGCCTCTCCGCATTACCCCATGAAACGCATGACCCTGATGGCGCTGGTCGGATTGCTGGCCATCTCGTCCGCGGTGCGGGCGGCAGACGCCGCGGCCCCGGCCCCGTCGCAAAAACCCAACATCTTGTTCGTCTTTGCTGACCAGTGGCGGGCCCAGGCGTTTGGATTTGCGGGCGACCAGAATGTGCAGACGCCCCACCTGGATGCGCTGCAACGCGAGAGCATCCATTTCACCCGTGCCATTTCCGGTGTCCCGGTCTGCGGGCCGGCGCGCGCCTCGATCCAGACCGGGCAGCGGCCGTTGACCCACGGGGTGTTCATGAACGACGTGCCGTTGGATCCGAACGCGGTCACGATTGCCAAGACACTGGGGAAGGAAGGTTACGACACGGGGTACATCGGCAAGTGGCACCTCAACGCCAACGGCCGCTCCAATTTCATTCCGCGCGAGCGGCGGCAAGGTTTCGATTATTGGAAGGTCCTGGAGTGCTCCCATGCCTACAACAACTCGTTCTATTTTGCGGACGGTCCGGAGAAGCTGAAGTGGGAGGGCTATGACGCGATCGCCCAGACCAAGGACGCGCAGCAGTATCTGCGGGACCACGCGGCGACGGGAAAACCATTCGTGCTGTTCCTGTCATGGGGTCCGCCCCATGACCCCTACAATACCGCTCCCGAGAAATACCGGGCGATGTACGACCCTGCCAAGTTCACCCTGCGGCCGAATGTGCCGGCGATGGCCGGCGCCCAGACCCGCCGGTCCCTCGCCGGTTACTATGCCCACTGCACGGCGCTGGATGACTGCATGGGTGAGCTGATGCAGACCCTGCGCGAATCGGGCTTGGCGGAAAACACGATCGTGGTTTTTACCGCGGACCATGGCGATCTGCTGGGATCCCACGGGGGCGACAACAAGCAGCAGCCCTACGATGAATCGATCCGGGTGCCCCTGCTGGTGCGCTGGCCCGCCGGCCTCGGCTCGGCCGGGCGCACGGTCGAAACCGTTGTCAATTCCGAGGACCTCATGCCGACGCTGCTCGGCCTGTCCCGGGTGGCGGTGCCGAAGACGGCGGAAGGGCTCGATTTCAGCGGCTACCTCCGGGGCGGGGCAAACCCCTCGGACGGGGCCACGTTGCTCGCCAGTCCGGCGCCGTTCGGCCAGTGGTCGTTTTCACGGGGCGGGCGGGAGTTTCGCGGGATTCGCACGGAGCGTTACACCTACGTCCGCGACCTGCACGGTCCCTGGCTGCTCTTCGACAACCAGACCGATCCCTATCAACTGATCAACTTGGCGAATCAATTTGGCACGGCCAGACTGCAGGCGGATCTGGAGGCAATCCTGGCGCGGAAACTCAAGGAGGCCGGCGACGAGTTCCTGCCCGCGGCCGCCTACATCAAGAAATGGGGCTACACCGTCGACGCGACCGGCACGGTACCCTACACGAATTGAATCGGTTGCCGGATAACCCTCCCGACTCTGCTTCCCCCCGCCTCCTTCCGTGACGCACCGTACCGCCTTGCTCTCCCTGTTTTTGGCCGGATTCGGGTTTCTCGCCCGTCCTGTCTCCGCCGCGGAAGCAGCCCGGCCGCTGAACGTTGTCGTGCTGCTCGCTGATGACTGGCGCTTCGACACCCTGGGAGTCGCCGGCAATCCGGTGGTCAAGACCCCGAGCATCGACCGTCTCGCCTCCGAAGGCCTGCGTTTCACCCGCAGCTACGTCACGACTGCGATCTGTGGTGTCAGCCGTGCCTCGCTCTTCACCGGCCAATGGATGTCGCGCCACGGCAATCCGGCATTCGCGATGTTCAAGACGCCATGGGCCGAGACCTTTCCCGGGATCCTGCGCGCCAGCGGGTATTATGTCGGCCACGTCGGCAAATGGCACAACGGGGCCTTTCCCCGGGCCAACTTCGATTTTGGCCGGGCCTACAGCGGGACCCATTGGATCACGGAGCCAGACGGATCCCGGATCCACGTCACCCAAAAGAACGAGAACGACGCGCTGGAGTTCCTCCGCACCCGGCCGGCGGACAAACCGTTTTACCTGACCCTCGCGTTTTTTGCCACCCACGCCGAGGACGCGAACCCGCTGCAATACCTGCCGCAGCCGCAAAGCATGGCCTTGTACCGGGACGTGACCATCCCGGTCCCGGTCAACGCCACGGACGAGTCGTTCCAACGGTTGCCGCCGTTCCTCGCGAACGAAAAGAACGAGGGCCGGGTGCGCTGGCACTGGCGCTTCGACACGCCGGAGAAGTACCAGGCGATGATGAAAAACTATTACCGGCTGGCGACCGAGGTGGACACCGTTTGCGGCCGCGTGCTGGAGGAGCTGCGCCGGGAAGGGGTCTTGGACAACACGCTCGTCATCTTCACCGGCGACAACGGCTATTTCCATGCCGAGCACGGTTTGGCCGACAAGTGGTATCCCTACCAGGAGAGCATTCGCGTGCCCCTGATCGTGCTCGATCCGCGCATGCCGTCTGCCCAGCGCGGTCAGACCAACGAGCAGATGGTGCTGAACGTCGACTTGGCTCCGACCATCCTGGCCGCCGCCGGCCTGCCGGCTGCCCCCCGCATGCAGGGCCGGAACCTCGGCCCGCTCTATCTTGAATCCAAACCGCCCGTCTGGCGCTCGGAATTCTTCTACGAGCACGCCACCATCAACCGGGTCGACTTCATTCCCTCGTCCGAGGCGCTGGTGCGGAAGGACTGGAAATATGTCTATTGGCCCGATTTCAAGCGCGAGCAGCTTTTCGACCTCACGACGGACCCGCGCGAGGAAAACGACCTCGGGGCGGAGGCGAGCCAGGCGCCGCGATTGAGCGAGATGCGCTCGCGGTTCGCCGAACTCAAGGCGGCGGCACCTTGACCCCGCCGGCCGGAGAAATTCACGCGTGAAGCCGGCGACTGCGACCCCGCCGCGACCCCGGCGAACCATCATCCGGGTGGTGCTCGCCTATCTGGCGCTGACCTCCGCCCTCGCCGTGATCTCGGCGTGCGGCCGGCCACCTCCTGGGCGACCGGCGGTAATCCCGGTCGCAGCGGCGGTGACCCAGCTATCGACCTCGTGCCGCTCCTGTCATCCCGCGGAATTCGCCGCGTGGGAGGCGACCGATCATGCGCGGGCGAACCGGCTTGTTGACCAGGTCCGCGATCAGGCGGCCTTGGCGTCGTTCCCCACGGTCGCGGGGGCGGTCCTGCCCGCGCCGCCCACCATGGTTCTCGGTCACAAGCCTCTCTGGCAGTTGCTGGTGCCCGCGCCGGGCGGTCGCTGGCAGGTCCACGAGACGGCCTTCGATCCGGTCCGGCAGGAATGGTTCAATGTCTTCGGGGACGAGAACCGTCAGCCCGGGGAGTGGGGACACTGGACTGGCCGCGGCTTGAACTGGAATTCGATGTGCGCCCAATGCCACATGACCGGCTTTGCCAAGAACTACGATGTCGGCGCCGATGCGTACGCCTCAAACTGGGTCGAGCAAGGGGTGGGTTGCATCCAGTGCCATGGCGCGATGCCCGCGGATCATGTCACCCCTGGCCGGCGGCCGGAAAAATCATCGAATCCGCTCCCCGGCGACCGCGCACTCATGCAGCAGGTGTGTTTCTCCTGTCACGCGCGGAGCGAACAGCTCACGGCGGACTTCCAGCCGGGCAGCCAGTTCAACGACCACTTTCGGCTCGTGCTTCCCGTGGAGGCGGCGGTCTTTTTTCCCGATGGGCAGGTGAAGGGGGAGGATTTCAACGCGGCGTCGGTGCTCCAGAGCCGGATGGGCCACGCCGGGGTCACCTGCCTCGACTGCCACGATCCGCATTCGTCCAAGACCATCCTGCCGGTCGAGAACAACCAACTGTGCCTGCAATGCCACGCGACGCCGGGACGCGTCCAGCCCTCGGGCACGCGCGCGGTGCCGATCAACCCGAGCGCCCACTCCCATCATGCCGAGGGCAGCGCGGGCAACCTGTGCGTGAGCTGCCACATGCCCGTCACGACCTTCATGCAACGCGCGCTGCGGCACGATCACGGCTGGTTGAAGCCCGACCCGCTGCTCACCCAGGAACTCGGCATCCCGAATGCCTGCAACCGTTGCCACACCGGACAGCCGGTGGATTGGGCGATCGAGAAAAGTCAGGCTTGGTATGGCGCGAAGCTCGATTCAACGCAGCGGGCCCGGGCCCGGGTGGTCGCCGCCGCGCAGGCCGGCAATCCCGGCGCCGCCGAGGGCCTGCTCAAACTCCTTGGCCGCGAGGATATTCCCGCCTGGCGCGCCACCTTCCTCGCGCTGCTGGCGCCGTCCGTCCCCGATAATCCATCGGCTTTGGCGGCAGCCACGGCATCCCTCGCCGCCGTGGATTCCCTTGAGCGGGAAGCTGCGGTTCAAGCGTTAGGCGCGGCGGCGGGCGAGCGGATTCGCCCCTTGACGCGCGATCCGGTCCGGTCGGTGCGGCTGGCCGCGGACTGGGTCCTTTCGCCCGGGTTGCCGGCGGACTCGGCGGAACGCAAGGAACTCGATGCCTATCTTGCCCTCACCCTCGATCAACCGACGGGCCGGTTGCGCCTGGGCCAGGACCTGGCAAATCGCGGCCAGCTTGCGCCGGCCGAGGCGGAGATCAGGAAGGCGGTTGACTGGGACCCGAATGCTCCCGGCATTCTGGACTCGCTGGGCCTGGTGCTCAATCGCGAGGGCAAGTCCGCCGAGGCAGCGGACACTTTTTCCCGGGCCGCACGCCTTGCGCCGGGTGACGCGGATCTGCCCTTTCGCGCGGCCCTGACCTATGCCGATGCCCGGATGTGGCCAGAGGCCGAGGCGGCGTTTCGGATGGCGGTTGAGCGTGACCCCCAGTTCGACCGGGCCTGGTACAACCTCGGCCTGTTACTGGTGCAGACGACGCGATCTGCCGAGGGTGCGCAGGCGCTGCGCAAGGCGGAGCAGGTGTCGCCCCGTGTCGCGGACTATCCCTATGCGCTGGCGACCGTTCTACTTCGCAGCGGCGACCGCGCCGGAGCCCTTTCGGCCGTGCAGCGGGCCCTGGCGATCGATCCGTCCCACCAGGGGGCGCTGGGCCTGCGGCGGCAACTGTAGCCCGAAAACCCATTTGCCACGGGGCGAGTCGATGGCCCATGCTGGGAATCCCATGTCCGCCAACAGCAACGTCCCGCCGCCCCTCGACCGCTTCTCGCAGCCGGATCCCGGCGGCCATTTCGGTTCTTATGGTGGCGTCTTTGTGCCCGAGACGCTGATGACCGCGCTCAAGGAACTGGGCGAGGCCTACGACGTGGCGCGGAAGGATCCGGCGTTCATCAACGAGCTGCGCCTCCATCTGAAGGAATTTGCGGGCCGGCCGACCCAGCTCTACTTCGCGGAACGCCTGACTCAGCACGCGGGCGGAGCAAAAATCTATCTCAAGCGGGAAGACCTGCTCCACACCGGCGCCCACAAGATCAACAACGCCCTTGCGCAGGCGCTGCTCGCCAAGCGCATGGGCAAGAAGCGCATCATCGCCGAGACCGGCGCCGGCCAGCACGGTGTCGCGACGGCCGCCGCGTGCGCCAAGTTCGGCCTCGAGTGCGTGGTTTACATGGGTGCGCACGACATGGAGCGCCAGGCCCTGAACGTTTTCCGGATGCGCCTGATGGGCGCGGAGGTGCGCGGCGTCGAGGCCGGGCAGAAAACCCTCAAGGAGGCGATCAACGAGGCGATGCGCGACTGGGTGACGAATGTCCGCGCCACGCACTACATCCTCGGCACGGCCTACGGTGCTCATCCGTACCCGATGATGGTCCGCGATTTTCACCGCGTGATCGGGCAGGAGGCCAAGGAGCAGATCCTCGCCCGCGAGGGCCGGCTGCCGGACGAGCTGATCGCCTGCGTCGGCGGCGGCAGCAACGCGATTGGCCTCTTCTTTGAGTTCCTCGAGGACCTTGGCGTGAAGATGACCGGCGTCGAGGCCGGCGGCCACGGGATCAAGCGCGGCGAGCACGCTGCGCGCTTCGCCGGTGGACGCCTCGGCGTGCTGCAGGGCTGCAAGACCTTCCTCCTCCAGGATGCCGACGGCCAGATCGAGCTCACCCATTCGGTGAGCGCCGGCCTCGACTACGCGGCCGTGGGCCCGGAGCACGCGTTCTACCGCGACCGCGGCCGGATCCAGTTTGCCTACGCGACGGACGACGAGGTGCTGGAGACGTTCCAACTCTGCTCCCGCCTCGAGGGCATCATTCCGGCGCTGGAGTCGACCCACGCGCTCGTCGAGGGCCTGAAGCGGGCCAAGAGCCTGTCCAAGGACAAGGTCATCATCGTGAATCTCAGCGGCCGCGGGGACAAGGATGTGCAGCAGGTGCAGGCGATGCTGGCGAAGAAGTAGGGACTTCTGCGCGAAACTCCAAATGCCAAGGACCAAACTCCAAAAACGGACGCGGGCTTATGGCACGACAGGGCTATGATCTTGAGGAGCGTACGGAGCGATTTGCCGCTGATGTCCGGACCTTTGTGCAAGGGCTTCCCCGGACGGTAGCAAATGTTGAAGATGTAAAGCAGCTGGTCCGATCTTCCGGCTCAGTTGGTGCGAATTGCATCGAGGCGAACGAAGCTTTAGGCGCCCGTGATCGGGTAATGCGTTTTAGAATCTGCCGCAAGGAAGCGAAGGAGTCAGCCATGTGGCTTCGCGTGCTCAATCGCGGCGATAACCGGGAGGTGATCAAGACGGCCGATGCCCTTGTCCAGGAGGCGACGGAGCTAAAGTTGATCTTCACGTCGATCATCAAGAAACTGGAGCACGACTAGATCGCTTGAGATTTCCGGTGGCCGGAATTGCTTTGGCGTTTGGCCTTTTGGCGTTTGGAATTTCGACCATGAACAGCATGACCGGTTACGGCCGCGCCTCGTCGGCCCTCGAGCAATTTACGCTGACGGTGCAGGTCAGCTCGGTGAACCGGAAGTCGCTCGACCTCACGATGAAGCTGCCGGAGGCGTGGGAGTCGCTCGAGCCGGCCATCGGCACACAGGTCCGGAGACACGCGATCCGCGGCAAGGTGCATGTCGATATCGAGCTCACCGGCGTACGCAGTGGCGGCGCGGAGTGGGACGAGGCGGCGGCGGGGGAGACGATCGAGCGCTTGGCGGCGTTCGCCAAAACCCAGAAGATCGAGTTTGAGCCGACGCCCGAGCTGCTTTGGCACATTGCCAACTCGCAGCGCAGGGGGGCGGAGCCGCCGGCGGTCGACGAGGCGCGCCCGGTGATCGAGAAGGCGCTCAGCGAGGCGCTGCGCGGTTTTTCGGCGATGCGGGCGAAAGAGGGCGAGGCGCTGCATGTCGACCTGCTGATGCGGCTCGGCCTGATTGCGAAATATGTGGCGCAGGTGGCCGAGCGCGCCCCGCTGGTGCCGGCCCACTATCGGGAGCAATTCCGGAAGCGCCTCCGCGAGGCGGAGCTGGAGATCGACCTGAACGACGAGCGCGTGCTCAAGGAGATTGCGCTCTTTGCGGACCGGTGCGACATCAGCGAGGAGCTGACGCGCCTGCGGAGTCACCTCGACCAGTTTGGCACGCTGCTGAAGGCCGAGGGCGAGATTGGCCGGAAGGCCGAGTTTCTCCTGCTGGAGATGGGCCGCGAGGTCCATACCATCGGCAGCAAGGCGAACGACCTGACCATCTCCCGCGCCGTCATCGAGCTGAAGAACGAGCTCGAGCGGGTGAAGGAGCAGATGGCGAACGTGGAATGAGCGAGGCGCCCATTTCACAATTTGAGATCTCAGATTTGAGATTTCAGACCGGCCGCCCGCGCTGCGCGGCGGTGAGTTTTTAAGAGGTAGGGGCGGCTGTCCCAGCCGCCCTGGATTGAAGCCTGCAACGAGGGCGCGTGGGGACACACGCCCCTACCTTTTTTCGGAACTCGGCTGCTTCAGCGACCAGCCGATGTAGAGAAACACGCCGACGCAGATTGCGGAGTCGGCGACGTTGAAGGTTGGGTAGACGTAGCTGCCGAAGTGGAAATCAAGGAAGTCGATCACGTGCCCGAAGCGCAGGCGGTCGATCAGGTTGCCCGCGATGCCGCCGCAGAGGAGGCCGAAGCTCACCTGCACGAGGCGCGCGCGCAGCCCGAGGGCGTGGCGGCAGAGGGCAATGGCCACGAGGGTCAGGCCCGCGAGCACGGCGAGCACCGTGCTGCGCCCGGTGAAGAGGCTCCAGGCGGCGCCGGTGTTGCCGACGTGCACGAGGTTGAAAAAGTCCGGAATGACCGGGATGGCCCCGGGTTCGCCGTAGGTCGGGAAGGGCATCCGGGCGACGATCCAGGCCTTGCTTGCCTGGTCCGCGGCCAGCGTGCCGAGGGCGAGCCCGAGCAGCAGGCGGTAGGCCAGGAACCGCTGCAGGCGGGTCGGACTGGGACCGGAGACGAGGGACATGGATGGATCGGTCGAGAGCTGAGAGTCGAGAGTCCAGAGCCTGGAGGCGAACGGGCAACTGCGGGCCATAGTCGAGAGCCGGAGGATAGAATGACCGGTGGGGAGTTCAGGGGCCTGGCTCTCGACTCTGGACTCTCAGCTCTCCACGGATCGGCTTACTCGTCCCCGCCTCCACCACCGCCACCGCCGTCATCCTCGCGCTTGCCGCCTTCCTCGCCCATTTCGCCGAAGAGGCCGGCCTGGGTGCGGGAACGGTGGCGGTTGCGCTCGAGCTGCTTTTGGGCCTCGGCGGAGTACCGGGTGAAGGGCACCGCGAGGAGGCGCTCCTTGGCGATGGGCTTCTGGGTGATCTCGCACACGCCGTAGGAGCCGTCGTGGATGCGCTTGATGGCGGCATCGATCTCGGTGAGGGCCTCCTGCTCGCTGGAAACGAGGCTCAGGGCGAAATCGCGGTCGAAGGTGTCGGTGCCGGAGTCGGCCATGTGCTGGCCGTAGGAGGAAAGGTCGCCGGCGTCGTCCTTGGCGGAGCGCTTGAGGGTCTCCTCGGAGTGCAGCTCGATCCCGGCGGTGAGGTGCTTGCGGAGGTCGATCAGGATCTTGTAGTAGCGCTTGAATTTCTCGGGGACCTCGGCCTCGACGAGATCCGCGGCGGACTTTCCGCGGCGGGGATTGAAGCCGAGGATGTCGGTGAGCGAGGCGGCCTTGACGTGATGGGGCGTGGTCTTGGCCTTGGCCAGGAGCTCGGCTTTCTTGACGGCGGCGGGTTTGATGCCGGCCTGGGCGCCCTTGTCGGACTTGGCCTCCTTGGCGGAGACGGTCTTGGCGATGGCGCGGACCTCATCGAGGCTGAAGGCGATCGGCTTGGCCGGGTGCTTCTTGGCGCCGAGCAGGCGGGCGCGGAGATCGGCGCGCGTATTGCCCTTGGCGGGCGCGGCTTCCTTGGCGGGAGCCACCTTGGCCGGGGCCGGCTTCGCGACAACGGACTTCTTGGCCGGAGCCTTGGCCGGGGCCGGGGCGGGCTTGGCCGGTTTATGCGCCTTGGCCGGGGCGGGTTTGGCGGTCGGCTTCTTCGCGGGGGCGGGTTTCTTGGACTTGGAGGGCATGGCTTTGAAGGGGTTCAGATTCCGGAAAGGGCAGCGGCGCAGCGCGGGCAGACGTCGCCGTGGGGGGAGGAGGTGAGCGCGGGCACGGAGCGCCAGCAGCGCGGGCATTTCTGGTGGCCGAGCTCGCTGCACGGGCGCACGCCGATGGTGAGCGGGGCGGCGGCCGGGGTGAGGGTCACGTGCGACACGATAAACAGCTCGGGGAGAAAGTCCCGGTGTTTCTCAAGGATCTTGAACGTGGCGTCGTCACCGGCCGAGGCGAGGGAGACCGCGGCGTCGAGGGACTTGCCGAGCCGGCCCCCGGCGCGCAGCGGCTCGATCGACTCGTTGACCTGCGTGCGGACCTTGAGGAGCATCGCGACCTCGGCCTGCAGCGCCTCGTCGGTCCAGGCGGCGGGTGCGACCGGCCAGTCCTGCAGGTGGATCGAGTCGTCGGTGTACTCGGCCTTGGCGGTGCCGAAGGACCAGGCCTCGTCGGCGGTGAAGGTGACGATGGGCGCGAGCAGCCGCACGAGGGTGCGGAAGATGTGGTGGATCGCGGTCTGGGAGCTGCGGCGCAGCGGCGCGTTGGTGCCGAGCGTGTAGAGCCGGTCCTTAAGGATGTCGTGATAGACCGCGGACAGCGTCACAGCGCAGAACTGGTTGCAGAGCTGGTAGACGCGGTGGAACTCGTAGGCCTCGTAGGCGGCGGTGACGTCGCGGACCAGGGCGGCCGTCTGGTGCAGGGCCCAGCGGTCGAGCGTATCGAGCTGCGCAAGCGGCACGGCGTGCTGCGCCGGGTCGAAGTCGTTGAGCACGGAGAGCTGGTAGCGGAGGGTGTTCCGCATCTGGCGGTAGGTCTCGCTGACGTGCGAGAGGATCTCCTTGGAGATCGGGATGTCGTCGCGAAAGTCCTGGGAGGCGATCCAGAGACGGATCACATCGGCGCCGTAGTCGCCGACGTAGGCGTCGCTCGTCTGCGGTTTTTCGTAGGTACTGCTCTTGGAGATCTTGTTGCGCTCGTGGTCGACGATGAACCCGTGGGTCAGCACGGCCTTGTAGGGCGCGGCATCATAGGCGATCACGCCGGTCCAGAGGGAGGAATTGAACCAGCCGCGGTGCTGGTCGCTGCCCTCGAGGTAGAGATCGGCCGGCCACTGGGTGCCGCCCTGGCCGCGCCTGAGCACGGCGGCGTGGGATGAACCGGAGTCGAGCCACACATCGAGGGTGTCGCGGCCGCAGGTCAGTTCGGACGGGGCCGGCCAGCCGGCGGGGAGGGTGATGCCGGCGAGGATCTCCGCGGGGGTCGAGTCGTACCAGAAATTGGTCCCGCGGGTGGCGAACTTGTCCGCGATGGCGCGGGCCACGCCGGCGTCGAGGAAGGCGTTCTTCTTCGCATCGTAAAAGGCCGGGATGGGTACGCCCCAGGAACGCTGGCGGCTGACGCACCAGTCGGGGCGGGACTCGACGGCGCCGCGGATGCGGGCCTCACCCCAGGCGGGGATCCAGCCCTGGTGGGTGGCGAGGCGGGCGATTTCCGCGAGGGCGGTCTGGCGGGTGCCGGCGCGGTCCAGCGACACGAACCACTGGTCGACGGCGCGGAAGATGATGGGCGTCTTGGACCGCCAGCAGTGCGGGTAGCTGTGCGGGTACTTGGCTTTCGCGAGGAGCGCGCCCTTCGCCGCGAGCAGTTTCAGCACGCCAAGATTTGCCGGCGCAGGCTTTTTGGCTGCCAGATCCTCAACCGTCTCCAGCGTGGTCAGCCCGACGAGCTCGGGGGGCACGCGGCCGTCGTCGACGTAGCGTCCGTCGTCGCCGACCGGGCAGTAGATCTCCAGCTTGTACTTGAGGCCGGTCACATAGTCCTCCGCGCCGTGGCCCGGGGCGGTGTGGACGCAGCCGGTGCCGCTGTCGGTCGTGACATAGTCGGCGAGAACGACCGGCGAGGCGCGGTCGATGAAGGGGTGACGCGGGGCGAGGCCCTCTAGCTTTTGACCGAGCATAACCGTGGTAGGCGCGGTCACCGTAAAATTGTCCGCCACGGTCTTGGCCTGCTTGGCGGCGGCGATGACGGCCGGAAGCAGGGGCTCGGCGACGAGGATCCGCTCGGCACCGAGGTCGGCGACGACGTAGGTCACCTCCGGGTTGACGGCGATCGCGAGGTTGGCGGGGATCGTCCAGGGGGTCGTTGTCCAGATGACGACGTAGAGCGGTTTGTCGGCCGGCAGGCCGAACTTGGTGGCCTCAGCGGCCGGCACGGCGAACTTCACCCAGATGGCGACGGAGGTGTGGTCCTTGTACTCGATCTCGGCCTCGGCGAGGGCGGTCTCGAAGGGGATGCTCCAGTAAACGGGCTTCTTGCTGCGGTATACCAACCCCTTCGCGACAAATGCGGCGAAGGTGCGGACGATGTCGGCCTCGAAGGCGGGGGCCTTCGTCTTGTACTCGTTCTTCCAGTCGGCGAGGACGCCGAGCCGCTGGAACTGGGCGGTCTGCTTGGCGATCCAGCCCTCGGAAAATGCATCGCACCGCGCGCGCAGCTCGGCGGTGGTGAGGTTGAGCTTCTGCTCCTGCACCTCGCGCGAGACCTTTTGCTCGATCGGGAGACCATGGCAGTCCCAGCCCGGGACGTACGGCGTGCGGTAGCCCTGCATGGACTTGTAGCGGTTGGTGATGTCCTTGAGGACCTTGTTCAGCGCGGTGCCGATGTGGACGTCGCCATTGGTGAAGGGCGGCCCGTCGTGCAGCACAAAGACCTTCGTGCTGCCGGCCCGGCGGCGCTGGATGGCGTCGTAGAGCCCGGCTTTGGCCCAGTGCGCGACCCGTGCCGGCTCACGCTTCGGCAGCTCGGCCCGCATCGGAAAATCCGTGCGCGGGAGCTGCAGAGTATCCTTCAGATCGTTGGCCATGGCGGGAAAAAACGCGCGAGGTTAGGTCTGCACCGGAGTGAGTCAAGGGGAGCCTGCGCCCGGCTTGGCTGGCTTTTCACGTATTCCGTGAACAGCCGGCCAAGCCGGGCGACGCCTTCGGCGATTCGAACTAGGATGGTCCGGCGCGGGGGTGTCCACCCGCAGGCTGGCCAATTCCCGGGTGGATCAGGCAGCCGGACGATGTCCGGTATGGATTGCGACCATGCCGCCGGTGAGCGACACCGCCTGCACCCCGGCAAATCCGGCGCGGCGGATCTCCTCGGCGAGGCCGTCGCGGTCGGGGAACTGCGCGATGGAATCGCAGAGGTAGCGGTAAGCGCCCGGTTCGCCGGTGACGAGGCCGGCGAGGCGCGGGGAGATGTGACGCATATAGAAATAGTAAAACGGCCGCAGCCAGGGCGCCGGCTGGGAGAATTCCATCACGTGGAGGTGCCCGCCGGGCACAAGCACCCGGCGCATCTCCGCCAGGGCGCGGGCGCGATCTGCCATGTTGCGGAGGCCGAAGGCGATGGTCACGGCCTCGAACGAGGCCTCGGGCAGGGGAAGGTTGAGCCCGTCGCCCGGAGCGAAGGCGACGGCGGCGAGACGCGGGTCGCCCGCGATGACCTGCTTGGCGAGGGCGACCTCCAGCATCGGCTGGCAGAAATCCATGCCCGTGATACGAACGCCGGGGGCGAGACCGCGGGCCAGCGCAAAGGCCACATCGCCGCTGCCGGTGGCGAGATCGAGGATGCGGGCCGGCCGGTAGGTGTGAACGGACCTGACCAGCCGCCGGCGCCACCACAGGTCCACGCCGCAGCTCAGGATCCGGTTCGCGCGATCGTAGCGCTGCGCCACTTGGGCGAACATGGTATTGACTGCGGCGGGATCGGGCATGGCTGGGGGTACACTCAGGCAACGGGCTTCCGTCAGTCGCAAGTGCGAAAATGCCGGTCAGAAAGCGGCTAACAAGGTTGACGCATTGGTAAAGCTGTGGATAAGTTGGCGATAGAAGGTCGGAGTATTTCAGCACCCAACGAACGAACAGGAGATTCCCCCATGTCGACGAACCTGACCAAACGAGAGATCGTCCTTGAGATCTACAAGAAGACCAACTTCCCGCAAAAGCAGGTTGTTGAAACGGTGCAGCGGACCTTGGACATCGTCCAAAATGCCCTGGCCGCCGGCCGCAACGTGGAGCTCCGCAACTTCGGCGTCCTCGAGGTGCAGGTGCGCAAGCAGCGCATCGGCCGCAACCCGAACAAGCCCGAGGCCGAGGTTGTCATTCCGCAGCGCGCCGTGGTGAAGTTCAAGTCGGGCAAGATCCTCAAGCAGCAGCTGGCAAAGATCGATCTCGCGAAACTGAGCCCGCCGCCTGCGCCCCCGGCTGCCTGAATTCCGGCAGCCCGTTGGGTTGAGGCCGTCGTGGTTAGCGGTCCGCAAAACCGCGCGGGTGCGAGGCGTGCCATTTCCACGCGGTGGCGACGATGGAGGTGATGTCGGGGTATTTGACCTCCCAGCCGAGTTCGCGCCGGGCCTTGGCCGCGTCCGCGTAGAGCGAGGGCGGATCGCCGGGGCGGCGGGGTGCCTCGATCACTTTGACGGTTCGCCCCGTGGCGCGTTCGACCGCCGCAATCACCTCGCGGTTCGAAGTGGGGCGTCCGGTGCCGAGATTGTAGAATAGCTGGGCTCCCGGCTGCATCAGGCGGGCGAACGCCGCGATGTGGGCGCGGCTCAGGTCGTCGACATGGACGTAGTCGCGCAGGCAGGTGCCATCCGGGGTGGGGTAGTCCGTGCCGAAAAGTTCGAGGTGCGGCCGGCTTCCGGTGGCCGTGGCAATCGCCAGCGGGATCAGGTGCGACTCGGGATCGTGGTCTTCCCCGATGGAGCCGTCAGCCGCCGCGCCGGCGGCGTTGAAATAGCGAAAGGCCGCGAAGCTCAACCCGTCGGCTTGGGCGAGGGCCTTGAGGGCGTGCTCAATGTCGAGCTTGGTCTGGCCGTAGGGATTGATCGGCGCCTGCGGAAGGTTCTCATGGATGGGCAGGGTCGCGGGCACGCCAAAGGTCGCGCACGTCGAGGAAAACACAAAGCGTCGTACTCCGGCGTCCCTCATTGCGGCGAGCAGGTGCAGGGTGGCGGCGACATTGTTGAGGTAATACTTGAGGGGCTTTTGCACCGACTCGCCGACGTAGCAAAAGGCCGCGAAATGCATCACGAGTTCGATCCGCTCGTCGCGCAGGACACGCCCGACCGCCGCCTCGTCGCCGAGGTCCACCTCGTGGAGCACGACGCCCGCAGGCACGGCGGCCCGGTGGCCGTAAACAAGATTGTCGAGCACGACGGGCCGGTGGCCGGCGAGGACGAGCTGGCGGACGCAGTGACTGCCAATGTAGCCGGCGCCGCCGACAACGAGGACGTTCATGATGGAAGCTTGTATTGCCTTCAGTCGTGCGATGGCTAGCGATTTCCAATTCTCCCTCCATGCAGCTCCCGCGCATCGTCATTACTGGTGTAGGCCTCACCGCCCCGAACGGCGACAATCTCGCCGCGTTCCGGCGCAACCTGCTGGCCGGGGTGGCGGGGATCAGCCGCATCGATGTGCGGTACATGGGGCAGCTGCTGGCCGGGGTCTGCCATTACGATCCGCTGAAATACCAAAAGAAGAAAGAGGTCCGCGTCGGCACCCGGGCCGGCTCGATCTCGATCTACTGCGCCCGCGAGGCCCTGGCGGATGCCGGGCTGGATGCGGCGGCGATCGTGAAGGACCGCACCGGCATTTACATCGGCTGCACCGAGCACGGTAACGTCGAGACGGAGAACGAGATCTACAATATCTCGAAATTCAATTACGACACCAAGTACTGGTCGCATTACCACAATCCCAGGACGGTCGCGAATAACCCGGCGGGCGAGACCTCGCTCAATCTCGGCATCACCGGTCCGGCCTATACGATCGGGGCGGCCTGCGCGGCCGGCAATCTCGGCCTGATTCATGCGGCGCAAATGCTGCGGCTCGGCGAGGTCGACCTCGCGATCTGCGGTGGCGTCAGCGAAAGCATCCACACCTTCGGCATCTTCGCCGGTTTCAAATCCCAGAATGCCCTCGCAACCCATGACGACCCCGCGAAAGCCTCGCGTCCGTTCGACCTTGCGCGCAATGGCATCGTCGTTTCCGAGGGCGGTTGCCTCTACACCTTGGAGCGCCTGGAAGATGCCCGCGCCCGCGGGGCCAGGATCTACGGCGAGATCGGTGGCTATTGCGTGAATTCCGACGCGAGCGACTACGTGCTCCCGAATCCGGTGCGTCAGGCGGAGTGCGTCCGCAAGGCCATCGCCCACGCCGGTCTGCAGCCGCACGACATCCACATCGTCAACACCCACGCCACGGCCACGCCGCTGGGCGACATTCAGGAGTGCGAGGCGATCCGGGCCGTTTTCGGCGAGGGTTGTCCCGATACTTTCATCAACAACACCAAGGGGTTCATCGGCCATTGCATGGGAGCGGCTGGCGCGCTGGAGCTTGCTGGCAATCTGCCGGCGTTCGACGACCTGACGGTTCATCCGAGCATCAATGTCGACAATCTCGATCCCAAGTGCGCACTCCCGGGTCTGGTGCTGAACCAGGCGCGTCGCGTGGAACGCGTCGATGCCATCTTGAATAACTCCTTCGGAATGCTGGGGATAAATTCCGCGTTGATTGTTCGACGCTTTGTCCCCTAATTCCGCCTCGAACCCATGACCAATGACGAATGCAAGCAGGTGGTGCTCGACATCATCGCCGACATCGCGCCCGACGAAGACCTGACCCAAGTGAAGCCGGACGTGCGCCTGCGCGACCAGCTGGAACTGGATAGCATGGACTTTCTCGATATCGTCATGGAGCTCCGCAAACGCCACGGGATCGAAGTGCCCGAGGCCGAATACCAGAAGCTCGCTTCACTCGATAGCTGCGCCGAGTACTTGACGCCGAAGTTCAACGCGGCCGGGGCCCAAAAGTAGGCCCGATCCAGCCCGATCGGGACTGGGGAATCACGTTGGGGAGCTGTTATTCAGCTCCCAGCTACAAGATTAAGGGGGATGGTGCTGCAAACGTACAAGCTGCTCCTTCTGTGACACTTTGAGAAGGATGGGTGCGGACGCTTGCAATTGTCGTTAGTGAGCTAACTATCTACCGACTCTACCTGTCCCGTGCCCGTTACCATGCCAGCTTTACTGCTCAAGGATCTGCCTCGTTTCGAGTGCCTGCTCGAGGCTGCCCGGCACAATCCGACCCTCGATCCCTCGGCCGTCGTGGCCTATTTGCACCTTCTCCGGGCGGGCGACGAGGCCTTCGCCGCGGCGGATCGAAATTTCGCCCGTTTCGAACTTTCCCACGGGCGTTTTGGTGTCCTCATGCTGCTTTGGCGGAAGGACAAGTATGGGAAGGGCTGTCCCGAGATCGGGCCGGAGGGCCGCACCCCGGCGGATCTTGCCGCCGCCGCCGGCGTCTCCCGCGCCACCATGACAGGACTGATCGATACTCTCGAGCGCGACGGCATGGTCACCCGGCAGCCGGATCAGCAGGACCGGCGCATGATGCTGGTCCAAATGACCGACATGGGGCGCGAACTCATGGCCCGCCTGCTTCCGGTGCATTTCCAGACGGTGGCCGAGATGCTCTCGCCCTTGGACGAGTCTGAGCGCCAGACCTTGGTGCAACTGCTCGCCCGCCTCAGCCGCCCGCGCCCGGCGGAATCCTCGCCGGTGCCCCGCACCGATCCCACTCACTCACTCATCCTGTCTGTTTCCGAAAAAACGTCCTGATATGATTAAGAAATACATTCTGGCCATTGTTGGTTTCATCGTGGTGGTCGGCATCCTCGCCGCCGTCAAAGCCGCCCAGATCAAGGAAGTCTCCTCGGTCGTGCGCACCGTCCCGCCGATCGCGGTGACATCCGCCGTCGCCCAGTCGGTTGTCTGGAAGCCCCTGCAGAAGGCCATCGGCACGCTGGCCCCCCTCGAGGGCGTCACGCTCGCCGCCGACGCCGACGGCGTCGTGACCAAGATCCACGCCGAGAGCGGCGCCGCCGTGAAGGAGGGTGACCTCCTGCTGGAGCTGGATGCGACCGTGGAACTCGCCCAGTTGGTGGCCGCGCAGGCCCAGGAAAAACTGGCCGAGTTGGATTTCAAGCGGACCACCGACCTGGTGGCCAAGAGCAGTGCCCCCCGCAACCAGCTCGACCTCGCCGAGGCCCAGCTTGCCCAGGCGTCCGCCGCCGTGAACCAGATCAAGGCGCAGATCGAGAAGAAGCGCCTGCGGGCACCGTTCTCCGGCCGCGTCGGCATCCGCCAGGTCAATGTCGGTCAGTACGTGAGCCGTGGCCGTGGCCTCATCCCGCTCCAGAAGCTCGACTGGATGTATGTGAATTTCAGCGTGCCGCAGCGCCAGCTGCCCTCGCTCGTCGTCGGGCAGAAGGTGACGGTCAAGGTTGACGCCTTCCCGGCCGGTTTCGCCGGCAGCATCTCGGCGATCAATTCCGAGGTCGATGCCGTCACGCGCAATGTCTCCGTCCAGGCGCTCCTCGCCAACCCGCAGCAACAGCTGCGCTCCGGCATGTTTGCGCAGGTTGAGGTCGAGCTGCCCGCCGGCCGTCCCCAGATCGTCGTGCCGGTGACCTCGGTTTCCTATGCTTCCTATGGCAACTCGATCTTTGTCATCGCGAAGATGAAGGATGCCGCCGGAAAGGAATACCTCGGGGTCCGCCAGGAACCCATCAAGCTGGGTGACGCGCGCGGCGACCTCATCGCGATCGAGGAGGGCCTCAAGGCCGGCGAGGAAGTGGTCACTTCCGGCGTCTTCAAGCTGCGCAACGGCGCCGAGGTGCAGATCAATAACACCAACCTGCCGTCGGCGCAGGTCGCGCCGAAGCCGGACAACACCTGAGCCCGCCCGCGCCCACCGCCATGTCCGCCCCCACCAAAAGTTTCACCGACTTGTTCATCCGCAAGCCGGTCATCGCCCTCGTCGTCAACATCGTCATCCTCGTCGTCGGCGTCGTTGCGTACTTCAACCTCAACACCCGGCAGTACCCGCGCAGCGACAGCGCGGTGGTCAACGTCACCACCGTCTACTTTGGCGCCAGCGCCGACACCGTCCGCGGCTACATCACCACGCAGCTGGAGCGCGCCATTTCCAGCGCCGACGGCATCGACTACATCGAGTCCACCAGCAGTGCCAGCGTCAGCACGGTCCGGGTCTACCTGCGGCTCAACTACGACACCAACGCCGCCCTCGCGCAGATCAGCTCCAAGATCGACCAGGTGAAGAACGAGCTGCCGCCCGAGGCGGAGAATCCCAGCATCAGCGTCGAGCTGAGCGACAACCAGTTCGCCTCGGCGTACCTGAGCTTCTACTCCGACACCCTCGACCAGAACCAGATCACCGACTACCTGAACCGCATGGTCCAGCCGCGCCTGTCCGCCGTCAACGGCGTCCAGCGCGCCGATGTGCTCGGCGGCCGCGTCTTCGCGATGCGCGTCTGGCTCAAGCCCGAGGAGCTGGCCGCCCGCGGCATCAGCCCCTCGGAAGTGCGCGCCGCCCTGCAGTCCAATAACGCCCTCGCCGCGGTGGGCTCGACCAAGGGCACCATGCTCAGCGTCAGCCTCGTGGCCAACACCGACCTGCGCAACGTGGACGAGTTCCGGCAGATGGTCGTCACCGAGCGCGGCGGCGTCATCACGCGCCTCGCCGATGTGGCGAACGTCGTGCTGGGGGCCGAGAACTACGATACCGAAGTGCGGTTTGGCGGCGAGACCGCCACCTTCATGGGCATCTGGGTGCTACCGACCGAGAGCACGGTCGAGGTCATCAAGCGCGTGCGCGACGTCATGCCTGACATCGAGCGCGGCCTGCCCCCGGGCCTGAAGGCCAAGATCGCCTACGATGCCACCAAGTACATCGACGACGCGCTGAAGGAGATCCTCCGCACGCTGATCGAGACCCTGGTGATCGTCACCGTCGTGATCTTCCTTTTTCTCGGCTCGCTGCGGTCGGTGTTCATCCCGCTGGTCGCGATGCCGCTCTCACTCGTCGGCGCGCTCTTCCTGATGCTCGCGTTCGGCTTCACCATCAACCTGCTCACGCTGCTCGCGATCGTGCTGGCGGTCGGTATCGTCGTCGACGACGCCATTGTCGTGGTGGAGAATATCGAGCGCCACATCCGCGAGGGCCAGAGCCGCACGGATGCGGCCATCCTTGGCGCCCGTGAGCTGGTCGGCCCGGTCATCTCCATGACCATCACGCTGGCCGCGGTGTATGCCCCGATCGCCTTCCAGGGCGGTCTCACCGGCGCGCTCTTCCGGGAGTTCGCCCTGACGCTCGCCGGCGCCGTGGCGGTGTCGGGTTTCGTGGCCCTCACGCTCTCGCCCATGATGTGCGCCTACCTGCTGCCCGACCGCGCGCATGAGGAAGCCGGCCTGACCGGCTGGGTGAACCGCATCTTCGACCGCATTCGCAACTCCTACGAGCGGATGATCGGCCGCAGTCTGGGCTGGGTGCCGGTCACGATCACGGCCGCGGTGCTCCTTACCACCCTGCTCGTGCCCTTCTTCATGTTCGCGCAGAGCGAGCTGGCCCCGAAGGAGGACCAGGGCGTCGTGTTCAGCATCCTGCAGACCTCGCCCACCTCCACCATCGACCAGAACATGCTCTTTGCCGGCCAGGTGCAGAAAATCTTCGAAAGCATGCCGGAGTATGAAACCTCCTTCATGCTCATCGGCTCCAACTACGGGTTTGCCGGCGCCCTGCTCAAGCCCTGGTCCGAGCGAAAGCGCACGTCCGTGGAAATCCAGGATTCCCTGCAGGCACCCGCGGCGACCGTGCCGGGCGTGACGACCGTCGTCACGACCCCGGAGCCGCTGCCCTCCGGCGGCCAGTTCCCGATCGAGTTCGTCCTGCGTTCCACCGCCGACCACCGGGAGATGCTGGAGTACGCCAACCAGCTCGTGCTCGACGCCAACACCGAGGCCAATCCCGCGGGCGGCGCACCGACGTTCTATTTCGCCGACTCCGACCTGAAGTTCGACCTGCCGCAGGTCGAGGTGGAGATCGACAAGGACAAGGTCGCCTCCATGGGCCTGAACCTGAGCAATGTCGCCCGCGACCTCGGTTCGATGCTCGGCGGCGGCTACGTCAACCGCTTTGTCACCGATGGCCGCAGCTACCGCGTCATCGCCCAGGTCGAGCGCGGCGAGCGCCTCAATGCCTCGCAGCTGCTCGACTACCATGTGCGCGGGCCCGGCGGGCAGCTCATCCCGCTGTCCACCATCGCCACGCTGCGCTCGACCGTGCAGCCGCGTTCCCTCAACCGCTTTCAGCAGCTGAACTCCGTCAAGATCACGGGCGTCGGTCCCAGCATCGACGTGGCGCTGCAGAAGCTCGAGGCCAAGGCGGCGGAAATCCTGCCGCCGGGCTACTCCGTCGACTACGGCGGGCAGTCCCGTCAGTTGCGCAAGGAGGGTGGGGCGCTCTGGAAGGCTTTCGCCCTGGCCGGCCTGCTCATCTTCCTCGTGCTCGCGGCGCAGTTCAACAGCTTCCGCGATCCCTGCATTATCCTGCTGGGCTCCGTGCCGCTCGCCATGGTGGGGGCGACCCTCCCGATCTTCCTTTGGAAGACGACGCTCAACATTTACTCGCAGATCGGCCTGATCACCCTGGTCGGCCTGATCGCGAAGAACGGCATCCTGATCGTGGAGTTTGCCAACACGCTCCAGGACCAGGGGCTGCCCAAGATCGACGCCATCCGGCGCGCCGCCGCCACCCGGCTGCGACCCGTGATGATGACCTCGGCCGCGACCGTGTTCGGTCACCTCATGCTGATCTTCGTGACCGGCCCCGGCGCCGCCGCCCGTAACAGCATCGGCTGGGTTCTCGTGGTCGGCATGGCGGTCGGCAGTGTCTTCACCCTCTACGTCATCCCGGCCTTCTACATGCTGATTGCCCGCGACCACTCCAAGGTCCGGTCCGCCGCGCCTGCCTCGGTCACCGGGGCCCCCGCCCCCGCCAAATCCTGAATTCCGCCATGAATCCTGCCCGACGTTTCCTGCTCCTTGCTCTCCTTGTGTCCGCCGCCGGCGGCTCGCTGCCCGGCGCCCCGGCCCCCCAGCAACCGGTGCCCGACCAGCTCGACCTCAAGTCCGCCGTCGGTTTCGCGATCGAGAACAACTTCGCGATCCGCCAGGCCCGCGAACGCATCCGCCAGCAGGACGGCGTCCTGATCGAGATCAGCGCCCGCCGCATTCCGTCGGTCGTGGCTGCCGGCTCCGTCCAGGGGAACTCCGACTCCCTCAGCCAGAGCTTCCCGGCGAGCGACCGCTTCTGGAACCTGAGCGTGACGGCGACGCAGAACCTGTACTCCGGCGGCGCAGTCCGCTCGGGGGTCGCGGGCGCCAAGCTCGGCCGGGAGGCCGCGCTCCTCGACCTGAGGTCGGTCATCCAGGACTCGATCCTCAAAGTGCGCATCGCCTTCTTCCGTGTGCTGCTCGCGACCGAAAGAATCAAAGTGCAGGAACAGAATCTGAACCTCCTCCAGCAAGAGCTCAAGAACGCCTCCGACCGTTTCGATGCCGGCACCGCCTCCTCTTTTGAGAAGACGCGCGCCGAGGTCGCCCTGGCCAACGCCCGGGTGCCTTTGATCACCGCCAACAACGAGCGCCGCCTGGCGATCGAGGCGTTGCGGCAGCAGCTCGGTTTCACCACCAACACCCCGGAAAACCTTCGGCGCATCCCGTCCTTCCTCGGGGCGCTGGAATACCGGCCGACCGAGATCGAGCTGGGCACGGCGCTCGAGGCCTCCCGGGCCCGCCGGCCCGAGCTGCAGCGGCTCGAGAAGCTCGTCGACGCGGGTGGCACCGCCGTCGCGGCGGCCCAAGCCGCGCGCAAGCCGAGTCTCGACCTCGTCGGCGGCTGGCAGCTGCGCAAGGGCGCGACCAACAGCTTTGGCGACTCCGAGAACGGCACCTACATCGGCCTGCAGTCCCGGTGGAGCGTCTTTGATGGCCGCGCCACGACGGCGCGCATTTCCCAGGCCCGCTCGGCTCAGGAACAGTCGCGGCTCCGGCTGAACGAGGCTCAACTGGCGGTTGATGTTCAGGTGCGCAGCGCCCATTCCGCGCTCCAGGAGGCGCGGGAGCTGGCTGAGGCCTCGCAGAAGGTTGTGGAGCAGGCCCAGGAGGCCCTGCGCCTAGCCAATGTCCGCTATGAGGCCGGCACCGCCACCCAGCTTGACGTCCTCCAGACCAATGTGGAGCTGACGACCGCCCGGACCAATCAGGTCCAGGCTTACTACGCCTTCAACGTCGCCCTGGCCGAGCTTCGTGCCGCGATGGGCCTGCCCGACGAATATATCGCCGAATAAAGCCACCTCCCTCCGGGAGACTTGGACGATTCAAGGCAGGGCCCGGTGCCGCGGCGGACCGCTCGGAGACCGGCCCAACCGGCGCTCCCGCGCCATGGTCCAAGCCCGATGGGACACGACTGAAGACCGGCAACAAGCATCCCGCGCAGGTTTGGCTAGATTACGTTTAGGCTGTAGCCGGGGTCGTTGACCCCGGTGGCCGGCCTCAACGGGGCCAGCTACAGATCAGGTCATTCCCCAAAACGTATCACATCCGACTGTTTCGCCGGCTTGACCGGACGGCCGGTGCCGAAGCCAATACTCCCATGAAAGCCCGCCGCAAATGGATCATCGCCTCGGTGACCGCGGTGGTTGTCGTGGCGGGCTTGGTGGGGCTTGCGGCCTCGCCTGGGTTCCAAACTTGGGTCGCGCGCCGTTACCTGGCCGCTCATCCCGAATACGGAGCCAGTGTCGGCGGAGTCCGGGCCCGGCCAGGGCGGCTGGAACTCTCGTACGTGCAGATCGTCCGCGACGGCTACACGGTGGCCGTCCCGGCCCTGGAGGTGAATCTGCCGCTGCTCGCCGCGGCCCGGGGCAATCTGGTGATCTCCCGGCTCGTTGCGAAGGGGCTCACCATCGACCTCACGCGCGTGGCGGGGGCGCCGGCCGCTTCCTCCGCGCCGGTCTTCGGGGCGAACATTCTGGGCCGGATCCGGCTCCCGGTGGATCTCACGCTGGATGGGGTCAACCTCGAGGGTGAGGTGGTGTTCCCCGCCTCGCCGGGCGAACCCCCGGTGCGCACCCGCCTGAACGTCAGCGGTGGCCAGATCGGCGCCGGGCGCACCGGCCGGCTCGATTTTTCCGTCGCCGCCGCCCTGCCGCGTGATGCCGCGGTCAGTGCCGTCGAGTTCACCGGCCGGGCCGCGGTCACGATGCCGACCCCGCGCGAGTTTTCGTCCGTGGAGGTCAATCTGAACGCGAGTGCCCGCGGCCCGCGCCTGCCCCAGGGGGCGACGCTGGCGGCGGCCTTGACCGCCACCCGGGCCAATTCCGGTGAGGACTATTCCATCGCCCTGGAGTCGGGGGGCCGGCGCGTCGCCAATCTCCGGGCGTTGCAGCCGGCGGGGAGCGTTCCTCTCCGCGGGGCGTGGTCACTCAACCTGGCGGATGCGGACGTCTCGCCGTTCACGCTCGGCCGCACGTTACCGGAGTTTCGCGTGACGGGTGGCGGCCGGCTTGAGGCCGATCCGGCGGGTGCGGCGGTGGCTTTCGACGGCCAGGCCGAGGTGTCCGTCAACCGGCTGGGGGCGGTCGATCTCCGGCTGGCTCCCGTCGACGCGCTGAATATTTCAGGGACCTTTGATGTGCGACGCTCACCCGCCGGGTGGGAGGTGCGCCGGCTGGCGCTTGAGCTGGCCGGGGCGGGCCCGGTCCTCGCGCTCCGCGCCCTGCAGCCGTTTGAATTCAATCCCGCCGGCAGCCTGCTCAAGGTGACTGATCGCGACCGCGACCTGGTGGCGGTCGAGGTGCGCGGCCTGCCGCTCGGCTGGGCGCAGCTCGGCCTGCCGGAGGGCATGGGCGTGACGGGCGGCGACCTGCGCGGGGCGGTCGCCATCGCGGCCCGGAACAACAGCTTTTCGTTACGCACCACGACGCCGCTGACCGCATCCGCGGTGACGATGACGCAGGGTGGGGCGCGCCGCCTTGGGCCGACGGATCTCTCCCTGCGCCTGAGCGGGGAGTATTCGGTCCAGGGCTGGACCCTTGATGTCCATGACCTCTCCGCCCGCGCCGGCGGCACCGTCGGGCTCGCGTTCACCGGCAACATCGGGCGCCTCGCGGGGGCGGCCCAACCCCTGAAGCTCAAGGGCACGGTCACCTCGGACCTGACCGGCCTTCTTTCCCAGCTGGGCCTCGCCGGGACGACCCGTCTTGCCGCCGGGAAGGCGACCGGCGATTTTGTGGCCATCTTGGGCGGCCGGCGCGACCTCGAGGTCCATCTCGCGGTCACGGACCTGGCGGCCCTGCCGGGGACGCCGCGGGAAATCCTGCCCGTCTTCGGGGTCGACCTGCGCGCCAACTGGGAGGGACACGGGCGCATGGAGCTGCGGCTGCAGGTGCCCTTCGAGCGGGGCGGGCGGAAGTCCGATTTGAACCTCAACGGATTTGCGAGCATCGGGCCCAAGAGCCTCGGGCTCGACGCGAAGGTCGGGAGCGATCTGTTCGCCGCGGAGGATGCGCAGCTGCTTTTCGCCCTGGCCGGACCGGCCGGCCCGTCGCCCTCCGCTCCGCCCTCGGTCTCCGGTCCCTTCTGGGGCGGACTCACCGGCCGCGTCGGGCTCGAGTTTCGCCGGGTGATGTACGGGGCAGGGCAGGAACTCCATGACGCCTCCGGCACGCTGCGCTTTGAGCCCGCCTCCGTCCGCCTCGACGACGGCCATGCCGTGATGAGTCGGAGCGGGGAGGTTAAACTGGGGGTGGGACTCACCTATGACGGCCGCGCGGCCGAGCCCTACGCGTTGAATGCCGACGTGACCGTGGCCGAACTCGACTCGGCCGCCTGGCTGCTGGCTTTGAATCCCGGGCACTCGCCCGCCGTCGAGGGCCTTTTTAGCGCCACCGGTCAGTTGACGGGTACGGCGCGGGTTCCGGCGGACCTGCTCGACCGGGTCCAGGGCCGGCTGGAAATGGTCAGCAAGGGCGGCACGAGCCGCCTGCTCCGTACCACTGTCAGCGACCAAATCCAGGGGGCGTCGACCTTCACCTCCGTGATCGCCCGCACCGGCTCGCTGCTGGGATCGGAACGGCTGGAAAATGCCGCCAACCGCTCGCAGTACGTCGCCGAGGTTGCGAAGGCCTTCAACGAATTCAAATTTGACCAGATGGTGTTGCACCTCGCGCGCGGGCCCGAGCTGAACCTCAAACTGGATGAATTCAGCCTGATCTCGCAGGAGCTCCGGCTCACCGGCTCAGGTGAGGTCCGGCATGCGGAAGGCCTGCCCTGGCTGCGCCAGGAATTATCCCTGAAGCTCCAGCTGCTGGCCCAGGGCCAGACGGGCAGATTGCTTGGGCGGGCCGGCCTGCTGGGCGAGAAAGTCGATGCGCTCGGCTTCAGTCAGTTCCTCGTGCCCTTCACGCTGGAAGGCACCTTGGGCGAGCCCTCGGCGAATGATCTGGCGACGGCCCTGCTCAAGGCAGCCAACGGCTCGTTCATCGACAATCTCCGGGGGAAGTAGGGCTCGGCTGGAAGCCGATCCCATCACACGCCCAGCGACGTGCGATAGATGCGCGGCACGCGCTTCGTGACGGAACAGAGCGTTTCCCACGGGATGGTGTCGGCGTTGCGGCTGAATTCGGTGATCGTGATCTCGGCGCCGTCCTGCCGACCGACCAGCACCACCTCGTCGCCGCAGGCGACCGCGGGCACATCCGTCACATCGACGATGGTCTGGTCCATGGTCACGCGACCGAGCACCGGACAGCGCCGGCCATGGATCAGCACCTGCGCACGGTTGCTGGCTGCCCGCGGAATACCGTCGGCGTAGCCGCCGCAGAGGACCGCGATCGTGGTGGGGCGGGTGAGGGTGCGCGTGCGACCGTAGCTGACCGTGGAGCCGGCCGGCAGGCGCTTCACGAGTCCCACCCGCGTGCGGAAGCTGAAGACGGGCTCGGTCTGGACCTGGGCGAGCAGGGAATGCTGGTGGGGCAGGATGCCGAACTGGAGCAGGCCGACGCGCACCGCGTTAAACGGACTGGCCCCGGGCATGGTCTCGATCCCTGCGCTGTTGTCGGCGTGGACAAACAGCTCCGCCGGACGGAGGCCGGGACAGCGGTCGAGCGCGGCCAGGAACCGCTGGCGCTGTTGTGCCGTGAAGGCGGCATCCTCGTCGGGACTCGCGAAATGCGTGAACACGCCGGCAAGCTGGAGATACGGAGCGGCCGCAATGGAGGCATGCAGTTGCGGTGCCTCCTCATGCCAGACGCCGAGGCGGCCCATGCCCGTGTCGATCTTCAGATGCACCGAAATCTTCCGGCCCGCCGCGCGGCCCGCGGCGTCGAGACGCTGCACCTCGTCGGCCGACGACACCGTGGCCGACAGGTCGTAGTCGGCGAGGAAGCGGTCCTCCTCGGGGAGCAGGGGACTCAGCAACAGGATGGGCCAGCCGGGTCCCAGCTCCCGGAGCGCAGCCGCCTCGCCCACGTTGGCGACGGCGAAGAGGTCGGCTCCGCCGTGCATCAGACGGGCCGCGACATGGTGCAGGCCGTGGCCGTAGGCGTCGGCCTTCACGACCGCCACATAGCGCATGTGGGCGGGCAGGGAGGCGCGGATGAGCCGCAGGTTGCGCTCAAGCGCGGCGAGATCGATCTCGGCCCAGCAGCGCAATGGCAGGGAATGGGTCGGCACGCTCATGGGGTGACGGGGGCCCGGTGGATTTGCGGTGTCCAAGTGACGTACTCCGGTTCCTCGTGCAGGAAGGCATCGGGGGCGTCGGTCAGACTGAAAAGGTCGGCGCCGGCGACCTCGGGCCGGGCAAACAAGTCCCGCAGGCGGTAGGGCCGGGTCATCATCCCGTCCGGCGCCGCCGACCAACTCCGGAAACCCTCCGGCATGACGCAAGGACCGGTGAGCTCAGCCCGGGGCACCCGGCGCAGAGGTGAGCCGGGACGGAAGACATGCCAGTTTTCCCGGCGCGCATCGGCCACGATGCTGAATGAAGGATCACCCACCCCGGCGGACACCACCGCCAGGCTCTGGTAGCGGAAGCAGGGTCGGGGAGCGAGGGCGAGCCAGGTGCGGATCGCCATGGCCGCGGTGCGAATGCCGAGAATCGAACCCGGGCCCTCACAAAAAGCGAAGGCCTGCACCGCGGCCACGTCCATGCTGAGCTCATCGAGGCAGCGAAAAAGTCCCAGACCGGCCTCCTCGGTCGATTCCGCCCACCGTTCCCCGTCCGCCGTCCACCGTCCGACCTGGATCCGCTCCGACACCGCGTCGAGCAGCAACAGGTGCCCGTGGGCGGAGACAATCTCGCGGAGGCTAGGCATCGTCGGCCACAAAACGGCTGGAACGTCGGTCCTGCAAGCGTGCAGGGAACCTTGGCCGGCGCCTCAATCACCCAGCACCGATTCGATCAGGCGGCAGGACGAGCGGATGATCTCCAGCCGGGCATGGCGTTTGTTGTTGGCGGGAATCAGCTGCCAGGGTGCCTGCGGGCGGCTGGTGAGCGCGAGCATGTCGCCGACGGCGATCTCGTAGCCTTCCCACTTCCGGCGGTTGCGCCAGTCCTCCGCGTTGATCTTGTGCTGTTTGTACTCCGTTTCCTCCCGGTCGCGGAACCGGCGCAATTGTTCCGCCTTGCTCAAGTGGAGCCAGAATTTGAGCACGATGATGCCGTGCCCGGTGAGCTGCGACTCGAAGTCATTGATCTCGGCATAGGCGCGCCGCCACGCGCCCGGTTGGGCGAAACCCTCCAGGCGCTCGACCAGCACCCGGCCGTACCAGGAGCGGTCGTAGATTGTCACCATGCCGGCGCGGGGCACGTGCCGCCAGAAGCGCCAGAGGTAATGGTGGGCGGCTTCCTCATCGGTCGGGCGCGCCACCGGGATCACGCGGTAATCGCGGGCGTCGATGGCATCGGTCAGCCGGCGGATCGCACCGCCCTTGCCGGCCGCGTCCCAGCCCTCGAAGACCCACACGATGGAACGCTGGCGGGCGGAGGCCTCGCGGACGAGCGCATTGAGCCGGCCCAGCCAGGCGTCGCGCTGCTGCTCGTAGTCGGAATCGGACAGTGTGCGGTCGAGTCGCAGGCGTTGGAGGCGACGCAGGCCCCCGGGGCGCAGTGCGATGGTTCGGCCCGGACGGGTGGCCGGCCGGGGCAGGTCGTGCCGCTGGCGGTGGGCGCGAAAGCTGGCGAGCAGTTGCTCGGCGACCGCGAGATTGCGGGCACGGGTTTCGCCGGCAGGGATGACATGCCACGGGGCGCCCGCGCGGTCCGTGACTTGGCGGAGGCGGGTGGCAAGTTTGTCGAGGTGCTTGTAATCGGCGTGGCTTTCCCAGTCCCCGGGTGAGACCCGCCAGGCCGTGCGCGGGTCGGAACTCAGCTCGCGGAGGCGCTCGCGCTGCTCATCCTTGCGGAGCCGCAACCAGCATTTGACGATCAGGGCGTGGTCGGCGGCCAGAAGTTGCTCGAAATGGGCGATGCGTTTCAGCTGCTCGCCGAATTCCGCCTGCTCGGGCCGGCTGCGGGGGACGTCGCGCAAGGCCTCAGTGTACCAGGATCCGGCGTAGATGCCCATCCGACCGCGGGGGGGCAGGCAGCGCCAGTAGCGCCACATCGCCGGGCGCTCCCTTTCCTCGTCGGTCGGATTGTGGAAGGAAAAGGTCTCCACGCCGCGCGGGTCGAGCCAGGCGTTGAGGATGTTGACGACCTCGCCCTTGCCCGATCCCTCCTCGCCGGAGATCACCAGCAGGAGGGGAAACGGGGCCGACTTGAGCTCGACTTGCATCTGGACGAGCTCGGCCCGCACGGCGGCCACGCGGACCTCGTAGGCCTTCTTCGACATGCGCGGGGTTCTCGGCGGTTTCGCCATGGCAGCATTGAACTGGGCGGGCCCGGGGAGGTTGTCCAGCGCGGTTGACGGGACCGGCGGAAGGGTGACGGTCGGGCAAAGCGCTGGTTTGAATCGGACTTCATCCCATCATGGATGGCGTCCGAAATTCCCGTTGACGCCACCCCGCGGCGCCCTTTCTTCTGACCCTCTTTCTTGGGGCCAGATAGCTCAGTTGGTAGAGCAGAGGACTGAAAATCCTCGTGTCCTCGGTTCGATTCCGAGTCTGGCCACCACTTTCATTCCGAAGCGGAAAGAAAGTGTCTCGCCGGAGCCTTGGCGAAGGCGGACCCACCCTCCGACCGGCTTTTTACCGCCCGCTCGTGCCCGTGATCACGTCAGGCACATCGTCGTTACCATCTTGTCGGCGACGGAGGCGGCGAGGGGGCGGACGCCGATCATGCGGCGGTTCCAGACGAGCACATATTCGCGGCTCAATTGCTCCAATGGTTCGCCGGTGACCTTGTAGACCGATGCCGGGGGCAACTCCGCCGCGGCCAGTTCCGGGAGTACGGCCGCAAACCGGCCCGAGCGCACGGCGGCCAGGGTTTGCGGGAACGACTGGCAGGCGAGGGCCGGCTCGAACGCCGGGGCAAAGGTGCAGGCGATGTCGAAGAGCTGTTTTCCGAATTGGCCGTCGGTCGTCTGGATCGCCAGCGGCAGCTGGAACGCTTGGGCGAGGGAAGGGCTTCGCCCCTTGGAGACGAGGGCCTTGGGGACCACCGCCACATAGCTGAGGACGCCCAGATCCGCCGCCTGCAGGCCGGGAATCAGCGCATTCTTGCGGACGAGGCCGAAATCCACCCGCAGGTTGGAAAGATCCTGGATGATGTTGTCGGTGCGGGAGCTCTCGGTGGCGAACCGGACCTTGGGCAGTTGCTGCAGCAGCGCACCAAGGCGGGGAATGATCAGCCACTGCATCAGGCTGTCGCCCGCCGCGATCGTGAAATGGTCGTGCTCGCCGCGGCAGGCCCCGGTGAAATCCTCCAAGGCCCGCAGGTATTCGCGGGAGATTTCGGCGAGGCTGGTGCCGTTGGCCGTGAGCTTCACGAACTTGCCACGGCGCTCCGCCATCTCGGAGCCAAAAAACTCGGAGAGCTCGCGCAGCTGACGACTGTACTGGCTGTGGCGCACGGGGTTTCCGGGGACCGCGTGGGAGATGCTGCCAGCGTCATGCACTTCAAGCAGGGCGCGCAATCGATCGAGGGACAGTCCGCGACGGGAGAAAAGCGATTCAAACATGACTGATAAATCATGGGTGATGCACTCTTCGCGTGGTTGCAATCTCACAATGCGCTTTACGAGGGGAGGCTCCGGAGAGTCCGATCAGGCGGTTGGCTTTGCCGTCCGTGTTTTCACCCCCAGTCCCGAGACATTCCCCATGAAACGTACTTTCCTGTTATTGTGCTGCGCCGCCACCCTGCACGGCGCCGCGGCCGAGTTCCCGCTCCTCCGCAACACCAACAGCGTGAACAACGGCACCGAGGCGCCCCCGTTGACGGCGGCCGAGGCCCTCGCGCAGATCAAGAGCGTTCCGGCCGGCTTCAAGGCCAGCGTCTTCGCCTCCGAGCCCGACGTGCAGAATGCGATCCAGCTGACGTGGGACACCCGCGGCCGGATGTGGGTGGCCGAGAACTACACGATGGACAGCGATCGCTTCGTCGATGACTACCGCGACCGGATCGTGATTCTGGAAGGTGCCGACGGCGGCTCCAAGCTCACCTCCCGCAAGGTGTTCACTGATGACATCAAGAACCTGATGGGCTTCGCGCTCGGCAACGGCGGCGTCTGGGTCATGGCCTCGCCGCAGATCCTTTTCATCGCCGACCGCAACGCCGATGGCGTGCCCGACGGTCCCGCCGAGGTGGTGTACGACGGTTTTAATGCCACCGGCGGCAACATGCACACGAGCGCGAACGGCCTGGAATACGGCATCGACGGCTGGATCTACGGCCGCACCGGCCACGCCCACCTGCAGATGGTCGGTCCCCCCGGAACCCCTTCGTCGCAGCGGGCTCGCCTGCATGGCTCGCTTTTCCGTTTTCATCCCCAGACCAGGGTCTTCGAGGCGCTCGCTTCCGGCACGGTGAACCCGTGGGGCCAGGACTGGGACAAGTATGGCGAGCATTTCTTCGACTCCACGATCGTGGGCCCGTTCTGGTACTCGATGCCCGGCGCGAAATTCGTCAGCAGCTCGGCCGAGCCGAACCAGAAGGCCTACGAACTGATCGACCAGATCGGCAACTTCGATTTCCGCACCGCGGGCGGCGCTCGCGGTGGTGGACGAGGCGCAGCGGCCGGCGGTGCCGGTGGCGGTGCGGCCGCGGCCCCGCGTGGTGGCGCGGCCCCGGCGGCGGACGCTGCGGCGGCAGTCCCGGCAGCCGGTGGTCGGGGGGCCGCCCCCGGTGCGGTTCCGACCTGGGCCGCCGGTCCTTGGAACAACGGCCACGCCATGGTCGGCATGATGATCTACCAGGGTGACAACTGGCCGGCCGACTACCGCGACCGGATGTTTGCGATCAACCTTTTCGGCCACCGCACCGTGGTTCAGGATCTCGAGCGCAGCGGCTCCGGTTATGTCGCCAAGCGCGCGCCCGAACCCGATCTCTTCGAGATCCCCGACCCGTGGTTCCGCGGTATGGACATCGTCTATGGACCCGACGGCGGCGTGTTCATCAGCGACTGGACCGATACCGGTGATTATCACAACCGCACCGGCGAGAACCGCCTGAGCGGACGCATCTACAAGATCACCTACGGCGACGCCAAGCCGAGTTCCGGGAGCAACCTGTATGCGATGACAGGCGAGCAACTCGTGGCCCTCAACACGCATGCCAACGAGTGGTTCCCCCGCATGGCGCGGCAGGAATTCTCCAACCGCCTGGTGGACGGCCGCGGCATCGGCAACGCGAAGCAATTGCTGCGCGACCAGTTCAACCGTGAGGCCGACGTGGCCCGCAAGCTGCGCTCCCTCTGGACACTCTATGTCGTCGGCGGGACCGACGAGGCCTTCCTCCTGCCACTGCTCAAATCATCCGACGAGCACATGCGCGTCTGGGGCATCCGCCTGCTGACGCAGAACTGGCCGATCGATGCGCTGCACACCACGGACAACGTGGCCGGCGCCACCGGTCGTGGCGGTGGCGGCGCGGTCTTCATCCAGCAGCGTCCGGCCGTCGTGGTGGGCGGTCCCGAGGTCGCTCCTTCATCGGCGGTCGTCGCGGAATTCAACCGGATGGCGGCGCAGGATCCCTCGAGCCTCGTCCGCCTCGTCCTCGCGTCGACGATGCAGCGCATGCCCTTCAACCTGCGTCCCGCCGTGGCCGCCGGGCTGCTCTCCCACAAGGAGGATGCGACCGACAAGAACCTGCCCCTCATGACCTGGTATGCCCTGATCCCGCTCGGGCAGGTCAATCCCTCCGCGCTTTCCTCGCTCGGCACCAAGAGCGAGCTGCGTGCGACGAGCAAGTACATCGCCCGCCGCCTCGCGGAGGACATCAAGACCAGCCCGGGCCCGGTCAACGAACTCATTGTCGCGGCCACCAACCGGGACGAGACCTACCAGTCCGACATCGTGGACGGCCTGACCCAGGGCCTCCAGGGGCAGCAGGGCCTGACCCTCCCCGTGGCGTGGGACACGTTCTCCAACAAGGTCCACGCCTCGGCCAATGCCGAGCTGGTCGCCAAGGTCCGCAGCCTCGACGTGGTGCTCGGCAGCACCCGCGCGCTGGCCGAGGCCAAGCGCATCGCCCTCGATGCGGCGGCCACGCCCGAGGCGCGCAAGGCGGCCCTGCAGTCGCTGCTCTCCGCCCGCGCCGCCGACCTGCGCCAGGTCTCCCAACAAATGCTTGAGGTGCCCTCCGCCAATGCGATTGCGGCGACCGCGCTCGCCAGTTTCAACGACCCGGCGATCGGCCCGATGCTCGTTGCCGCCTACCCCAAGTTCGCGGCGGCGGACCTTCCGCAGCTGATCGCGGCCTTGGCTTCCCGCCCCGCCTTTGCCGGCAATCTCCTCGACGCGCTGGCGGCTGGCAAAATCAAGCACGCCGATGTCTCGGCGTCCGACGCCCGGCAGATCCGCAGCCTCAACGATGCCACCCTGACCAAGCGCCTGGGTGAAATCTGGGGCGAGGTCCGCGACACGCCCGAGGCCAAGCTGCAGCTGCTCGCGACTTACAAGGCCGAGCTGACCGCTGCACCCGGCGGTCGCGGTGGCGCCCGCGGTGGTGGCGGCGGTGGCCGCGGCGGCGGTGGTGGCGCCCGCGGCGGCGGCGGTGGCCCTGCCGGGGCCGCGGCGCCTAGCGTGATGGGC
>CAMDOO010000026.1 GCA_945903545.1 Opitutus sp. GAS368 | reverse complement strand
TTCCGGATGCCATCCCAATTGGGCCACAGCCCGTGGCCCAATTGCCTTGGGGACACAACGTCATCCTTATTCAGATGCTCAAAGAGCTGCCCATCCGTCTCTGGTACGCACAGCAGGCTCTAGAACATGGCTGGAGCCGGAATGTTCTTTTCGTCCAGATCCGGAGCCGCGCCCATGCGCGACAGGGCAAGGCGATTACCAACTTCAACCGCACCCTGCCACCGGCGCAGTCGGACCTCGCGGCCCAGCTGCTGAAAGATCCTTACGTCTTCGATTTCCTCACGCTGGAGAAGCCTTTCAACGAACGGGAACTAGAAACCGGCCTGCTGCACCACATCCAGCATTTCCTCGTGGCCCTCGGCACCGGCTTTGCCTGGGTCGGCCGTCAGGTCCACTTGGAGGTGGGCGCGGATGACTTCTACATGGATCTCCTCTTCTACCACCTCCGGCTGCGCTGCTTCGTCGTAATCGACCTGAAGGTTGGCCGGTTCAAGGCCGAGTACGCCGGCAAGATGAATTTCTATCTCAACGCGGTCGATGATCGTATGCGGCACGCCTCGGATCAGCCCTCCATCGGGCTCATCCTTTGCGAGGACAAAAACAAGGTCGTCGCCGAGTACGCCCTGCGCGGCATGAACAAGGCCATCGGCATTTCCGCCTACGAGCTCACCCGCGCGCTCCCGAAGAAATTCCGGAGCGCCCTGCCCAGCATCGCGCAATTGGAGCAGGAACTGTCGCGCATCCAGACTGCCCTCCCAGCCGAAAAGCCCGCGGCGCACAGGCGCGTCGGGAAAGTCAAACCCAAGGGCGGAAAACCGCGGTGTAGCCCGCGGGAAATTCCTCCTGGCCGGCGGGGAGTTCCACAAAGCCGTCCGTCCCGATCAGTCCGGCGAAATCCCCGGAAGTGTTGATCGGGTCCGGCCGGGCCACGGTTTTACCCTGATCGTCGGACTCGAGCCGCACCGGCAGGAAATAGGCGAGGGGCGGACGGAAAGTCACCGCCTCGGCCAACGGGATCATCCGCAACGGCCCTTCCGTCACGCCCGATGCCCGGGCCAGCGCGGGCAGGACATAGCGATGGACGCAGGTGTAGGACGCCGCGGGATTGCCGGGGAGGGCGAACACCGGGGTGCGGCGGGCGCTCACGCCGAACCACATGGGTTTGCCCGGACGCTGCGCGACGCCGTGGAAAAGTTTCTTCACCTGTAGTCCCTCCAGCACCGTGGGCAGGTAATCAAACTTCCCCTTCGAGACGCCGCCGGTCAGCAGCACGGCGTCGAATTCGGCCAAGATGTGCCAGAGCCGGTGCTCGATCTCCTCGCGCACATCGCGGAGATGAAACCGCTCGACCACCGGGTACCCCGCGGCGATCAGCGCCGCGCGCAATCCGTAGTCATTGCTGCGCCGAATCTGGTGCGGCGCCACGGGCATGCCTGGCTCGACCAGCTCGTCGCCCGTCGCCACGACCGCGATGCGTGGTCGTGCCGCCACGGACAGGTTCTCGCAGCCGCAGGCGGCGGCCACCGCGATTTCACGCCCGCCGAGCCGGGTTCCCGCGGGGACGATCCGCTCCCCGGCCGGATGGTCGCTCCCGCGGCGATGGATCGCGAATCCCGCCTGGATCTTTTTCGCGGCGGGCTCGGCCACGGTCATCTTCACGCCGTCCCGGCTGGTTTCCTCGTACGGCACCACGCAATCCGCACCCTCGGGTCGCACGGCCCCCGTCATGATCTCGACACAGGCGTCGTCCTCCGCCCCGAGTTTTCGCGGCAGCATCCCGGCGGCTTGGAGGCCTATGATCCGGAACGTCCGGCCGCCTTCCGCCAGCACCTCGGCCCGCAACGCAAAGCCGTCCATGGTCACGCGGTCGAAGGGCGGCAGGTCGCGGTCCGCCCGGATCTCCCGCCGTAGGACGCGCCCATGCGCCGCCCCGAGCGGGCAATCCTCGCTGTCGGCGGCCGGCAGGGAGGCAAGAATCAGCTTTTCGGCTTCAGCAGGGGTGAGCATGGGCCGGTGCTAGTGACGGGCGCCAAGTGACGGGTGACGAGTCGAAACTGACCCGGAGGGGTCATCCAATCTGGTCACTTGTCACCCGTCACTCGTCACGCATTATTCCCCCCGCACCTCCATGGGTCACCCCACCGACCAATTCCAGCGTCCGTTGCGCGATCTGCGCATCTCGGTCACCGACCGCTGCAATTTCCGCTGCCCGTATTGCATGCCCAAGGAGGTGTTCGGACCCGGCCATGCCTTCCTCAAGGATCCCCAGCTGATGTCCCTCGCGGAGCTGACCCGCATTGTCCGGGTCTTCCGCGGCCTGGGCGTCGAGAAGATCCGCCTGACGGGCGGGGAACCGCTGCTCCGGGCGGATGTGCCGGAACTGGTTCGCGTCCTGAAGCAGGACCTCGCCATGCCCGACGTCGCCCTGACCACGAACGGCTGGCTGCTGCAGTCCGTCGCCCCGGCCCTGCGGGCGGCCGGACTCGATCGCGTCAATGTCTCGGTGGACTCACTCGACGATGCGGTCGCCGGCCGGATGAACGGCCTCGGCTTCAAGGTGGACCGGGTCCTGCGCGGCATTGATGCCGCGGCGGCGACCGGCCTGCCCGTGAAGATCAACATGGTGGTGCAGCGCGGGGTGAACGACCACGAGATCCTCTCCATCTGCGAATATTTCCGCGAACGCGGGCACCCGTTGCGTTTCATCGAGTACATGGATGTCGGCAACACCAACCACTGGTCGTCTGCCCAAGTGGTGCCCGCCAAGGAGATCGTGGAGCGCGTGGGCGCCCGCTGGCCGCTGGAGGCCGCCGGCCCGGCCTACCGGGGTGAGGTGGCGGCCCGCTATCGTTACCGCGATGGCCGCGGCGAGATCGGCCTCATCAGCTCCGTGACCGAACCGTTCTGCCGCGATTGTCACCGCGCCCGCCTCTCGGCCGACGGCAACCTTTTCACCTGCCTCTTCGCTTCCTCCGGCCATAACGTCCTGGCCCGACTGCGGGCCGGGGACGACGACGCGGCCCTGACCCAATTCCTCACCGGAATCTGGACCGGGCGCCGCGACCGTTACAGCGACGAACGCGCCGGCCTGCTGGCCGCGGGCGAATCCCGTCCCACGGTCGAGATGAGTTACATCGGAGGGTAAAAAAGGGTAGGGGCGCCTGTCCCCAGGCGCCCTGATTGGTTCACGGGCTGAAACAGGGCGTGTGGGACACACGCCCCTACCTTGCGATCGATCCCGAACACCGGCCCCTACCTTTGCGTTGCCGGATGGGGGCAAACCACCTCAACCTTGTCTCTGACGCCATGAGCAATTCCGCCGCCGCTGTCGTGAAGCTGACATCAGACATCGAGCAGACGCTCGGGCTGATGCGCACCCAGCTGGGCGCTTTTCGTCGGATGGCCTCCCCTGAGGTGATGGCCGCCTATCCTAGGATCACGGCCATCATCGGCCGGGAGGATTTCGTGATCTCGCACCAGCGCACCAAGGCGGGCCTGAAGGAGCTGATGGATGAGGCCGACCTGTTGGCGTGGGACGTGCCGCACCTGCTGGAGGAAGCGTTCACCGATCGGTGGATGATGGCGTGTTTCACCGTCAACGATGTCTATCCCGACGCCTCGGGGTTTCAGATCCATGATTACCTGCGGGGCAAAGGCCGGCCCGAATCGCCGTTTCCCGACCATTTTGCCGTGAATCTCCAGCACTGTTTTCGTCCCTTGGGCCGGCTGCTCTCGCGTTCCGGCTATGCGGTCGGGCTGCGTTCGCCCACCGACACCGATCCGGGAGCCCTCGTCTACCCGCGGATCGCCCAACACTTCCTGATGCCTCCGCAGATGACCGCCGGTGCGATCTCCTTCGGCGAACAAACCCGCCGCTGCTACGAACTCAAACAGGCCCTGCGCAAGCTCGAGCCCAAGCTGGCCGAGGAGCAGGCCACCGCGCTCTGGGACGAAATCGAGGTGGAGCGAAAGAAGCAGGGTTGAACGCCGAGTGTTCCAGTGGGGACGGGCGCGCGGATCGGCTGCGCTGTTGGCCAAACCTGTTTTTTGCCACAGAGGCACAGAGCTCTGTGCCTCTGTGGCAAATCATCCGAAAGGATCGCGCCGGTGACCGGCGCAACCGACCGACCGGTCACTCGTACCGCGCGGCGCGGCCGAAGTAGTCGAGCATCCAGATTTCCTTCCAGACGCGGTAACGCCCCGGGCTGGTGATCTTGCCCAGTTCCTCGCGGTCCTGATGGGGATGGAGAAATCCGAGCTCAGTGTTCAGCCGGTCCAACTGGCCCTGCTCGACATTCAGGTCCGTCACCGGATCCGTGGTCCAGGCCTCGAGCTTGGCGCCGCTGCGCTTCACCCGGTCCAGATGGCGCGCCAGCAGCCGGGGCAGGGAGCGCCGCCACGGGCTGCGCTCGACCAGCCAGTTCTCCGGATAGAAGCCGCCGAAGGGAATGTAGAGATTGTCGGTCAGGAAACGGTAGCCGTCGGACGACAGCGAGGTCACCGCATAGCATATCGTCAGGGTCCCGTTGGGCTGCGGCAGGAACGTGACCTGCACGCGGACCTGCGCCGGCTCATCCTGATAGATGGAAACCCGGAGATAAAAGCCGCTGCCAACCTCGGCCTTGAGCGACTGGACCTGGCGGAAGCCATGGCTGCGCAGCCAGTCGCGCACCTTGAGAAAACGCGCCCGGGTCGGCCACTCCTCGCCGCTCTGGTTGACCGTGTAGCGCGGAAAGAGTGGCAGCTGGCTCACGCTGAGGGCGTGGATCGCCATCCAGTTGTAGAGCGTCTCGCCCAGGAACCAGAGGAGGAAGAAGGCCGCCACCAGAATAGGGAGGGGACGATCGATCAATTCCAGGTCGCGGCTGATGTAGGCGGCGCCAAACGCAAAGATCAGCCAGCGGAGCCAGCGGTTCGCGATCGCCAGGCCTGGCGCCCCGAGCCGGTGGTGCAGTTGCACGAGGATCATCGAGATCATCATGGCCGACAGCAACGGGTAGGCGTAGAGCGGTTGCGGCGTCATGGGATGGGGAGGTAGGGGCGGCTGTCTCAGCCGCCCGCGCAAGGGCAGGTGGGGACACATGCCCCTACCAACAAAATTAATCAGCTCAGGCGGACCGGCATGATGACGCAGATGAAGCTCTCGAGCGTCTTGAACACACCCGGGCTCACCTCGTCCTTGAGCTCAAAATAAACCTCGTCCTTCGCGAGGGCGCGAAGCGGATCCATCACAAACGCGGGATTGAACGCCACCTGGAGTTCCGGGCCGCTGTAGCTGATCGCCATCGACTCGTGCGCCTCGCCGAAGTCCGGACTCTGCGCCGTGATCTCGAGCAGGTTGCTGGTGAGCTTGATCTTCACCGAGTTGGACTTGTCGGAACAGACCAAGCCTGCGCGATGGATGCACTGGAGGAAGAGTTCGCGCTCCAGCTTGATGCGCTGGTGCGTCTCCTTCGGGATCACCTGCAGGTAGTTTGGGTAGTTGCCCTCGACCACCTTCGAATAGAGATAGATGCTGTCCACCAGCCCGCTGGTGTCCTTGTCGGTCGCGATCTGGAACGCCGCCTTCCGGTCGCTGAAGCTGATCTTCACCTTGGCGCCCTTGTCGAGCAGGCGGACCAGCTCGTTGACGGTCTTGGCCGGCAGGATGATGGCTCCCGACTTGGCCGCGGGCGTTTCCATTTCCTTGCTCACCAGCGCCAGCCGGCGGCCATCGGTCGCCACGAGCGAAAGCTTCTGGTCCTTGAAGTTGAAATAGACGCCGTTGAGGATGAAACGCGTCTCATCCGTGGACTGCGCGTAGGCCACGCTCCGGAGCATCCCGGCCAGCTCGGCCTGCTCGAGCGAGTAGGCCTTGTCGTCGCCGATCTCGGCGAGCGGCGGGAAATCCTCCCGGCCGATGCCCATGATCCGGAAATTCGAACCACCCGACGAAAGCTTCACCTGGTGGTTGGGCGCGGCATCGAAGGTCACATCGATGTTCGGCAGTTCGCGCACGATGGTGGCCAGGCGCTTGACCGGCAGTGTGACTGCGCCGCCTTCCTTGACCTCGGCCTTGATCCGGCAACGGATGCCGAGATCCAAGTTGGTGGTCGTCAGGGAAATCTGGTCTTTCTCCGCTTCAATCAGGACGTTGCTCAGGATCGGCATCGTGGCTTTGGACCCGACGACGTTGAGCACCTGCGCCAGCCCGCTGGCGAAATGATCCCGGTTGATTTTGAATTTCATGAGTGGGGCGAAGGAAGTTTCGAGTAACTAACAAAGTCTGATTAACAGACAGTTCAATCAGGAACTCTATCCGTATTAGTATGGGGGGCCCACAACCGCAGTAACTCCTGGTTTTCCCTCGCAAAAACGCGGTCCGCGGCTTGTGAAGAACCTGCCGGCGAATGCGAGTAAACCACGGGTTATGCGCAAGCAGGCCGTTATCACCAAATCGCCCGCAAGTTGCTCACAGTCGATTCGCAACGGGGGGGTGCACCAGCTTCCGGCGCCAATGCCGGATCAGGCCGTAGAAGATGTAGCCGAGCGTCACGAGCAGCAGGGCGTACTCTTTGTAGACGAGCAGGGCACCACCAATGCCGATGATAAGCACGAAGAGACGGAGGCGCATCTTGGTCTGGAGGTCGACCTGCTTGCCGCTGGGATAGCGGACCGTGCTGACCATCAGGACCGCGATCAGGGCCAGCAGCGGGGGCAGTACGAGGGCCCAGCGATGCAGGCTGAAGCCCGACTCCTCGAGTTGCAGCATGGCCAGCACGAGTGAGGCAACCGTACCCGCGGCGGCCGGGACGGGCAGGCCGACAAAATCCTTGTGCGAATCCTTCGCGTCGCGGTGCAGCAACGGGTTGGTGATGACGTTGAACCTGGCGAGGCGGATTGCCGCGCAGAGCAGATAGAGGAAACTCAGAAAGCCGCTCAGCTGCTGGAAAATCGGGTACTCCTGCGTGGGGGAGAGGATGAGGAAAAAAACCAGCAGGGCCGGGGCGATGCCAAACGAGATGACGTCCGCCAGCGAATCGAACTCCGCGCCGAAGAGGGATTCGCGTCCACCCATGCGGGCGAGGCGGCCGTCGAGGGTGTCAAAGGCGGCGGCGCCCAGGATGAGGGCCACGGCCCACTTGAAATACGAGATCGCCGCCAGGGGCATCGCGGTGGCGTTGGCCGTGCCGGCCAGGCGCATCTCGTAGCTGGCCTTGATGCAGAAGATCACGGCCACAAAGCCGCAGCACAGGTTTCCGGCCGTCATCAGGTTCGGCAGGAAGTAAATCCGGCTCGCCTGGGCGACGTCGTAGGGATTCTCGGGGTCCGAGTGATTCCGGGAGCTCATTTCGTCAGGCTCTCGAGGTACTTCCAGAACTTGGAATGCTGTTCCACCAGCTGCTGTTCGCTGACCGGGAGCTTGTTGCGCAGGAGGAAATCCTCGAGCGAGTTCTTATGGAGGATGTAGTTCACGTGGAGCATCTCGCCGGCCACCTCGAAGTAGAAGCGGAACTCGCCGGCGCGCAGCCGGTAGAATTCATGGCCCGCCCGGTGGAAGCGGCCCAGCGGCTCCCGCGGGGAGGCGAGATCGGAGGCCTTGAGGGAGCTGATGGGCATGATCGCCTCAAGCTGCTCGATCTTGTCGAGACGGTTGAGTTCATGCATCGCCTGGGCGCTGAAGTTGACCTGAAACACGGCCGGGGAGGGTTGGCCGGGGTCGCGGGACCAGCAACAGCGATTTTTTGACCAGCGGGCCGGCGGAAAATTCGTAACAGAGTGAAAGATTTCGTCCCGAATTACGTTTTAGGGAGAAATGGATGATAAAAAAGGTAGGGGCGGCTGTCCTCAGCCGCCCTGGGTTCAGGGCCTCGGCCCAATCTCAACGGAAGGTTGCGCGGGAACACACGCCCCGCACCTCAAAACGAGGTTTGATGCCCGCAAGCGATTGCCGCACGGCATACCTCCATGGGTGTCCGTCGGCAGCACGTTTTTCATCACGATCTGCTGTCGCCAGAGAAACTCTGATCAATTGACGACACCTGCGATGGCTGAACAGCTGCTTGCTTCAGCCGGTCACTACCATGCTCAGGGCCGGTGGCACGTGCGCCTCTTCCTCCTCATGCCCGACCGCCTGCACGCCTTGCTGGCGGTTCCGGGGAACGAGGAAATGGCCAAAGTTCTGAAGGATTGGAAGCGGTACACCGCCCGGGTGCTTGGGGTGGAGTGGCAGCGCGATTGGTTTGAGCACCGCCCGCGCAACGAGGAAGAGCTGAGGCTCAAAGCCGCCTACATCCGCCAGAATCCCGTGAGAAAAGGATTGGTTGCAGGTGCAGAAGAATGGCCGTGGATTCTGGAGTCATGAGTTGGCGGCACGCACTTTGCGCTCTGCAAAGGCCTAAAAAGCTAGGGGCGGCTGACCTCAGCTGTCCCTCAAGGGCGTGTGGGGACACACGCCCCTACCTCCTGCTCTTTTTCCTCCTCCTCACCCCCCTCCGCGCGGTCGAGCTCGACATCCCGGTGTTCTACGGCGGCTACGGGCTCTCGTTCTACGAGGAGACCGCGCGGCTGTTCGAGGCGGAGCGTCCCGGGGTGAAGGTTAACCTCTACGGCGATCCGCGCGTGACCGACCGCGTGCGCATCCGGGTCGTGACCGGCGATCTGCCCGACGCCGTTTTTCCGCGCGAGCTGCTCATCCCGGCGCTGGCCCGCGCGGGCAAGATCCGCGACCTCACGACGTACCTCGACGGCCCGAACTGGGAGGGCGACGCCCGCTGGGGCGACAGCTTCCTGCCCGGGGCACTGAATTCATGGCGGATTGACGGCGGGGTCTACGGCGTGCCGCTCGGCTACGCCTGCTGGACCGTCTTCTACAACCAGGCGATGTTCCGCGAGCACGGCTGGTCGGAGCCGCGCACCTGGGAAGAGTTCTTCGCGCTCTGCGAGAAGATCAAGGCGACAGGCATCGCGCCGGTCAGCCTGACCGGCATCTACCAGAATTATCCCGACGCCTTCCTGCGCTCCGCTTATTTCAACCTCGCCGGGGGCGACGGGTGGCGCGCGCTCAACGAGATGGCGCCCGGGGCCCGCACCGATTCCCGCTATGTGCGCGCGGCCGGCGTGCTCCAGCGCATCACCCAGAACTACACGCTGAAGGGCTGGGAGGGGGCGACGCACACGGCGGCGCAACTCGGCTTCCTCGAGAGCCGAGCCGCGATGGTCGTCTCCGGCTCGTGGATGATCCAGGAGATGAAGGGCAAGATCCCGGCCGGCTTTGAGCTGGGCGTGATGAATTTCCCGGTCTTCGCCGACGGCGTGGCCGACGCCTCGTCGGTGCAATCGAGCGCGGACTGCTTTTTCCTCTTTGCAACGGGCGACCCGGAGCGCGAGCGGCTGACGGTGGATTTCCTGCGCTTCATGACCTCCCGCAGCCGGGCCGAAGCGTTCGTCCGCGGCAACGACGCTCCTGTCGCCGTGCGGGGCGTGCCGCTCACGGCCTACTCGCCGCAGATGCGCCGCACGGTCGAAATGATCACCGCGGCCAAGGACGGCTTCAACATGCCGCAGGTCATGCTCCAAACCCCGGCGCTCCGGCAGGCGCTGACCGACAATCGCCTCGCGCTGATGACCGGGCGCAGCACTCCGGAGCAGTTCGCCCAGGAGGTGGAGTCGGCCGCGGCGCTCGATCGCCGTCGTGCCGCGGAACCCGACCACATCGAGTACCGGCACCTGACCGGCGGCATTTCCCTGCTCACGGGACTGGCTGTGCTCGGCGCCTGGGCCTGCTGGCGGGCATGGAAAAAAAAGGTAGGGCCCGCCGTCTCCGGCGGGCCGGGATCGAGGGCACACGGTGATTACCGTCCCCACCTTCCGAAGGGCAACGCCCTGGGTTTCGTCGGCCCCGCCTTTCTCCTCTACGCGCTGCTGGTGCTGGGGCCCGGCCTGGTGGCCTTTGGCTGGGCCTTCACCCGCTGGGACGGTCTCAGCGAGCAAAGCTGGGCCGGCTGGTTCAACTTCAAGTGGCTGTTGTTTGAAAACGACGGCTTCTGGTTCGCGCTGCGTAACAACCTCTACCTGATGCTGGTGCCCGCGGTGGTGGTGCTGCCGCTCGCGCTGCTCTTCGCGTTCCTGCTCCATCGCGGCATCTGGGGGGCGAAGGTTTTCCGGGCCGTTTTCCTTTTTCCGAACCTGCTCGGCGGCATCGCGGCCACGCTGCTCTGGCTGAATGCCTACGAGCCGCGCGGCGGGTTGGTGAATGCCGGCCTCACCGGTCTCGGCAAACTGTTGGGCAATGAGTGGCTGATGTCCTTCGATGCGTTTCCCTGGCTCTCGGCCGCGAATCTCTACGGCGCGCTCATCCCGATCTACATCTGGATGGCCTGCGGCTTTAACCTCATCCTCTTCCTCGCCGCGATGGAGGGCATCGACCAGCAGCTCTACGAGGCGGCGGAGATGGACGGCGCACCCGTGTGGCGGCAGTTCTTCGCCATCACCCTGCCACTGATCTGGGAGATCGTGCTGGTCGCGGCCGTCTTCATCGTCATCGGCGGCCTCAACGCCTTTGAGATGGTGTGGCTGCTGACCTCGCAGGACCCCGGCACCTCCGTGCATACGCTCGGCACGCTGATGGTCACCTCGATGTTCAAGGACTTCCAGGTCGGACGCGCCACGGCGATCGCCGTGGTGCTCTTTATTTTCGTCATGGCTGGCAGCGCCCTGGTGCTGCGTGGACTCAAGCGGGAGGGGAACGAGTCATGAGAAACGGGAACACTGAGGTTGTGGAGGAGAAGGGAGGGCTCGGAGGGCCCGAGCCTTTGAATCGCATTACGGAACGGATCATTGGAGCAGCCATGCGGGTGCACACGGCACTTGGGCCAGGGCTGCTGGAGTCGGCCTATGAGGCGTGCCTCGCCTACGAGTTGGCCAACGCCGGATTCGCGGTGGAGCGCCAGCGCAAGCTCCCCATCACTTATGGAGACCTGAAACTGGAGGAAGGCTACCGGATCGATCTTCTCGTTGAGAACTCCGTCGTAGTTGAATTGAAGGCCGTCGAACAATTGCGCGACGTGCACGAGGCCCAACTCCTCTCCTATCTCCGACTATCGTCCTGCCAGGTTGGGCTGTTGATCAATTTTCACGTTCCCCATCTGCGCGAAGGCATCCGCCGGGTCATCAACACCCGCCGATAAAACCTCCGCTTCCTCCCCCTTCCTCCGTGGCCTCCGCGTTCCCAAACACCCGCAGCCCGAAACTCGGCCGCGGCCTCATCTTCACGGCGCTCGTCGCCTACGGCGTCTGGGTGGTGTTCCCGATGCTCTGGGTCGCGTATTCGTCGCTCAAGGCCGACGCCGCGATCTTCCGCGATGCTTTTTCCCTGCCCGGGCTTTCCGAGTTGCATCCGGAAAACTACACGGAGGCCTGGCGAGAGGGTGGCTTCGGCCGGTACTTCATGAATTCGGCGGTGATCACCCTGGCCGCGGTGCTGCTGATCCTCGGGCTCGGCGCGCCGGCGGCCTATGCCCTGGCGCGCTTCCGGCTGCCGGGCGGCGGGATGGCTTACGGGTTGTTTCTCGCGGGCCTGATGATCCCGGCGCAGCTCTCGATTATCCCGCTGTTCTTTGAGCTCCGCGCGGCCGGGCTGCTCAACACCCGCCTCGGCCTGATCCTGGTCTACACGGCGAACGGCCTGCCCTTCGCGATCTTCATTCTCACGGGTTTTTTCCGCGCCCTGCCGCGTTCGCTGCACGAGGCGGCGATGATGGATGGGTGCACCGAGTGGACGGCGTTCCGGCGCGTGATGCTGCCGCTGGCCCGGCCCGGGCTGGTGACGGTGGCGATCTTCCAGTTTATCGGCGTCTGGAAGGAGTATTTCTATGCGTTCATGCTGACGGGCGGCGATCCGACCGGCGCCTCGCGCACGCTTCCGCTCGGTTTGGCGAATCTTTCGATCACCGCGCAGTACCGTTCCGATTACGGCAGCCTCTTCGCCGGCATCGTGCTGGTGACGATCCCGATCCTGCTCGTTTATCTGTTCCTCCAGCGCCACATCGTGAAGGGCATCGCGGCGGGAGCGTTGAAAGGGTAGGACTTTGGTTCACGCAGAGATCGCGGAGAGCGCAGAGTCAGGGAAGGTCGGGACCGTTTTCGCGCTGTCTGCCCGGACGGGTGTGATTCGAATTCCTGGGGCGTTTGCATCCTTTCCGAGCTCAGCGGCCTCTGCGCTCTCTGCGAGAAACAGGTTTGGAAAAACAAACCGCCGCCGGGAGCTTTCACTCCGGGGCGGCGGTCGGGTCGGATTATGCCTGCGACCAGGGGTTTCAACCCAGCTAACCCAGATTAAACGCCGTCAGCTCCCGGTCACAGCGGGTGCGGTCGCCGCCGCCACGCTGTCCGGAGCCGGAGCCACGGGATCCGTGGCAGGGGCGGGGCTGGCGAGGGCAACAACGACTCCGGTCAGGATGACGGCGGTCAGAATGCGAAAGGAGATATCGGCTTTTTTCATGGTAGTGTTGGTTCTGAGCAGGGAGACGCGACGCAACCACGGCCGTTGCCGGCGCCGGCCGAATTTGGCGGCTTAAATTTTTGCAAGGTTCGTAACCTCGCTCCGGACGATTCGTCCGGGCCGAAAGCAAAAAACCCGCGTCGAGCGCGGGTTTTTGTTCAGGTCATGCGGCGCTCGCGGAGTCGCTGGCGCAGCTTGTCGAGTTTCTCGCGCTGCGGCTCGAGGAGCTTGGTGCGCGCTTCTTCGCGGGCGACGCGGATGGCTTGGCGCGTCTTGGTGCGTTTTTCCGCCGGCGAAAGATTCTGGTCGGAGCGGATCGAGCGGATCTCGTCACGCGCCTGCGTCTGGACCTGTTGCAGCGCATCCTTCTGTTCGGTCGTCAGGTGCAGCCGTCGGGCGAGCTGCCGGGCCACGACGCGTTTTTGGAGCAGCCGGTGCAGCACGGGATGCCGGGGATTCCCGGTGGCATCGGTGGACCTGGCCGCCTGGACGACGATCGGGCTGGCGATCAAGAAGGCGGCGGCGGCCAGCAGGGAAAGCTTCGTGAAGGATTTCATGGCAGGGATTTCTAGACCGGTGGGAAGCTGGAGGAGCGGACGGAACTCAGCAAGATCCGGGCCGGGAACGGCCGGCGGGGCGGTGGGCTGGAGTGATTTAAGCTATTCTGTAGCCGGGGGCGGCGACCCCGGTTCGCCCGACTTCGTCCGCAGTCCCCGAGCACCGGGGTCAACGACCCCGGCTACAGGAGGTGAGACGGCACTAGAGCGATTTCAGCGAGAACGTGAGCGTCACCTGAGCCTTGGAGTTCACCGCCTTGCCGTCCTTCATGGCTGGTTTGTACCGCCACTTTCTCACGGCATCGATCGCGGCCTGCTCGAATCCCTCGTTCGTGGATGAAATCGCGTAAGGATCCATGACCACGCCCTTGGATGTGATGGTGAAACCGACATTGACCGAACCCTCGAGGCGCTGCGTGCGCAAGGTGCGCGGGTAGACGGCCGGCAGCTGGTAGGTCGCCACCGGCAGTTGGTCGACCTCCTTCAGCGAGTAGACGGGCTCGGTCACCAGCCGTTGCAGTTCCGGCTCCTTGGCGGGCGGGGTCGGGGTTGCGCCGGCGACGGGAGCCTGCGGCGTTTCGCTTTCGGCGGCTCGCGAGAGGGCAACAGCGGACCCGACGAGGACGGCAACGGCGAGCAACGGGCGCGGGTTCATGGCGGGGAAAACTCCGGGGAGGGAGCGCGCGCATGGTTACCCCAAACCCCGGACACGAACAAGGCCGAACCCGACCCGGGATCGGTCACTTGTTGCCGTTGAGATGGAAATTGATCGGCCCATCCATCGCGGTGGCGACGGGTTTGCCGGCCTTGCGGCCCGGTTTGAATTTCCAGCGGCTCACCGCGTTGATCGCGGCCTGCTCGAAGCGCGGATCCGTCGAATCGGAGGCGCGCACATTCTGCACCTGGCCCTTTTCGTCCACGACAAAGGTGATGTTTGCGCGGCCCTCCACGCCCATCCGCTTCAGGTCCGCGGGATAAATCGGCGGCACCTGCAGGGTCGGCGAGGGAATCGTATCGAGCTCCCTGAGAGCATAGACCTGCGGGGTCACGGGCTGGACCGGGTTGATCGGGGTGGCGGCAACCGGGGTGGGCAGCGCCTCGGTGGTAACCGTAAACGAGCCCGCGGGCGGCGGGGTGTCCGCGGGCTTGGGCACGCCGCTCAGGTGGAAATTGAGGGGCACAGTCATGTTGGTGGCGACCGCCTTCCCGCCCTTCTGGCCTGGTTTGAATTTCCATTTCGCGACGGCTTGCAGCGCTGCGGGCTCAAACTCCCGCCTGCTGGACGAAATCACGCGCGCGTTTTGCACGAGGCCCTGGGCATCGACGATGTAGCCGATCTCGACGGAAGCCTCGATGCCCTGGCGCTTCATGGCGGCGGGATAATTTGGAGGCACTTGCAAGGTCGCGATGGGAAGCTGATCCAGGTCTTTGAGTTCGAAGACCGCCGCCATTCCGGGATCCGAGGGTTCGATAAGCGGCAGGGGAGTCGGCGTGGGTGTCGCTGGAACAGCGGCGGCGAACACGGCCGTCGGCGTCGTCGTGTCCGACGTTTTCACCGTGACCGGCGGGCGGAAGTTCAGGACGGCCGACATGTTCGTCGCGACAAACCGTCCGCCCTTTTTTCCCGGTCCAAAGCGCCACAGTTTCACAGCGTCCAGGGCCGCTTGCTCGAACTCGCGATCTGTGGACGAAAGCACGCGCAGGTTCAGGATGTTGCCGACGGGATCGACGATGAAGCCGACGGTCACGCTCCCTTCGATTCCTTTCTCCACCAAGGCGGCGGGATAGACCGGGCGCTTTTGGCTCAGGCGCGAAGGGATCCGATCCAAGTCGAGACCGGTGAAGGTGCCCCAAGTAGGGGCAGGTCCCCCATCGTTGGCCCCGACGGAATCCACGGGGGGGAGTTTCACGGGCTCCGCTGAATCGCGGGCACCCTGGCTCAGGTCGGCCGAAGAGACGCTCTGGTTGCGAATGTCGGTCCGGGCGACTTGGATTATGTGCGTCTCGATCACTCCTTGGGCTGCAGCGCGATCCAGCACGCTGACCAGCTCACGAAGCCTTTCCAACTTGGCGGGGGTTTCGGTAATCACGAGCGCGTTGCTGCGGGCATCAATCACGAGCTTCCCGCCCGAAGAGGCATCGATCATGCCGGAGAGCGAGGTCACGAGATCACTCGCCTTGGCATGATCGAGGGTGACCATCACCGTTCTCACGGCGGGAGGCACCGTCGGCTTGCGCACGATCCGGATGATCTTGCCCTCCTCGAGGAAGCTGTAGCCGACAGGATCCAGCACTGCCTTGAAGATCTGGCGCCACGTGACGTCGGTGAGCTTGACCGTGGTTTTGCCCTGCAGCGAATCCGGAAGGACGATGTTCAGGGCAAAGAGATCGGCGACATTGCGCAGGATGCCGCGGATATCGTCATCGGGAAAGTCGAGAGAGAGCGTGTCATTTCCGGAGAGAGTGCGCCCGCGGCTGGCAGCCGGCGGATTCGCCGGGACGGTGGCTTGCGCGAACATCACGGCGCTGACTTCGCGGGATCTGCTTTCAAGTGCGCCGATGGTCGCAAGCTGCTGTTGGACCCTCGGGTGTTGCTCTCCGTAGCGTTGGCGCAAGGTCGCCAACTCCGCTTTCGCAGCCTCAATGTTCTTGGTCAGCAATTCAATGGCCGAAGGATCCAAGCCGGCTTGGAGGGCCATGGCTTGGGTCGTGGGCGTGGCCGCGGTGAGTGGCTTCACCCCGGGGTCGAGAAGGGCATTCGTGATCGGCCCGCGGAAGATCGTGACGCCATCCCACCCCTGGATGAAATCCCTGGCGGCTTGGGGTTTGGGATAGGATTGGGCGAGCAGGGTGGTCGGACCGGTGGTCGTGCCGATGGGGGTGAAGCTCCAGTTGCCGGAACGCTGGGTGAAGGGTTCACCGGTTACCGTGGGAGCCCGGTTTCCGCCACCGGGCGGCTCACTCGTCCAGACGGGCGGATTGGGCGCGGTCGATTCCGTTTCAGGCATCACCGCTGCGCTGGCGAGCGAGCCCGCATGGCCACCGAGCGCCAGCAGAAATGCGCCGGAGGCCAGGGCGGCGGCCCGGAGCCAGCGGTGGTCGGGACGCGAACCGTGGCGCAGGATGTTCTTCACGCGGGACACCACTGGGGGAGTGATCACGCTCAGCAGGCGTGGCTCCGGGAGGCCGAGGGCGAGGTGCACCACTTTCAGGATTCCCTGGGCATAGGTGTCCGGCCGGCCGGTGATTTCGAGCACGCGCTCGTCGCAGGCCTTCTCCGTCTCGAGCCGGATCCAGCGGCTAAGCAGCCAAGCCAGCGGGTTGAACCAGAGGGCGCTCACGGCGGCAACATGCACGGCGAGCCAGAAAGGATCGCGCCGTTGAAGGTGAATCAGCTCGTGGAGCAGCACCGACTCCAGCTCGGCGGGCGTCAGCTTTTTCTCCAAGCCGGGCGGGAGCGTGAGGATCGGCGACCAGACACCGAGCAGCCCCGGACCGCTCCCATGCTGCACGCAGAGGCAACGTGGGAGCTGGCGCACGCCGGCCTTCGTGGCCGCGGCCGCGAGGTAGGCGGCCATGGCGGGTGAGACCTCCGTCGCCTCCGCGAGGAGCCGTCGGCGCAACCGCAGACCGCCGATGATCCACCAGCCATAAAGTCCGGCGCAGCCAGCCAGCCAGACGAGGGCGAGCGCTTGCAGGAGGGACAAGACGGCCGACAACCCCTGCGAGCCGGGTGCTTCAACTTGGACCGTGGCCGATGCGGCCAGCGCGGCGGGATTGGCAGACTCCAAGATGGCGGTGCCGACCGACGCCGGGTCGACCGTGAGTACCGCGGCGGAAGACGTGGAGAGCTCAAAGGGCACCGGGAAGAGACGGGACACGGCCCAGTGCTCCGGCTCGCCACCGAACAGGGTGATGATCGCGGCGAAAATGCCGAAGGGCAGGGCGAACTTGGCCAGCGCCATCCAGCCGAGCGCGAGGCGGGTGCGGGCCGAGAGGCGCACGCAGAGCGCCATCAGGAGCAGGAGCGCGAACGCGATGACGCTCGACTGCCAGAGGTGGTTGACCAGATCGGCCGGCGTCCAGGACAGGAAGGCAGGGGTGGCGTGCATGGGGTGGCGGGGTCTGGTTTGGCCGCGCAGGGCGGCGCCTTGGGGACCGGGGCGGGGGACTGGGCAACACGGGCGATCCGGAGGGGCCGGATGGGGAAGGGGGCTTACACGGACGCTAACACGGACGCTGCGAGACAGGTAAAACGGAGCGGGGAGTTGTGGGATCGGGTTGAACCACGGATTTCGCGGACTTGGCTGATCGGTCCGGGAAATCCGTGGTCAACGATGAAGACCTCTTATGTCCCCTCCGGAAAATTCGGGCGTTATTTTGACTTGGACGGCTTCACCAGCTTCTGGAGCTGCTTGAGCTCGGCGGAGGAGATCCGGCCGGACTCGACGAGGTGGGTGACGAGCGGCTGGTGCGAGCCGGCGAAGAGGGAGAGGAAGTCCTCGACGAGGCCGGCGACGGCGCCCTGGCGCGTCACGAGCGGGCGGAAGATGTGGGCGTTGCCGATCTTCTTGATGCGCTCGACGGCACCCTTCTCCTCGAGGCGGTAGATGATCGTCTGCACGGTGGTGTATTCCGGCCGGTCCTTTTCCGGGAGGCTCTCCTGGATCTCACGGATCGAGGCGGTGCCGAGCGCCCAGAGGGGCTCCAGCAGTTCCAGTTCCAGCCGGGTGGGCTTGAAGGATTTGAGTTTCATGATGGATCTGATCTTGAGTAGTAGTAAAGCATACCCGTGTAGTAGAGGCAAGCCGAAACCAGCCTGGTGGGATCGAGCCATCTGTCGCCGGGGTCGTCTTGCCCCGGCGGAGATCGAAGAGCGAGGATGGGTGACCCCGGATCCGATCCGCCGGCCTCGGCGAAGCCAGCTACAGAAATCGCATTCGATCCAAGACCCGGCCGCGGCGGGCGGTTACGCTGGCAGCGGCGCGACCACGACCTCGAGGCCCCGGGCGCGGAGCTGCTCCACGAGGGAGGCGGGCGCGCCGGCGTCGGTGACCACGATGTCGATCTCCGAGAAGTCGCAGACGAAGAACGTCGAGCGGCGGCCGATCTTGGTGTGGTCGAAGCAGAAGATGACCTTGGCGGCGCCGGCAATCATGGCGCGCTGGATGTCCACCAGCAGCGCGTGCGAGTTGTAGATGCCGTCCTCGGAGAGGCCGCTGCCGCTGAGGATGGCGACGTCGGCGTGCATCCGCGAAAAGGTGTCGACCGCGTGCGGTCCGACCAGCACGCCCAGGCGCGGGTAGATCACGCCGCCGGAGAGGTGAACCTCGTGGCGGTTGGAGGCCGAGAAGAAATTGGCGACCGGGAGGGAGCTGGTGATGATCTGCGCGACCTTGTCGCCAAGGCGCTTCGCGACGTGGAAGCAGGTCGTGCCGCCATCCATGATCACGTTCTGGCCGGGCTGGATCAGGGCGGCACAGGCCTCGCCGATCGCTTCCTTTTCCGCGACCTGGTGGGTGTCGCGCACATTGAAGACAAACTCGTCGGTCTTCGGCTGCAGGGTGCGGGCGCCTCCATGCGTGCGACGGAGAACCTTTTTTTCCTCCAAGACGCTGACATCGCGCCGAACGGTTGAAACCGAAACGCCGACGTGTGACGCAAGCTCTTCCAAAGAAGCGAATTCCGCCTTGTGCAGGTAGGCTTCGACTTTGGATTGGCGTTCCTCGGGGTGCATCGCGTGGTAAGATTTGGAAGTTTATGGGAGATATTGCAATGATTACTTGACAATATCTCCCAATATCTGGGACTGTCCGACAGCTTTACCGCAAATTCCTTCATGTCTTTGCCTCCTCCACTGCCCAATCGCGTCGAAGTCGAGCACCAGGTGCGCCGAGCTTTGTACCAACGTTTGGGCAAATCGCTACCCCGCTCAGCTGCCGCCCCGAATCCGCTGCTGGTGAACATCAGCGCGCGCCATTGCCACCTTACCCCCCAGGCCGTTGAGGCGCTGTTCGGCAAGGGCGCGAAGCTCACGCCGATGAAGTGGCTTTACCAGAAGGACCAGTTCGCCGCCAAGGAGACCGTCACGCTCATCGGCCCGCGCAGCCGCGTGATCTCCAATCTCCGCATCCTCGGTCCCTGCCGCGACCTGAACCAGATCGAGCTGGCCCTCACGGATTCGATCGCCCTCGGTTTCGACGTTCCGATCCGCCAGTCCGGCAACATCAAGGGCGCCCCCGGCTGCATGCTGATGGGCCCGAACGGCTTTTTTGAGATGCCCGACGGCGTGATCCGCGCCGCCCCCCACGTGCACATGCACCCGGATGATGCCGCGTTCTACGGCGTGAAGCCGGGCGATTTCATGAAGCTCCGCGTCGGCGGACCCTGCGCCACCACCTTCGACCGCCTGCTCGTCCGCGTTCACGCTGACTTCAAGCTCGAGGTTCACATTGATACCGACGAGGGCAACGCCTGCGCCCTGCAGCCCGATACCCCCGTCGAACTTTTGAAGTAAATTCACACCCACAACCCTCACCCGTAACAGAAAAACATCATGAGTGATTCCATCGGAATGGTAGAAACCCGTGGCTATGTCGGCAGCGTCGAAGCCAGCGACGCCATGGTCAAAGCGGCGAACGTCACCCTCGTTCGTCAGATCCAAATCGGCGGTGGCTTTGTCACCGTCATCGTCAAGGGCGACGTCGGCTCCGTGAAAGCGGCCGTCGACGCCGGCGCCGAGGCGGCCAAGCGCGTGGGCGAGCTTATCTGCTCGCACATCATCGCCCGCCCGCATGCCGACCTCGTGCGTACGATTGGCCTCTAAACCCAACCTTAATTTAACACACTCTTACCATGGCACAGGAAGCAATCGGTTTGATCGAAACGAAGGGTTTTTGCGCGCTGCTCGAGGCGGCTGACGCGGCCCTCAAGTCAGCCAGCGTCACGATGACGGGCTACGAGGCGGTCGGCAGCGGCTACGTGTGCGGTTTCTTCCGGGGCGATGTCGCCGCGGTCAAGGCCGCCATCGACGCCGGCGCCGAGGCCGCCGCCAAGGTCGGCGAGGTCGTCGCCGTCCAGGTCATCCCGCGTCCGCACGAGGAGCTCGGGCTGCTCGGCAAGTGGCTCAACCAGTCCCCCGCGGCCTGATTTCCGCGCTGACCCGGCGTGCGCTTTGCCGTGCGCCGGGCCGCCGCCATCCCGGATGAACATCCTCGTCGCCAACCTCGGCTCGACCTCGTTCAAGTTCCGCCTGTTCCGTTTCGACCCCGCGACAACGCTCGGGGCCGGCGGCGCGGGCGGGGCGACGATGCTCGCCAAGGGCGGCTACGAGCGCGTCACGGATTACGGCCAGGCGATCGATGACTGCCTGGCCGAGCTCAAGGCGGCCGGCCACGTGCGCTCCGCGGCTGACCTCCACGGGGTCGGCTTCAAGACCGTCCTCGGCAAGGGTGTCACGGGCTGCGTCCCGGCCGATGACCGCGTGATCGCGGCCCTCGAGGGCTTCAAGGAAATCGCGCCTGCGCACAACCCGCCGTACGCGGCCGGGATCAAGCGCTTCAGCGAGAAACTCCCGGGTGTCCCGCTGGTGGCGCTCTTCGAGACGGCCTTCTACCAATGGATGCCCGAGGCGGCCACGCGCTATGCGGTGCCCGAGGCCTGGTACCAAGCCGGCGTGCGCCGGTTCGGTTTCCATGGCGCCAGCCACAAGTTCATCGCCGAACGCTCAGCCGAGATGCTCGGCCGGGCCGACATCGCTGACCGTGTGCGCGGGCTGTACCAGTCGGGCCCGGTTCCGACCCAGGGTCCGGCCCTGCGCGTCGTGTCCTGCCACCTCGGCGGCAGCAGCTCCGTGACCGGCATCCGCGACGGCGTCGCAGTCGGCACCAGCATGGGCCTCAGCCCGCAGTCGGGCCTGCCCCAGAACAACCGCGTCGGCGACCTCGATTCCGCCGCCGTGCCCTTTGTGATGAAGACCCTCGGCCTGCCGCTGGCCGAGGTGGAGCGCCAGATGACCAAGGAGGGCGGCCTGCTCGGACTCTCCGGCGTGAGCAACGACCTGCGCGACATCAACGCCGCCGCCGCCCAGGGCAACGCCCGCGCCAAGCTCGCCCTCGAGGTCTTCACCCACTCCGCGCGCCACTGGATCGGGGCCTTCCATTTTGAGCTCAACGGCTGCGACGCCCTCGTGTTCACGGCCGGCATCGGCGAGAACAACCCCGACATGCGCGCTGCGTTTTGCGCCGGGCTCGACCAGCTCGGCATCGTGATCGATCCCGCGAAAAACGCCGCCCTCCGCGGCACCGAGGGCGAGATTTCCGCCGCCCACTCCCGCGTGAAGATCCTCGTCATTCCCGCCAACGAAGAACTTGTCGTCGCCCGCGAAACCGTCCGCTGCATCCAGTCCCAGAAGAAATAATCCCTTTCCGAAACCGAAACCGCACCGGCCGGCCCCCACGGGCGCAGGCCGGATCCGCGAACCAACTCAACCAAACCTCCAACCCACCATACCCACATGTCCGCTAAAGCCATTGGTCTTCTCGAAACCCGGGGTCTCACCGCCCTCGTCACCGGCACCGACGCTATGCTCAAGTCGGCCAACGTCAGCCTCTACGGCCCGATGAAGCAGGTCGGCAACGCCCTCTGCACCGCCGTCGTCATCGGCGACGTCGCCGCCGTCAAGGCCGCGACCGATGCCGGCGCCCAGGCCGCCCGCACCGTCGGCGAGGTCGTCAGCGTGCAGGTCATCCCGCGCCCGAACGACGACGTCTCGATCGTGCTGCCCAAGGCGCCCGTCGCCGCGAAGAAATAAGGATCAACCCATTTATGACCAATGATTGATGATTTATGATTGTTCGAGCCGGCGCCCGCCGGCGCCGAAATCATAAATCGTGAGTCATAAATCATAAATTCCCCTCCATGTTTCTCGCACGCGTCATCGGCTCCGTGGTCTCGACCAAGAAGGACGAGGCCATGAAGGGTCGCAAACTGCTGCTGCTGCGTCCGCTCCTCGTGGACGAGGCCAACCCGACCCAGTTCCGCAACGGGGCCAACACCATCGTCGGCGTCGACACCCTCGGCGCCGGCCTCGATGAGCTCGTGCTCTTCTGCCAGGGCAGCTCCGCGCGCCAGGCCACGGGCATGAAAAGCCTGCCGGTCGACGCGGTGGTGGTCGGCATCGTCGATACCGTCGAGGTCCTGAACCAGAAAGTTTACCCGCCCAAGAAGTAGCCACGCCCTGAGCCGCTCCCGCCCGCGCTGGCCCTCCCCATCATTCCGGAAATCCCCTCATGAGTTCCACCCTGCAACTGGATGAAAAAGCCCTGCGCGCCGTCGTGGAGGACGTTCTGCGCAACCTCGGACGCCTGCCCGGCGCGTCCGCCCCCGCGGCCCCGGCTCCGGCCGCCGCCCCGGCGGTGCGCCGCTCCGGCCCGCGCTTCGGCGTGTTCGATGAGATGAAGGACGCCTGCGCCGCCGCGCAGGACGCCTTCGAGCAGCTCAAGCAGAAGGGCTTTGCCGGCCGCGCGAAGGTCGTCGAGATCATCAAGGCCATGGCCACGGCCAAGGCGGAAGAGTGGGGCAAGTTCGAGTTCGAGGAGACCAAGATCGGCCGCCTTGAGCACAAGGTCGCCAAGCTCCAGATCGTGAAGCTCGTGCCCGGGGTCGAGTGGCTCAATCCCTACGGGCTGAGCGGCGACCACGGCGTCACGCTGGAAGAGTACACGCCGTTCGGCGTCGTCGGCGCCATCCTCCCGGTCACCCACTCGGTGCCCACGCTCAGCGGCAACATCATCAACATCGTCGCCGCCGGCAACTCGGTGGTCTTCAACCCGCACCCGGGTGGCGCGCGTTCCGCGGCCCTGGCCGTGCGGGCCTACAACGAGGCCATCCACGCCGCGCTCGGGATCGAGAATCTTGTCTGCACCGTCGAGAAGCCGTCCCTCGACACCTTCGACGCCCTGACCAAGAACGAGTTTGTCCGCCTCCTCTGCGTCACCGGCGGCCCGGCCGTCGTCAACGCCGCCATGAAGTCCGGCAAGCGTGCCATCTGCGCCGGTCCGGGCAATCCCCCCGTGCTGGTCGACGGCACCGGCAGCCTGCAGAAGGCGGCCGGGGATGTCGTCTCGGGCGGCGGCTTCGACAACAATCTCCTCTGCATCGGCGAGAAGCAGGTCTTCGTGCTCGAGCAGCATGCGGCCAAGTTCATCGATGCCCTCCGGGGCGCCGGCGCCGTGCAGCTCAACGCCCAGCAGGTCGAGAAGCTCGCCGCCGAGGCCTTCACCTTCACGAAGGACGCGGGCGGCTGCTCCCATCCCGCGGTCAACCGCAAGTACGTTGGCGCCGACGCGGCCGTCCTGGCCAAGGTTGCCGGCGTTTCCGCCCCCGCGGCGACCCCGATCCTTTTCGCCCAGACCGACGTCGAGAACCTCTTCGTCATGGAGGAGCAGATGATGCCGATGATCCCGGTCGTCGCCGTGAAGAGCATCGAGCAGGGCATCGAGTTCGCGAAGAAGTCGGAGCACGGCTACAAGCACTCTGCGATCATCCACTCGCTGAACCTCGACCACATGACGATGATGGCCCGGGCGCTCGACACCACGCTCTTCGTCAAGAACGGCCCGTCGACCGCCGGCCTCGGCCTCGGCGGCGAGGGCTACCTCAGCTACTCGATCGCCACCACCACCGGCGAGGGCATCACCAACCCGAAGACCTTCACCCGCACCCGCCGCAGCGTGACGGTGGACGGCCTCAAGCTCTCCTGAAGGTGAAGAACCAAGCAACAAGGACCAAGGGGCAGGAGCATGCGACCGATCTCGGTCGGCTCACCTGCTGGGCGCTTGTCACTTGCCACCTGTCACTTGTCACTTCCCCGGAGGGGTCAGCATGATCCTCGCCCGCGTCGACGGAGTGGTGGTGACGACGATCTGCCATCCCAGCATGGTGGGTTGCCGCTCGATCATCTGCCAGCCGCTCGACGAGCACGGCCAGGAGGAAGGTACGCCGATCCTCGCGATCGACCCGCTCAGCGCCGGCCTGCACGAGCATGTGCTGGTCTCGACCGACGGTTCGCACACGCGCAAGCACGTCGGCGACGAAAAGTCCCCGCTCCGCAACATCATCATGGCGATCGTTGATCCCGATCCAGCCACCGTCTGACCATGCGCCTCGGCCACGTCATCGGTAAAGTCTCCCTCTCGCACCAGGATCCCGCCTACAAGGGCGGCCGCTTCCTGCTCGTGCAGCCGTGCGGCCGGGAACAGCTCAAGGGCGGCCCGATCTCGCCGTTGGCCAAGGGCATGAGCCTGGTCGTGTACGACAATCTCGGCGCAGGGCAGGGACACCTGATCGGCTTCACCGAGGGCGCCGAGGCCAGCGCACCATTCGAGAACCCGATGCCGGTGGATGCCTTCAACGCCGCGCTCATCGACCAGGTCTTCTACAATCCGCCGGCCGCCAAGTAGCCGCCTCCTTTCCCCATCTCCGATCTCCCCTCTCCCAACTCCTAATTTCCCATGGCCAAAGTCATCACCGTTCAAGATGCCGAGGAACTCCAGCGCAAGGGCGAGCAACCGCCCGCCGGCTCCATCCTGACGCCCTCCGCCCGCGATCTGCTTTATGGCGGTCGCGCGGGCAAGACTACCGCGGCAGCTCCAGCCGCCGCTAGCAAAGGGCCCTCGACTCCGAAGACCCCCGACCTCGAGTACCGCTGGAAGCCCGGCGCCGACGCGAAGTCGGCCGCCGACCTCGAGAAGTTCTTCCATTCGGCGGACATGCAGGTCCTCAAGGATCGCATCTGCGACATCGGCCGCCGTCTCTGGGTGCGCGAGTACACCGATGGCAACGGCGGCAACATCACCGTCCGCGTCGGCGACAATCTCGCCCTCTGCACGCCGACCCTGATCTGCAAGGGCTTCATGAAGCCCGAGGACATCTGCCTCGTCGACCTCGACGGCAAGCAGCTCGCCGGCACGCGCGTCCGCACCAGCGAGGCGATGACGCACTTCGGCATCATGAAGCGCCAGCCCGCGGCCAAGTCCTGCGTGCACGCGCACCCGCCGCACGCCACGGCCTTTGCCATCTCCAACGTCGACATTCCCTCCTGCCTTATCCCCGAGGCCGAGGTGTTCCTCGGCAAGATCGGTGTCGCCACCTACAAGACCCCCGGCTCGAAGGAAAACGCCGACGAGGTCGGCGAGGTCGGCAAGGTCCACCAGGCGGTACTGATGGAGAACCATGGCGTCATCTGCTGGGGCAAGGACGTCGAGGATGCCTACTGGAAGATGGAGAACATCGACTCCTACTGCCGCACCGTCGGCTTTGCTGCCAGCCTCGGCGGCGGCCTGCACCGCTTCACCGGCGGCCAGGCGAAGGAGCTGATCAACATCCGCCAGAAGCTCGGCATGACGGATCCCCGCGCCAACCTCAAGGAGTGCGAGCTCTGCGACAGCGCCGACTTCCGCCCAACCGCGACCTGCCTCGCGCCTGATACCGAGGGCGATGCCGTCAAATCCGACCCGTCGGTCGAGGCGCTCGTGCAGCAGATCACCGAGCAGCTGATGAAACAAATTGGTAAGAAGTAACCCCTGAATCGACCGTTCCCTGGGCCCGCCCTTACCGGCGGGCCCATTTTATTTGGCGGGCAGTATTCCCCGGCACTCGGGAAAACCGAGGCAGCCCCAGAAGGATTGGCCGGCATGGCGACCGGTGCGGGCGGTGCGCATGGCCATCAGGCCACCGCATTTCGGGCAGCGCGGAGATTCCTTATTGGACCGATCGGTCGGATCCGACTGATCGGTCCGATGCTCTTGTCGCCGATGGGCCAGCCTCGCGGCGGCCAACCGTTCCGTGTCGCCGCCCTCGGTGATGAATTCGCGTTCCAGAGCCTGCAGCTGCCGGTCGAGCAGGTAGTTGGTCTGGTGGATCAGGCAGATGATGGCGTTGGCCACGATAGCGGGATCGGCGTGCCTGAGCCATTGCCGGTAGGCGGCAAGATCGGACTGATCAGACGGATCCGACCGCTCGGTCCGATATTCTGGATCTACCCGGTAAGCCGCCAACGCGCAGACCGCCTTCGCCTCCGGATCATCCTTGGTCCATTGCCGCAGTTTTCGCTGCCGCAGGAAATCCTCAAAATCCAGCAAAAGCTCATCGAGGCTGGCGCGGGCGACGCCCACCAAGCGCAGCTCCGTCTGGCTCGAGTTGCGGGAGGCACGGCTGCTCTCGGCGATGTTCTGCCGGCCGCTGCGCGCCGCTTGCACCATCTGGTCCACAGTCCGCGAGCGGGGATCCAGGAAGCGCTGGGTAAAGGAAACGGCGGCATCGTAGACCGTGGAGGCGGCTCGGAAACTCTTGAGGCCGCGATAGCCGCCGCCGGGGCGCAGGGGGCCGGTTTCGGACTTGCCGGAGGATCGGACTGATCCGTCGGATCCGACCGATCGGTCTGATGAGGGATGGAGCTCTGGATTCATGCGCCAGTAAGCCGGGCTCTGCCTTGGGCGGTAGACGCAGCGAAATACTTTCTCCCGAAAAATTTTCCGTGAAAGATCGGGCCCGGAAATTACGTTATAGCGCCTGCTAGCGCCGTCCCGCTAGTCGAACACCACCGTCTTGTTGCGATAGGCGAGGGTGCGGCCCTCGAGGTGCCAGCGCACGGCCTGCGCCAGCACGCGCTTCTCCAGGTCGCGGCCCATGCGGATGAGGTCATCGACGCCGTGGCGATGCGTCACGCGGGCCACGTCCTGATGGATGATCGGGCCCTCATCGAGATCCTTGGTCGCGTAGTGCGCCGTGGCCCCGATCAGCTTCACGCCGCGGGCGTGGGCCTGGTGGTAAGGCCGGCCGCCGGCGAACGCCGGGAGAAAAGAGTGGTGGATGTTGATCACCGGTCCGGAAAATTCCTGGAGGAATGTTCCGGACAAGATCTGCATGTAACGGGCGAGGACCACCAGCTCGACCCGCTGCTTTCGCAGGAGCGCCAGTTGGCGTTTTTCCGCCGCGGCCTTCGTTTTCTGCGTCACCGGAATGTGATGAAAAGGCAGCCCATAGGATTTGGCGGTTGCCGCCAAATCCCGGTGGTTGGAGATGACCGCGACCAACTCCCCGGAGAACTCCCCGGCACGCCAGCGCAGGGCGAGGTCGTGAAAACAGTGGTCGGCTTTCGAGACCAAGACCGCCACACGCGGTTTCCGGCCGGAGTGGCGGATCCGCGCCTGCATCCCGAGCGAGGCCGCGAAGGCGAGAAACTCTTCCGCCTCATGGCCGGCGCTGGACTCGCGCACCGGCACCCACTCGATGCGCTGGAAGAAAATTCCCTCTTCCATGTCACGGTGCTGGTCCGCGTGGAGAATATTGCCGCCGCGGGCAAAAATCCAGCCGGCGACGCGCGCCACCAGTCCCGGTTGGTCGGGACCATGCAGCAAGGCGACGAGGGTGACGGGAGCGGGCATGGGTTGGGCGGGAGTGCGGACGATGGGCCACGAGACTTTAAGGCACGCGCGGTGTAAATTCGTTTAAATGATGGGGAGGATCGGTGGCGACCCCCGGGGAGTCGCTCAAGGCAATGCAGGCTGATCGGACCCAGCTGCTTGGAGATCGGTAGCTTCTGAAAGATTCCGGCTACGCTCGACAAAAGGAGAAGCGCCGGGGCAGAGGACCCAGCTAAATTTATTGCGAGAAATCAGCGCCAAGACAGCCTCCGTGGGTCTTCATGAAAGCAACTTCGAGAAAACTGGTCATTCTCACCGTGCTCGCGCTCGGCTTTTTCCATGGCACCCGGGCCGTGGCCGCGGCGGGCCTGCTTTCAAGCTACACGGCGGATGTCACGTTTTCCGATCCGCTGGGTTCCTCGTCCATGACGATCACGTTCGACGGCACCCATTATTGGACGTCCTCGGGCGGAAGCACCAGCGGCGTGCGTTATGCCCAGATCACGAGCAATGGCACGCTTGTGCAGACTTTTTCCCCGGGCCTGGATTTCCGTTCCGTGTTCGTGAATCCGAACAGCCGCGGCACGGTGTACGCCCGGCAGTACGGCAACGGGACCATCTACCAGCAGACGTCGCCCGGGGTTTTTTCGGCGACCTCCGTGAACTTGTCCGGCCTGAACGAGCAGTCGGCGGTGGTCTTCAACGGTGCGGGTCAGGAATTCCTGGCGTTCAACGCCGGCGTCGTCCGGCGCTACAACCTGAGCGGCACGTTGCTCGGGACCGTGAGCCTCGCCGGCTGGGGTGCGAACGGCGAAGGGAGCTATCCGCAGGACCGTGGCATTGCGGCCGCCGGCGATTATTGGTTCACGTATGTCGATCGCACGCTGTCGGTCTGGGACACACTCGGGAACCGGATCGGGACCACCACGCTGGTCGGTGCCGGCACGGGTTTTGATCCGAACTTCAGCCTCAGCATCGCGAACGGGCGGGTTTTCATCACGGACGGTCCGGGCGGACTGTGGCAGGGCTACAAGATTGGGGATTTCTCGGCCATTCCCGAGCCCGCGACGTGGGCGCTGCTGGGCGGCGGCAGCCTGCTGGGCGCGCTGTTCCGTTGGCGCCGCCGCCGCGGCGTTTGAAGTTCAGGGCCCTTGGGCTGCGGTAACCCCCGGGGACATCACGAAGCCGGCTGGCCGGGACCTGGACCGGAATCCTGCGTTCCGGCCGGTCAGACGATGTTCACGTTGCCGCGATAGCTCTGGATCGGGCGGACGCCGACCGGCTTCTCGCGCAGGGCATGGATGCCCTCCACCGCGGCGAGGGCGCCGGTGATGGTGGTCATGATGCAGACATTGTGGGCGTAGGCGGCCGAGCGGATCCGGTTCTCGTCGCGGCGCGGGATCATGCCGCCCGGGGTGTTGATCACCATCTGGATCTGGCCGTTCTTGATCAGGTCGACCGCGTTGGGCCGGCCCTCGCTGAGCTTCGCCAGTCGCTTCACTGGCACGCCGTTTTCCGCGAGGATCGTCGCGGTGCCGCTGGTGGAATAGATCTCAAATCCCATGGCGCAGAGCTCGCGGGCGAGGTTCACCGCGCGGGCCTTGTCGGCATCCTTCACGCTTAGGAAGACGTTGCCCTTGACCGGCAGGCCGGGCTTGGCCGCGGCCTGGGCCTTGGCGAAGGCGACGCCGAGGTCGGCATCGATGCCCATGACCTCGCCGGTCGAGCGCATTTCCGGCCCGAGGGTGATGGTGGCGCCCGGGAAGCGCACAAACGGGAACACGGCCTCCTTCACGCACCAGTGCTTCGGGGTCTGCTCGCGGGTGAAGCCGAGGTCCTTGAGCTTCTTCCCGGTCATGACCTTGGCGGCGAGCTTGGCCAGCGGCACGCCGATGGCCTTGGCGACGAAGGGCACGGTGCGCGAGGCGCGCGGGTTCACCTCGAGGACATAGAGTTGGTTGTCCTTGATCGCGAACTGCACGTTCATCAGCCCAATCACCTTCAGCTCGCGGGCGAGCGCGTGGGTCGCGGTGCGCACGGTGTTGAGCATGGCAGGGGACAGCGTGTGCGGGGGCATCACCATCGCGGCATCGCCGGAGTGCACGCCGGCGAACTCGATGTGCTCGAGCATGCCGCCGATCACCGAAGTCTCGCCGTCGGCGATGCAGTCGACATCGAGCTCGATCGCATCCTCGAGGAACTTGTCGATCAGCACCGGCTTGCCGGGCATGACATCAAACGCCTGGCGCACGACGGCGCGGAACTCGTCCTCGCTGTAGACGATGAACATGCCGCGCCCGCCGAGTACGAAGGACGGCCGCAGCAGCACGGGGAAGCCGATCTCCTTGGCGAAATTCTGCGCGTCGGTCTCGTTCAGCGCGGTCCGGTTGGACGGGGACTTCAGGCCAACCTTGTCGAGAATCGCGGAGAACTGCTTCCGGTCCTCGGCCTGGTCGATGCTCTCGGGCGAGGTGCCGATGATGTTCACGCCGTTGGCCTTCAGGGCGGCCGCGAGGTTGAGGGGGGTCTGGCCGCCGAACTGCACGATGGCGCCGTCGCACTTCTCCTGCTGGTAGACCTCGAGCACGTCCTCGAGCGTGAGCGGCTCGAAGTAGAGGCGGTCGCTCGTGTCGTAGTCGGTCGAGACCGTCTCGGGGTTCGAGTTCACCATCACCGTCTCGTAGCCGATCTCGCGAAGGGCGAAGCTGGCGTGGACGCAGCAGTAGTCGAACTCGATGCCCTGGCCGATCCGGTTCGGCCCGCCGCCGAGGATCATGATCTTCGGCTTGGTGGAGGCGATCACCTCGTTCTCATCGCCGTAGCTCGAGTAATAATAGGGCGTGAAGGCCTCGAACTCGGCGGCGCAGGTGTCGACCAGGCGGTAGGTCGTCTGGATGCCGCGCTTTTTCCGGTCATTGCGCACCGTGATGAGCTCGCTCTTCAGGATGTGCGCGAGCTGGGCGTCAGAAAAACCGAACTGCTTGGCGCGGCGCAGGTCCGCGGTGTCCACCGTGGCGAGGGTCTGCTTGGCCAGCTCCTGCTCCATCACGAAGATCTCGTGCAGTTGTGTCAGGAACCAGCGGTCGATCTTCGTGAGGTCGAAGATGCGGTCGACCGAGTAGCCGGCCTTGAAGGCGTGGCGGATGAAGTAGACGCGCTCGGCATTCGGCGTGCCGAGCTTGGCGTTGATTTCCTTTTCCTCGACGGGTTCGTCGTGGCCGTGCTTGCCGCCGCCGCCGAAGCCGCGGGCGCCGGTCTCAAGCGAGCGCAGGCATTTCTGCATCGACTCCTTGAAGGTGCGGCCAATAGCCATGGCCTCGCCGACGGACTTCATGGCGGACGTCAGGGTGGGGTCGGCGTCCGGGAACTTCTCGAAGGTGAAGCGCGGGATCTTGGTGACGACGTAGTCGATCGTCGGCTCGAAGCTCGCGGGCGTTAGGCGCGTGATGTCGTTGCGGAGCTCGTCGAGGGTGTAGCCGACGGCGAGCTTGGCGGCGATTTTCGCGATCGGGAAGCCGGTCGCCTTGGAGGCGAGGGCGGAGCTCCGGCTCACGCGCGGGTTCATCTCGATCACGACCATGCGGCCGGTGTCGGGGTCGACGGAGAACTGGATGTTGGAGCCGCCGGTCTCGACGCCGATCTCGCGGATGACGGCGAACGAGGCGTCGCGCATCACCTGAAATTCCTTGTCGGTGAGGGTCATGGCCGGCGCGACCGTGATCGAGTCGCCGGTGTGCACGCCCATCGGGTCGAAATTCTCGATCGAGCAGATGACGACGCACTGGTCCTTCCGATCGCGCATCACCTCCATCTCGTACTCCTTCCAGCCGAGCAGGCATTCCTCGACGAGCACCTCGTGGACGGGGGAGAGGTCGAGGCCGTTGGCGCAGATCTGCTCGAATTCCTCGCGGTTGTAGGCGATGCCGCCGCCGGAGCCGCCGAGGGTGAAGGACGGGCGGATGATGAGCGGGAACGCCCCGAGGAACTCGGCCGCCTCGCGGGCCTCGTTCATCGTTTTCACGGTGCGCGACTTCGCGACATCGAGGCCGATCTTGAGCATGCACTGCTTGAAGATCTCGCGGTCCTCGCCCTTCGTGATCGCCTCCGGCTTCGCGCCGATCATCTCGACGCCGTATTTCGCCAGGATGCCCTGCTTATCGAGCTCCATCGAGAGGTTCAGCGCCGTCTGTCCGCCGAGGGTGGGGAGGAGGGCCGAGGGGCGCTCCGCCGCGATGATCTTCTCGAGGATCTCGACCGTCAGCGGCTCGATGTACGTCACGTCCGCGAACTCCGGGTCGGTCATGATCGTGGCCGGGTTCGAGTTCACGAGGATGACGCGGTAGCCTTCCTCCTTCAGGGCCTTGCAGGCTTGGGTGCCCGAATAGTCGAACTCACAGGCCTGCCCGATCACGATCGGGCCGGCACCGATGATGAGTATGGACTTAAGGTCGGGGCGTTTGGGCATGGACGTAGATTTTGACGAAGGTTGAGAGTGGAAAAACGCGCGGCAAGCGGGAAAGCGGCGGGAATGCATTTGGGGGCATTTTCCCTGCGGGAAAATGCCTTGGCCCCAATCCCCGGGCAGGGGTCTGCCCGGCTACAGTCGATCTCGCTGATGTAGCACCGGCAGACCTCTGCCGGTGGATCGGTGAAGGACCGCGCCTCAGCGCGGATGCTCGCGACCGGGACGCCTCGGTTCTTGCGCGGCCAGCCTACATCAGTTCTCTCCCGGCCATGTCTTTGTTCAAGTCCACGGTCGGGCGCCTCCGGGTGGCGGGGTTCCTCGAGGGGGTGTCGTTCCTCGTCCTCTTGGGTATTGCCATGCCCTTGAAGTACCTCGCCGGCCAGCCCGAGGCGGTGCGGGTCGTCGGGATGGCCCATGGGGCCCTCTTTATCCTCTACGTGGTGCTGGTGGTCCTGGCGCAGCGCGAACAGCGCTGGCCGCTCCGGACCACGGCCTGGCTCCTGGTCGCGGCGTTCCTGCCCTGCGGGCCGTTTGTGGCGGATGCCCGGCTGCTGCGGGAAACGGATCGCGGGTAGGGTCCGCCGTCCCGGCGGACCGGGATTTTGGGTGGGGCTGGGTCGACGACTCCCTCGACCTCGCTCGGGACCCTGAGCTTGTCGAACGGGCCGGCTGGGATCGATCATCGCGGTCGCCCGTTTCGACAGGCTCAAGGCCCTGAGCGGAGTCGAAGGGCTCGTCGAGACAACCCTACCTCAGGCCAGCCGGCTGGGGTCGACGCCGAGCGCCTTGGCCGCGGTGGCCTTGTCGCCCTTGCAGGCGTGGAGGACCCGCTCGATGTACTGCTTTTCCTGGCCGGCGAGGTACTGGCCGAGGGTCGGCCACGCCTTGATCTCGCGCAGGCGCATCGGCAGCTGCTCCGAGGTCACGATGCGGGCATCTGCTGTGGACGCGATCTGGGACACCACCTGGTTCAGCTCCGCGAGATTACCCGGCCAGTCGTAGGAGGCCATCACCGCGAGGGCGTCTTCCGAGAACTCCACCAGCGCGGCGTCGAAGTGCGGGTTGGCGACCCGGGCGGCGAAGTGCTTGGCGAGCAGCGGCAGGTCGCCCGCGCGCTCGCGCAGCGCCGGGGTGCGGACCGGCAGCGAGGCCACGCGGTAGAAAAGCTCGTCGTGGAACTTCCCCTGGTCGGCCAGTTCCTCGAGGTTCTCGTTTGTGCTGCAGATCAGCCGGAACCCATGGGCGTTGTTGCGGAGCACGCTGACGAGTTCCGTCTGCATCGCCATCGGCAGGCTGTGGATGTTGCTCAGGAAGAGCGTGCCGCCCTTCGCCTGGCGCACCCAGTTGCCGCCCTCGCCGTTTTCCCCTAGCAGGCCGGCGCGGAAGTTGCCCTCGCTGCTGAGCGAGCAGTCGATGCGCACGAGCGGCGCCTCCGGCGCGTGCGACGGCTCATGAAGGATGTCGGCCACCACGCCCTTGCCGGTGCCGGCCTCGCCGGTGAGCAGCACGGGGGTGCGCACGGTAATCAGCTTCTTCACCTGCTGGACCAGTTTCTTCACGGCGGGGCTGCTGCCGACGAGGCGCGCCTCGATGTCGCCGGCCTTGATCGTGGAGGCACCGGCGGCCGCGGAGCGCTCGGACTGGAAGGCCCGGTACTCGAAGGCCCGCTTGAGGGTGGCGAGCAGCTCGTCGACCCGGAAGGGCTTTTGCAGGTAATCGAAGGCGCCGTACTTCAGGGCCTGCACCGCGCTCTCGGTGCTCGCGTACGCGGTCATGATGATCACCACCGCGCTGGGGTCGTAGACCTTAAGCTGCTTGAGCAGGGTGATGCCGTCCATCGGCTTCATGTCGATGTCGGCCAGCACCAGGTCAAACTTCTCCACCTTGTAGCGGGCCAGGGCCTTTTCGCCGTCCGTGGTGAACGCCGTCGCGTAACCTTTCGGCTGGATGACAGCCTCCAGCATCTCGTGGATCGAGAGCAGGTCGTCGACGATGAGGAGGGAAGGCATGAACGGCCGACGTTCCGGTTCCGGTGGCTCCGGGTCAACCGGGAAGCCGCCCGCGACCCCTTAGTTGACGCCGCCCGCGACGGCGCCGAGTTGGAAGATGGGGAGGAACATCGCCATGACGATGCCGCCGACCACCACGCCGAGGAACACGATGAGCAGCGGTTCGATGAGGGAGGTGAGGGCCGAGACAGTCGCCTCGCATTCGACATCATAGAAGTCCGCGATCTTGCTCATCATGCCGTCCACGTTGCCCGTGGACTCACCGGCCTTCACCATGTGTTTCATCATGGGAGGGAAGAAGGGATTGGCCGCGAGCACCTCGGAGACCTGGCCGCCCTGGCTGACGTGCCGGCTGATCTCGGCGCAGGCGTCCTCGATCTGGGTCTTGCCGCTGGCGGACGAGACGATCTCCAGCGTACGCAGGATCGGCACACCCGAGCGGATCAGGGTGGCGTAGGTGCGGCAGAAGCGGGAGAGCGCGATCTTGTGGATCAGGTTGCCGAAGATGGGTGCGCGCACCAGGAACTGGTCCTGGACCCGGCGGCCCTTCGGGGTCGCGGTGAACTTCTGCAGGCCGACCCAGCCGAAATAGGCGGCGGCGATGAGATGGATGATGCTGATCTTGGTGAGGAACCCGGGGAACGACATCGCGGGCTTCAGGAAGTTGCTGAGGTCGATCAGCATCTGGGTCGGGGCCGGCAGCTTGGCGCCGAAGTCCTTGAACATGTCGGCGAAGACCGGGATGACGAAGATCAGGAGCACGTTGACCAAGGCGACCGCGAGGCCGATGACGGCGATCGGGTAGGTCATGGCCGACTTCACTTTCTTGGTCAGCTTGACGCTGGCCTCGAAGTAGCTGGCGACCTTGCTCAGGATTTCCGCGAGCGCGCCGGAGGCTTCACCGGCCTCGACCATGGAGATGAAGAGGTTGGGAAAGCTCTTCGGGAACTTTTTCACCGAGGACGAGAAGGAATTGCCCGACGAGATATCGAGGCGGACGTCGCGGATGATGATCCGGAAACACGGGTCCTCGGTCTGGTCCTGCAGGGCCTCGAGGCACTGGACGAGCGGGAGGCCGGCGTTGAGCAGCGACGCGAGTTGCTGGGTGAAAATGGCGAGTTCGCCGAGGGGCAGCTTGTACTTCTTGGCCTTCTTCTCGAGGGCCTTCTGCTTGGCCAGCGCCTGCGCGGCCTTGACGTTCGGACGTTTGGGCTGGCCTGCCGCCGGACGGGCCGTGGCGGAGGCGCCGGACGAAGCGGGAGTGAGGAGCGCCATAGCGCGCCAAGCCATAGCCCACCCCCGGGGCCCGGCAACCCAATTTCCCGGGGTGGAGGTAAAAAATCCGATAATGGCCGCCAGGCCGGCTCAGGGCCTGGTATTCTGTAGCCGGGGTCGTCTTGCCTCGGCGTAGCTCGAAGAGCGAAGACGGGTGACCCCGGATCCGATCCTCCGGCCTCACCGAGGCCAGCTACAGAAACCGATGCAAACCGAACAGACACCGCTCCCGCCCCCGGTCTTGACGACACCTGCCGGCCTCGCGAATCTCCGCCGACCTCGCGGCTGTAGTTTAGTGGTAAAACCTCTGCCTTCCAAGCAGGTGTCGAGAGTTCGATTCTCTCCAGCCGCACCAGCCTTCGCCGAGCTTACGGCTGGCTGCGCCAGCTAAAGGCGAAGGAGAAGGCTGCGCGCCGTAGTCTGCGAAGGCAGTCATTTCGCGCTGCAGGCTGAAACGATTCCGCATGAAGCTGATTGCCGCGTCACGGCGCCCCGAGCTCATACAACGGCAGTCCGTTCCAAAGTTCGGGATAACGCGCGATCTCGCGCCCGTGGTACCGCTGCAGGAGGAGCCGCACGGTCTCGTTTTCCGCGTTCCAAGGTTCGAGCAGCACGAAAATGCGGCGTCCTTCGCCCAGGGCTTTGGTCACCAGCCGCGGGGCACTGGCGTCGAGCGGGCTGAACGGAACGAGGTCCGTTTCGATCAGGCAGGTGCTGGCGTGCTCGATCGTGCCGACAAGGCTGCCGGCTGGTGCCAGCTTCGCCACGCGCGCCACGACCTCGTGGTTGACCAGGCCGGTGTCGCGTTGCCACAGGTCGCGCCGGCCCAGGCCGAAGGCCACGTAATAGATCGGCAGCAGGGCGACCACGGCGGTCAGGATCACCCCGGCGAAACCGGCTCGGCTCGGGCCCAATCGGGCCGACCACCAGCCGCGGACGTTCGCGAATCCCTCCGCGGCGAGCAGAAACAGCAGCGGATGCCCCGGCATCAGAAAGCGCGTCCACCACCACCGGTCGCTGCCGCCTGCATCCCAGCAGGCGTAGAACAACGCGAGCATCACCGGCCAAAGCAGCAGGCCGAGTTTCCGCCGGGTCAGCGGCGCGAGACCGTGTCCCGCCAGGATCACCACGACGGGCGAAAGCACATTCCATGACTCCCGAAGGTAGAACTTCAGATGGGAAGGCAGCAGGGCTGGTTGGAGACCACCGGCCACATCCCCGTAGCCCGTGCGCCACGGCGCGCCGTACAGCCAGGTGTTGTAGGCCGCGTAAACCGCGCCGGCCAGGCCGAGGTGAACCGCGAGCTGGACGTGCGCGCGGTCCCAGCGGCAAAACAGCGCGAAGGGCGCGAGGAACAGCGCGTTGGTCGGCCGCACCGCGATCGCCAGACCGAGCAGCCAGCCGGTCGCGGTCATCTTTCCACGCTGGTGGGCGAGGAGCGCGCCGAGCAGCACCGTGGCGGCAACGCCGTCGCTCATCACCATCGTGCTGCCCATCACCGTCAGCGGCATGAAGGCCCACGCCAGGGTGAACGCGGCGGCGGCCCCGCGGCCGATCCGCTCGTGCAGCAGCTGATAAAGCAGCCAGCAGGAAACGACGCCCAGCACGGGCGTCACGAACATCGGCGCCCCGAGCAGGTGTCCGAGCGCCAGCAGCAGCGGAAATCCCGGCGGATAACCCGGCGCGACCAGCCCGTCCGCGCCCGGTGTGAAACCCGGCGGCACGACCGCGGGAAATTCCGCCGCGGAAAACGCCAGCGGCAGGTGCACGCGTCCCTCGCTGAATAATTTCCCCAGCTCGAGATAGCCGAACGAATCGGCGCCCCAGATCGCGCGCTGGCGGAAGGCTGCGTAGATCGCGAACAGCGCCAGGGCCGCCACCCACCCAAGGAGGATCCGCCCGGCGCGCTTTTCCGCGAGGGGGGATTTTTCCGGCACCGGCTGCTGGGACATGAACCGAAACCTAGGTGCCGCCCCCGGGTCAGGGCGAGCCCGCTTCGGCGAAAACCTGAAACCGTTGGCCGCAAAAAGGCGCAGAAGGCGCAAAAAATGCCCCGGAAGTTTTGCCACAGAGACACAGAGACACGGAGCCCAAGCCTCGGTTAATTGTTTTGGGTTCCGGACCCAATTCATCCGACCTCTGTGCCTTTGTGCCTCTGGGGCAAAATACAGGGTTCGTTCCGTTTTGCGCCTTCTGCGCCTTTTTGCGGCCAACAGGATTGGGCGCCCGCGGTTAAAATCTCCTGACCCGGCGTTGCGCTTCCCGCGGCCTTCGCTTCAGATCCGGCGCCCCGTCTCACATTCCGCTTTCTCCCCATGAAAACATCCCTCCGTCGTTTTGCCGCCCTGCTGCTTCCCTTGCTCTCCTTCCTGCTGGTGACCGCCGCCCACGCCGCGGAGACCGTGGTGGAGAACAGCCTCGAGGCCCGTTTCCAGCTCGATCTCCTCGTGCCGGAAAAGGCGCTGGCCGCTTATCTGCCCGCGGGGTTCACGTCCAATGTTGCCACCACCGGCCCGGCGAAGGACTGCAACCTGCGCGTTGTCTTCATTGACCGCATCAGCGTGAACGGCCCGGACGGCAAACCGCTCGGCTCCGGTTCCCATCGCCTTGTCTACCTTGTCGCCCCGGTGAAGGATGCCGCCGGCGCGAACGCGCAGCTCGTGATCGGCGGAATCACCAATGACCCGGCCAATGTGCCCGGTCTTTTCGGAAATTACCTCCTCGCGACGACGCACTCGTTGCAGCGCTCGCTTTCCGCCGGCGCCACCGGACCGGTGATGGAGACGCAGGACTGGGTGTTCGCGGCGGCCACGGGCGAGAAGCTCGAGTTCCAGCTCACCGCCGAGCGTGGCACGGCCAACAAGGGCAACCTGGCCGACGTGAAGTTCTACTCCGCGAAGATCCCGACCTTTTACCAGATCTCCCGGCAGGAGCAGGTGCTCGATATCCTGCGCAACACCACGACCAACCCCCCCGACCGCGTGAAGAACTCCAACTTCACCGCCTCGGGCGGCAGCTACGCGGCGCTGTTCGCCCCGCCGCTGAAGCTGCTGAGCTGGGACAACATCCTCTGGATCCGCCGCACGGTGCTGTTGCCGGAGTAAGGGGCGGATGCCGGAAAGGCCCGACGAGACGTCGAGCCTAACCGTAAACCCTCTGCGCCTGGATGGCTCGCTGGCCAAACACGGGTCAAATCATCGCGGCCGGCTCGTCGAGCCAGCCCTACCTTCAATCCGCGTAATCGTTAAATCCGCGGTTGAAGGAATCCGACAGATTGCTCCGCTCAGAAATTAAACTGGTCGATGTTGCCTGCGTTGAAGATGAAGGGCTTTCCGAGGAGGAGGTTGTCGCCCTCGATGGCGAAGGTGCCGAGCGGGCCGGGGAAGCTCTTGTCGCCGGCCTTGAGCTTGCCCTGCGCCAGCGCCACGGCGGCCTGCATGGTCAGCTCGCCGAGGTGGCCGGTGTTCCAGAGGATCACGCTGTCGGTCACGCCGCCCTTCACGTAGGCGCGGTTCTCGTTCGGCAGGCCGAGGCCGATGACCTTCACCTTGCCGGTCTTGCCGGCCTGCTTGACGGCCTCGGCGGCGCCGGGGACGGCGGGCGAGCAGATGTTCATGATGAGTTTCAAATTCGGGTTGGCCGCCATCAGCGCGGTGGCCTCGGACTGCGCCTTGTCCTTGAGGTCGTCGCACGGGCGGATCGCGACCATCTTCAGGTTCGGGTACTTCGCCACGCGGCGGATCTCGATCTGCTTCTGCCACTCGATCATGTTCTGCGCGGTGAGGCTGGCGGTGATGATGGCGAACTCGCCGGAGTCGCCCATCAGGCGCGCGGCCTCGTCCATCAGCGTCTCGCCGATGCCCTGCGAGGTGGCCTGGTTCACAAAAAACGAGCGGGCATCGGGCGCGGCGTCGGAGTCGTACGTGATGACCTTGATGCCCTTGGCCTGCGCCTTGCGGAGCGCAGTGGAAATCCCCTCCTTGTTTTCGCAGGCGGCGGCAATGACGTCCACGCCGAGGGCGATCCAGTTCTCGATGATCTCGTTCTGCTTCGCGGGATCGGGGTCGGTGGGGCCGTCAAAGATCAGGTCGATGCCGAGCTCCTTGGCGGCCTTCTCGGCACCGGCCTTCACGGAGATGAAGTACGCGTTGCCCTTCGACTTGGGCAAGAGGGCGACGGTGAGCTTCTTGGCGCCGGCGGCCTTGGGCGCCTCGGTGGAGGATTTGCCGCAGCCGGCGGTGAACGCGAGGCCGAGGGCGAGCAGGAGGGCGAGGAGCTTTTTCATGGGGTG
>CAMDOO010000025.1 GCA_945903545.1 Opitutus sp. GAS368 | reverse complement strand
GGCCGTCAGACGCTGAAACTCAGTTGAAGCTGAAGGTGAAAGCTGAAGGCCAGTCCAAGGATCTCTGGAACCCATTGGGGTTCGGTGGGTCGTTTCTTCAACTTTTACCCTTCAACTTCAACTGGCGGCCGATATGCCGCCAAATTGGTGTTGTCTTCCCCGGGCACCCCCGCGACATTCCGCGCGCTTAAGCATCTGACCTGACTGAGAATAATTATTGATGGCCAATTCGTTTCCTTCCGCCGGCGGCGGCAACCGCACCGGTTACTTTCAGCGTCGTAACAACGACCCGTTCGCGGCCATCCGCCGCAACCATCGCATCAAGGTTCCGCAGGTCCGGGTGATCTCGCCCGAAGGCAAGCAACTCGGCGTGCTCGACACGCCCAAGGCCGTGAACCTCGCCTTGGAGAACGGCCTCGACCTCGTCGAGGTGGCCCCCAACGCGACGCCGCCGGTGTGCCGCATCATGGACTTCGGCAAGTACGTCTACGAGGAGCAGAAGAAGCAGAGCCACTCGAAGACCACGGGCAGCCGGATCAAGGAGATCGAGTTCACCGCCCGCATCGCCGACAACGACTTCATGACGAAGCTCCGCCATGCGGAGCAGTTCCTCGCGCACGGCAACAAGGTGAAGCTCCGCCTCAAGTTCCGCGGCCGCGAGCTCGCGCACACCGAGATCGGCTTCGCCGTGATCAAGCGCGGCCTCGACGAGCTCGCCGGCATGGGCCACCCCGATTCCGAGCCCAAGCTGCTTGGCAAGCAGATCAACGTGATGCTGACGCCGAACCCGGTGAACAAGCGGAAGCCAAAGTTTCACCACGAGCCGGATGCCGAGCTTCCGGAGGACGACGGTCCGGACACGGAATCCGAGGACGATCAGGACGAGAAGGGCACCTAAGGCGCTTTCCCATGTCGCGGCCGGCCAGATTCCTTGCGGTGCTGCTGGCCGCCGCCTCCGTGGCCAGTATTTTGCCGCCGGCGGGCCTGTCCGCCCAGGTTGTGCGCGTGGCGCCGACGCGCCCCGTGCGCTTCAGCACCACGACCATCGACAAGGTCGCCTATTACAACCTGGCCGACCTCGCGAAGTACCTCGGCCTGAAGGGCGCCTGGGCCGCGGGGCGGAAGAATTACACGCTTACGGGCAAGGGACCCAAGCTGGAGTTCGTCCTTGAGGGTGACGGGCGCAAGCTGCTGGTCGACGGGCTGTGGCTGCACCTCGGCAACAAGGTCGTCACCCGCGGCAGCAACCTCTTTCTCAGCGTGACCGACTACGAGCGCACGCTGCGCGGCATCCTCAGCGCGGGCGACGCCGGCCCCCTCCCGCCCGTGCCGCAGGTGATCGTGCTCGATCCCGGCCACGGCGGGGCGGACTCGGGCAAGACCCAGGGCGATTTGAGTGAGAAGGTTCTCACGCTGGATGTCGCGAACCGGCTCAAGCGCCTGCTCGAGGGCGTGGGTTACCGGGTGGTTCTGACGCGGACCGAGGACCGCAGGCTGGAGCTGCGGGATCGTTCCGACGTGGCGGTCGCGGTCGGCGCCGACCTGTTCGTCAGCATCCACTTCAACTCGCTGGATCCCGCCAGCAACTCGGCGGAAAAAATCGCCGCCACCGGCGGACCGGAAATCCATGTCTTCACGCCGGCGGGCCAGCGCTCGACGGACGCATGGTCGTCGGGTGAGGACAATATCGAGACCAAGTCCGCGCCCGTGAACCAGCACGATGCCTGGAGCTCGCTCCTGGCGCACGCGTTGCAGAAGCAGCTCGTGGCCGGGCTCAAGACGACGGACCGTGGACAAAAGACCGGCCACTGGGGAGCGCTGCGGTCACTGGACTGCCCCGGGGTCCTGGTGGAATCGGCCTTCCTCTCGAATCCCAGCGAAGCGCGCAAGGTCGCCACGCCCGAGTACCGCGACCAGATCGCCGCCGCGATGGCCGCCGGCATCGACGCATACGCCAAGACCATCAAGGGCCTGCGCAGCGAGCGGTGAGCAGGGTGGGTCGGGCGGAGATGTCTGCTCCGCCGGGTTTGGCGTCATCGCGGCGGACATGCATGTCCGCCCTCCCTTCGCTCCTCGACGACCAATCGTGACGCCGGATCCCCAATCTTCGGCTTTCCTCACTGCCAAAAGCATGCGAGGTTGGCACGCGATCCGCGTCCCATCCGCCCCCATGAAGATTCCCCGTTTTCCCTGCCTTCTCCTGCTCGCGACCGGCTTCCTCTGGCCCGTCACGCTGCAGGCCTGGGATTACAATGCCGGCCACCGCATTGTGAACCAGCTCGCGCTCGCGAGCCTGCCGGCTGAGTTTCCCGCGTTCGTGAAGACGGCGCCCAACGCCGAGCGCATCGCATTTCTCTCCGGTGAGGGCGACCGCTTCCGCAACGTCGAGGATGGCGCGATGCGTCAGTCCGGTGGCAGTTGGGAGGATCATTTCCTCGACATCGAGAAGCTGGCCGACGCCGGCCTCGATCCCGCCACGGTGTCATCGTTCCGGCTCAACTTCGCGGTGGACTTCGCCGCGGGCCGGAAGACGCACGCGGATCGTTTCCCCGTGATCGACCCGGCCCGGAATGCGAACCAGACCGCCCAGTGGGAGGGATTCCTGCCCTGGCGGATCTCGGAGGACTACCTCCGGCTGAAGTCCGCCTTTTCCTACCTCAAGGTCTTCGAGGAGCTTGGCACGCCCGAGGAACTCGCCAACGCGCAGGCCAACGTGGTCTATTACATGGGGGTGATGGGGCACTACGTCGGTGACGCCTCGCAGCCGCTCCACACCACGTTCCGCTACAACGGCTGGACGGGCGACAACCCCAAGGGCTACACGACCTGGACGGGCCTGCACTCATGGATCGACAGCGGTTTCTTCAACAAGGCCGGGATGTCGATCGCCGAGATCATGCCGCGCGTGGTGCCGGCGAAGCCGATCCAGCTCGCGCCGCAGGCCGACGGCCGCGACCCGATGTTTGTCGCCGTGATGCATTTCCTGCTCGAGCAAAACAAACTGGTCGAGCCGCTCTACCAGATGGAGAAGGAGGGGAAGCTGACGAACAACAACCAGCCCCCGGCCCCCGAGGGACGCGAGTTTATCCGCGCCCAGATGCTGAAGGGCGGGCAGCTGCTGGGCGACCTGTGGCTGACCGCGTGGCGGGCGGCCCCGCCGGATACGTTCCTGCGCAGCTCGCTGCTGGGCCGGCAAGCGCGTGAGGCCGCCAAGTCCGCCCCGGCGCCGAAGGCCCCATGAGCCCCGCGGCACTCCTCTGGATCGCCGTGGGCGGCGCGCTCGGTTCGGTGGTCCGGGCCCTCGGGAATTGGGCGATCCCGGCCGGTCGCCTGCCTTGGGCGACGATCCTGATCAATATCACCGGCTCGCTCCTGATCGGATGGCTGATGGCCAAGCCGGGCGTCGCGGGCAACTGGGGCGCGCGCACCTACAGCTTCGCGGTGGTGGGGATCTGCGGTGGTTTCACGACCTTCTCCTCGTTCAGCTGGCAGACATTCGAGCAGATGCAGACCGGCCGCTGGCTGGCCGCGGCCGCCCACATCCTGCTCTCGGTGGGGCTCTGCCTGCTCGCCACGTGGGCAGGTTGGCGGCTTGGGCGATGAAACGGATCGAAGGTAGGGCTGCCTCGACGAGGCGGCCGGGCACGAGTCATCGCGGACGGCCGTTTCGACAGGCTCAAGGCCCCGAGCAGGTCGAGGGGGTCTTCGACCCAGCCCTACCCGGCTTCGCCGAGCCGGCGGAGAAACAACCGGGTTTCTTCCCGATGGGCCCGCGTCTGCTGCTGGGTCTGCTCACGCTTGCATTCCTAGCCGGCTCCTCCCTCTACGCCGCCGCGGCCGACAACCCTGCGGCTCGGGTGATCATCCTCGCCAATGCGTCGCAGCCTGAGTCGGTGCAGCTGGCGCGGTACTACGCGATGCGGCGCGAGATTCCGCCCGCCAACGTGATCGCGCTCCCGCTCCCGGCGGAGGAGACGATCTCGTGGACGGCGTTTGTCGAATCGGTCTGGCAGCCCCTGCAGGACGAGTTGATCCGGCGGGGCTGGATCGACGCGGTGGCGTCGGCCCGGCTGGATGCGGCGGGCCGGAAGCGGATCGTCGCGAACGGGCACCGGATCTCGTATCTGGTCCTTTGCCGCGGCGTGCCCCTGCGCCTCTCCGACGACCCCGTGCGCCTCGTGGAGACGCCAATGATTGCAGGCAATGAACGGATGCGCACCAACCAGGCCTCGGTCGACTCCGAGCTGGCCACGCTCGCGCAGGACGACCCGGCCATCAGCGCGTTCCTGCCGAACCCGCTTTTCCGCAAGACGAACCCGGCCGCGGCCGATCTTGCGCAGGTGATCAAGGTCTCGCGCCTGGACGGACCGGATGCGGCGGCGGCCCGGGGCCTGGTCGACCACGCAATCGAGGGGGAGCGCACGGGCCTGCTGGGCCGGGCCTATGTCGATATCGGCGGACCGTATCCCGAGGGCGATCGCTGGTTGACCGAGGTTGCGGGCACCCTGGCCGGGCTGGGTATTGACACCGAGGTGAACCGCGCCCCTGGCACGTTCGAGGCGGCCGATCGCTTCGATGCGCCGGTGCTCTATTTCGGCTGGTATTCGACGACCTTGGACGGGCCGATGGCGGTCGGAGGCTTTCGTTTCCCCGCCGGCGCCGTAGCGATGCACATCCACAGCCACTCGGCCCCGACCCTGCGCTCCGCGGGCGAGGCGTGGGTCGGACCGCTGGTGGCGCGCGGAGCCACGGCCGTGGTGGGCAATGTCTTTGAGCCCTTTCTGGAGCTGACGCACGACCCGCGGCTCCTGCTGGCGGTGCTGCGGGCCGGCGGGACGTTTGGCGACGCCGTGTTTGCGGCCCAGCCGGCCCTAAGCTGGCAGACCATCGCGATCGGCGACCCGCTCTACCGGCCGTTCGCAGTCACGCTGGACGAACAACTCGCGCGACGCCCGCAGCTGCCGGCCGACCGGTTTCCCTATCTGGTCATCCGCCAAGTGCACCGCTTGGAGACCTTGGGTAACGAGACCGAGGCGCTGGCCTTGCTCCGCCGCGAGTTCGCGGCACGGGCTTCGGTGCCGCTGGCCTTGGCGCTGGCCAAGAAACTCGAACAGGCGGGTGACAGCGCCGGGGCGGTTGCGGCCCTGACCGTGCTTGGGCGCGGGCCCGAACTGACGGTGGGCGAATGGGGCACGATCCGGGCGGCGGCGCAAAAACTGTCGGCTCTGGGCGCGCCCGATGCTGCGGGGGAGCTGTACCGCCGGATGCTTGGATCACCCGGGCTGCCCGCGGATCTCGCGGCACTGTTCGAGCAGGAGGCCCGGCGCTAGCGCCGGGCGATCTGAAATCTGAAATCCGCGGCGCATTCGCGCCGGCCCGGGCGATTTCAAATTTCAGATTTCAAATTCGCTCCGCCGTCGCGTCAGACCTTGTCCACGATCCGGTCGGCCAAGCCGTAGGCGATGGCCTCGGGGGCGGTGAGGTAGAAATCGCGGTCGGTGTCGCGGTTGACCCGCTCCAGTGGCTGGCCGGAGGCCGTCGCGAGGATCTGGTTCAGCTCGGCGCGGAGCTTTTCCATTTCCTTGGCCTGAATATTGATGTCGGTCGCCGGCCCGACCATACGGCCGGAAATGAGCGGCTGGTGGATCAGCACCCGGGCGTGCGGGTAGATGAGGCGGCGGCCCTTGGGGGCGGCGCAGAGCAGGATCGAGCCCATGGAGGCGGCCATGCCGGTGACGACGATGGTGACCGGCGAGGTGATCAGCTTCAGCGTGTCGTAGACGGCCATGCCGGCGGTGATGGAGCCGCCGGGGGTGTTCATGTAGAAGGTGATTTCCTTCCCGGGGGCGACGGACTCGAGGTAGAGCAACTTTTCCACCAGGTCCTTGGCGGTCTCGTCGGTGACGGCGCCCCAGAGGAAGAGCTTCCGTTGCTCCAGAAACTTCTTCTGCACCAGCATGGCGACCGGGGCGCGTTTGGCGACCACGTCGCCTTCGCCCTCGTCCTCGTCGTCATCATCGTCGGCGCGGGGGACGGGAGCGGAAAGACCGGGCTGGAGGTTGTCGAAGTGCATGGGGCCGGAAACGTTGGCCGGCCCGCCGGGGTTGGCAAGTGTGCAGGCGCGATTCCTGGCCGAGCCGAATCGGGATTGAAACCGGGCTGGCAGGCGGCACGGTCTGTGCATCGTTTGCCCCGATGATGCTCTCCCCCGAGCCTGCCCGTTCGAGATCCCGCCCCTGCGGCGTGAAGGTCACGCTGTTGCTGGCCGCGCTGACCCTGGGAATCGGGGCCGAGCCCAGCCCGGCGCCCCTGCCACCCGCCCCGGCGGGGTCGGCGGTGAAATCCCCGCCCCCGGCGGCGCTGGCGGTCCCGGCGACTGGCCGCGGGCGCGGAGCCGGCGGGAAGGTTTTCGATCCGGCGAAGCTGCACCAGGTGAAGGTCACGATCCCCCGGACGGAGTGGGACATCCTCGAGAGCGAAACCTGGGTCGACCGCAGCCGGATGGGGATGGCCGGGGTCGACAGCCTCGAGGACGACATCACGCGGGCGGACGGCCGCATCGTGCACATCGGCGGTGGCTTCGGCGGCAATTTTCCCTGGGTGCACACCGACATGACCGTCGGTGGCAAGACGATCCAGGACGCGGCCTTCCGCTACAAGGGCAACGGCAGCTACTCGCCCGATGCGGGCATGCACCGCAGCATCAAGGTCAAGACTGACCTCTTTGGCGGCAAGGACGACTGGGACGGTCTGGAGACGATCAATTTCAATTCCGGCGGACGGGACCCGTCCCGCACCCGCGAGGCAATGGCGTTCGCGATCTTCCGGCTGGCGGGCGTGCCGGCGTCGCGCACGGCCTACGCCGAGGTGCGCTACACCGTGCCCGGGCTGCACCGGGAGGCCTACGGCGGCATCTTCACGGTGATCGAGAACGTCAACAAGGCCTTCCTGAAGAATGCGCTGCCGCCCGGCACCGGCCTGCTGATGAAGCCGGAGCGCATGAGCGGCGGCGTCGGGTACTACGGCGAGAACTGGGCGAACTACACGCCGTACTACCGTCCCGAGCGCGAGGCCACGCCCGCGGAGGCGGCGCGCGTGATCGAGTTTGCCCGGCTGGTGAACCAGGCGCCAATCGCGGAATTCCGGAGCCGGATCGAGTCGTACCTGGATGTGGACGAGTTCATGCGCTTCCTTGCGGTGCACGCCCTGATCCATGCGAGCGACAGTTTCCTGCGGGGACAGCACAACTTCTTCATCTACCTCGACCCGGGCGACAATCGCTTCCGTTTCATCCCGTGGGACCTGGACGGGGCGATGGGCAGCGGCGGCGGGGGCCGGGGCATTTCGAATATGGGCATGCTGGGCATCGACCTGATGATGCCCTCCACCATTTCGCTGCCCTACCGCCTGCTCTCCGACGCCAAGTCGGCTGAGCGTTACCAGGACGTCGTGCGCGACATCGTGGCCAAGGCGTTCAACCGCGCTGCCCTGATCCCGCTGGTGGACAAGCTGGAGGCGGTGGTGGACCTGCCGCTCACCCTGGAGTACAACGCGATGAACTCGCGGGGCGAATTTGAGGGACGTGGCGGCGGTCGGGGAGGAGGAGGTGGCTTTGGCGGAGGCGGCCTCACTCCCCGCGAATTCCTCGAGGACCGTTTCATCAGCGTGCAGCAGCAGATGGCGGGTTGGGGCGCGAAGCGCTGAACCTGTCGAAAGATTCCGCTCGCCGCCGGCCAAGCTGCGGGCTCCGCCGCAACCCTCGGGCAAACCTGGCGCGGAACGGAGTCCGTGCCCTCAGATCAGGCCCAGCTTCATCTTCCCCTCTTCGGAGATCATCGACTGGTTCCACGCGGGTTCCCAGGTGATGCGCACGTCGGCGTCCGCGACGCCGGGGACGAGGAGAATCTTGGTCTTGGCGTCCTCGGCGATCGCCGGGCCCATGCCGCAGCCGGGGGCGGTGAGGGTCATGGCGACGTTCACCTTGTGACCGGTGTCGGCCTTCACAACGTCCATCGAGTAGACGAGGCCGAGGTCGACGATGTTGACGGGGATCTCGGGGTCGAACACGAGCCGGAGCTGGTCCCAGACTGCCTGCGGGTCGGGGGCGCCGTCGGCGAGGGTGCTGGCCTTGACGGAATGATCGACGATCTGCTCACCGATGGCATCGCCATCCTTGGCGTCGATGCGGAAGAGGCCGAAGTCGGTCGCCACGGTGTAGGTGCCGCCGAGCGTCTGGGAGATCGTGATGCGCGTGCCGGCGGCGAGCAGGGTCTTGTCACCCGACGGGATCTGGGTGGCGGTGACGTCGCGGGAGAGGATGCGGTCGCGGTCGATCATTGGAAGGAGTCAGGAGGGGAGGAGGCAGGAGTCAGGATTCGGAACGGATTCCGGAAACGGCGGAGGTCAAACTTCAGGGCGAAAGCGTCTGGGCTCCTGTCTCCTGAATCCTGACTCCTTCCGTTCAGAACTTCGTCTTGATCAGCTCGCGGAGGGCGTCGTGGAGCGGCTCGTTCTCCAGCCGGTTGAGGACCTCCTCGAAGAAGCCGAAGGTGAGGAGCTCGTCGGCGGCGGCCTTGGCGATGCCGCGGGACTGGAGATAGAACTCCTGCTCCGGGTCGATGCGGCTGCTGGTGGCGCCGTGGGTGCAGCGGACGTCGTTGGCCTGGATCTCGAGACCGGGGAGCGAGTTTGCCTCGGCGTCGTCGCTGAGCATGAGGTTGCGGTTGCTCTGGTAGGCGTCGGTCTTCTGCGCGTCGGGATCGACGACAATCAGGCCGGAAAAGATGGTCCGCGCGGTGTCGCGCAGGGCGTTCTTGTAGAGCAGGTCGGACTTGGTGTTCGGGGCCTGGTGGATCTGCAGGGTGCGTTGGTCGAACTCCTGGGCGCCCATGGCGACGGTGAGGGCGAGCATCTCGGAGAAGGCGCCGGGGGCCTGGAGCTGGGAGAGCGACTCATGCCGGGCCTGGCGGGCGCCGAGGTGGAGGTTGAGCGACTGCACACGGGCATCGCGGCGGACGACCGTGGAGTTGAACTGGAAGGAAAGTGTGGTGGGCGACCAGTTCTGCGCGGCGACGTAGGTGAGCTGGGCGCCGTGGCCGGCGTAGAGGTCGTTGGCGCCGCAGGCGAAGTGGGCGGAGGCATCGGCCGAGACGAAGTAGTCGACGACGGTGGCCCTGGAATTCTCCTCGGCCACGACGAGCGTGTGCGGGAAGACGGCGGTACCGGCGCCGGAGGCGAGGTGGGTGACGACGATGGGATCGGTGACCGTGACGCCCTTGGGGACGTAAATGAAGGCGCCATCGCCGACGAAGGCGATATGCAGGGCGGCGAATTTCTCGGAGCCGAGCTTTTGCGGCTGGGCCATGAAGTGGGCCTTGAGCAGGTCGGCGTGCTTCACGGCGGCCTCGGCGAGGGTGGTGACGATCACGCCCTTGGCGGCGAGGTCCGCCGGCAGGGCGGTGCGGCTGGAGAGGGTGTTGTTGGCGAAGGTCAGCTCCGCGACAGCCTTGAATTTGAAATCTGAAATTTGAGATTTGAGATTCGACGGCGTGGCAACCGCCACGCCGTCGAGGCTGAGCGTGCCGATGTTGCTGAAGCGCCAGCCCTCGTTGGTGCGGGCGGGCATGGGCAGGGCCGCGAACTGGGCGTAGGCGGCGCGCTTGCGCTCGAGCCACCAGGCGGGGGCGGCGGCCTGCGTTGCGAGGTGCGCGGCGAAGACTTCAGCGGTGAAGGAGCCGTTCTGGGACTGGGTTGCGGGAGAAGCAGTGCTCACAAGAAAATCAAAAGTTGGTTTTTTAACGCGGAGGACACGGGGGAGAGGGGAGGTCGCGAAGCGAGGCTCGGGTTTTATCCGTGTTCTCTTTTCTCCTCCGCGTCCTCCGTGTTTCCAAAATGGTTCAGCCCACGGATCCTTCCATTTCCAAATCGATCAGGCGCTTGAGCTCGACCGAGTATTCCATCGGGAACTGGCGGGCGAGGTCGTTGATGAAGCCGTTGACGGCGAGGCTCATGGCCTGGCCCTCGGTGAGGCCGCGCTGCTGCATGTAGAAGATCATTTCCTCGTTCACCTTCGAGACAGAGGCCTCGTGCTGCGTGGCGTTCTGGTCGCCGCGGACGGTGATGGCGGGGTAGGTGTCGGTGCGGCTGTTGGTGTTGATCAGGAGCGCGTCGCACTCGGTGTTGTTCTTGCAGCCCTTGAGGTGCTTCGGGATGTGGACCACGCCACGGTAGGTGCTGCGGCCCTGGCCGACCGAGATGGACTTGGCGACGATGTTGGACGTCGTGTTGTTGGCGGCGTGGATCATCTTCGCGCCGGTGTCCTGGTGCTGGCCGTCATTGGCGAGGGCGATGGAGATGACCTCGCCGCGGGCGCGCTCGCCCTTCAGGACGACACCCGGGTACTTCATCGTGAGGCGGCTGCCGATGTTGCAGTCGATCCACTTGATTTCGGCGTCCTCGTGGGCGATGCCGCGCTTGGTCACGAGGTTAAAGACATTGTTGGCCCAGTTCTGGACAGTGATGTACTGGATCTTGGCGCCCTTGAGGGCGACGAGCTCGACGACCGCGCTGTGCAGCGTGGAGGTGGAGAACTTGGGGGCGGTGCAACCCTCCATGTACACGACCTCGGCGCCCTCGTCGGCGATGATGAGGGTGCGCTCGAACTGGCCGAAGTTCTCGGCGTTGATGCGGAAGTAGGCCTGGAGGGGCTGGGTGACCTTCACACCCTTCGGCACATAGATGAACGAGCCGCCGGAGAAGACCGCGCTGTTGAGGGCGGAGAACTTGTTGTCACCGGTCGGGATGACCTTGCCGAAAAACTTCCGGAACAGCTCCGGGTGCTCGCGGAGCCCCTCGGTGGAGTTGACGAAGATGACCCCCTGCTTGGCGACGATGTCCTTGATGTTCGAGTAGGCGGCCTCGGAGTCGAACTGGGCCTCGACGCCGGCGAGGAATTTGCGCTCCTGCTCGGGGATGCCGAGGCGCTCGAAGGTCTTCTTGATGTCGTCCGGCACCTCATCCCAAGTCCGCTTGGGTTTCTGGCCCTGTGAGAGGTAATAGCGGATCTTTTGGAAATCGATGTTCTCGAGATCCTTCGTGGCCCAATGGGTGGGCATGGGCATCGAGAAGAACTTCTTCAGCGCGTTGAGGCGGAACTCGAGGATCCACGGAGCCTCTTTCTTGACGGAGCTGATGTAGCGGACGGTGTCCTCGGTCAGGCCGGTGCCGGCGTCGAAGGCGTAGTCGACCTTGTACTGGAAGTCGCCCTTGGTCTGGTCGATGCCGACGGTGGGATTCTCCATGACGGTCTCATCAGCCGCGGGAGACAGGGTTTCGGAAGGTAGTTTCATGGCCCGGAGGGAAATTTGAGATTTGAAATTTGAAATCTGGGATCGCGGCCGGGGCCGCTCAGGCGCTGGCGGCGGCGAATTCCTGCTTCACCCAGTCGTAGCCCTTGGCCTCGAGCTCGAGGGCGAGGGACTTGTCGCCGCTCTTCACGATGCGGCCGTCCCACATGACATGCACGTGGTCGGGGATGATGTAGTCGAGCAGGCGCTGATAGTGGGTGATGAGCAGGATGCCGGGGGAGATGGCGCTGCCGCGCTGGGCGTTGACGCCCTCGGCGACGATGCGCAGGGCGTCGATGTCGAGGCCGGAGTCGGTTTCGTCCATGAGGGCGAACTTGGGCTCGAGCATGGCCATCTGGAGGATCTCGCAGCGCTTCTTTTCGCCGCCGGAGAAGCCGTCATTGACGGCGCGGGAGGTGAACTTCCGGTCGATCTTGAGGAGGTCCATCTTGGCGTAGAGCCGCTTGTAGTAGGCGGAGGCGTCGATCTCCTCGCCCTCGGCGAGGCGGGCCTGCAGCGCGGCGCGGAGGAAGTTGGCGATGGTGACGCCGGGGATCTCGCTCGGGTACTGGAAGGCGAGGAACAGTCCGGCGCGGGCGCGCTCGTCGGTTTCCATCTCGAGGACGGACTTGCCGTCGAGGAGGACATCGCCTCCGGTGATGGTATAGTCGGGATGGCCAGCGATGGCCTTGGCGAGGGTGGACTTGCCGGTGCCGTTGGGCCCCATGATCGCATGAACTTCACCACTGCGGATGGTGAGGGACAGGCCCTTGACGATGGGCTTGTCACCGATGGAGATCTGGAGGTTCTGGATTTCGAGGGAGGCCATGAGGGAAAAGTGAAAGGGAGGGTGAAAGGGAAAGTGGGGGCGGGCGCTCAGCGCTTGGGGGCGGCGGAACTGCGTCCGGCGACAGGCTCGGAGCGAAGGTCCTTGGCGGAGCCCCGGAAGATGATCTCGACGGACTTGGCGTCGTAGCCGGCCGGAAGGACGGCATTCACCTGGCTGAGCACGCCCTCGGGCAGGTCGATATCGTAGGTGGCGCCGGTGGCCTCGTCGTGAAAATGGGCGTGTGGACTGAGATTCGGGCAGTAACGCGTCGGCCCGCGCTCGAAGTTCACCGCGCGCACCAGCTTGCACTGTACGAGGGCCTCGAGGCAGTTGTAGACGGTGGCCAGGGAGATGGTAGGCATCTCCTGCTTCACCCTCACGAACACCTCGTCCGCGGTCGGGTGGTCCTGCCGCTTCATCAGGACGCCATAAACCACCTCGCGTTGGGGGGTGTTGCGCCGGCCGCTATCGGCCAGTTTCTGGGCGAAGGCTTCGGGAGTTTCGGTGATGGCGGCCATGGATGGGGGAGATGCAACAAATTGGAATGGTTCTAAGGTGCAATAGCGAATTAGAATTATTCCAAGTCCACGGAAAGTCAGAGGTTCAGAGGTTTAGAGCATCAGAGTTTCAGGTCCTAAGATCCTCAGATTCTCCGAATTTCGGTCGTGAAACTCAGCGCTCCATGCGCATCAAGCTACTATCCTGCATGCACTAAGGCATGGAAACGGCTCACGTGGCCCACTCGAGCGGGGTGTTTTGCTCGATTTCCTCGATGGTGGTAAGACCGAGCAGAACTTTCTTCAGGCCGTCGTACCGAAGAGACCGGTGGCCCACCTTGCGTGCCGCGGCCGTGATTTCCAGGGAGCCTTTGCCTTCGGAAATGAGCCCGCGGATCTCTTCGGTCACGAGAATGAGCTCGTGGAAAGCAATGCGTCCTTTGAACCCGGTCCTGCGGCAGGCCGGGCAGCCGCGTCCGCGGAAGAAGGGCACCTCCGTCAGGCCTTCCTCCTCAAAATATTTCAGCAGCGTGGCCTTGGGTGGGTAATAGGCCTCCCGGCAGTTTTCGCAGATCCGCGCGGCGAGGCGTTGGGCGAGCACGCCCGAGATGGAGGGTGCGACCATGTACGGTTCCACGCCGATATCCATCAGCCGCACGATCGCCTGGGCCGCGTTGTTCGTGTGCAGGGTCGAGAGCACGGCGTGACCAGTGAGGGCGGCCTCGGCGGCAATCTTGGCCGTCTCGAGGTCCCGGATCTCGCCGATGAGGATCACGTCCGGATCCTGGCGCAGGAGGGCCCGCAGAATGAGGGAGAACTTCAGGTCGATGTGCGCGTTGGTCTGGCTCTGGGTGATGCCCGGAAGCTGGATCTCAACCGGGTCCTCGATCGTCGCGATGTTCAGGCTCGCTTGATCGAGCTCGTTGAGCGCCGCATAGAGGGTGGTGGTCTTGCCCGAGCCGGTCGGCCCCGTGACAAAAATCAGCCCGCTCGGATTCGAGAGCAGCCGGCGCAAAGGGTGCAGGATGGTGCGCGACATGAGCATGCCCTCCAGCGTGACGTTCGATTTCCGCCCGCTCATGGCCATGACGCGGACAACGGCCTTTTCCCCGTGCGATGAGGGGATCAGCGACAACCGGAAATGTCCCATCTGACTGCCAAAGGGGATCCTGAAGCGGCCGTCCTGCGGGAAGCGGGCCTCGGAGACATTCAAGTCCGCCAAGACCTTGAGCCGTGTGACCAGGGCACGGTGCAATTTGCGGGGATAAGTAAGGACCTCGCGCAGGTTGCCATCGACGCGGAAACGGACGCGGGAATGTATTTCCAAGGCCTCGATATGGATGTCGGTGGCGCGCTCCCGGATGGCAAAATGGATGATGTCGTCGAGCAACGGCGCGACCGCGGAGTGCTCCGCCGTGGGCGGGATGTACTCGATGCTGTGGTCGGAGCGGTCAAACAGGGTCGATCGGCCGAGCAGGGCGACACTTTCCTCGACCGACTTTTCCGTGCTGTAGTTGACGGAGATGGCGTCGCGGATTTCCAGCGGGAGCGCGAATACCGGGCTGACGGGCAGCTTGATGGCGTTGCTCAGCCGCTGCACGAGCCGCTCGTTGCCGGGATCGGACATTGCGACGGTGATCACACCGTCGATGATGTACAGGCCAAGGGCCTGGGCCTTCCGGGCGAGGTCCAGCGGGATCCGGGCGACGGCCTCCTCGGTCACCACCGAGGCGAAGGGGTCCACATAGGCGAAGCCACGTGCATCGCCCCAGAACCGGCAGGCGTCCTCCTTCGGCAGGAGCTTTTCCGCGATCAATGCCTGGACGAGATCAAGCGTTTCGCCGTGGCGGGACAGTAGCAGTTTCAGCGCGTCGCCCTCCTCCATCTGCGGCAGGACGCGAATGCGTTCGAGGAAGGCAGGCTTATTTGACGCGCTTACCATGGCGGGCCTTGCGGGCTTTGAAGATCTTCTCGATCTCGTGCTGGCTGAAACGTTCCTGCGCAAAGAGCCCGGCGCTGCGCTCCGTCTTGATGTCGGCGAGCAGGTCGGAAAGGCGATAGAGGACCTCCTTGACCACGGGAGCGCCAGCCTCCTCGGCATTTCCCGTCCGGTCCGCGCTCATGGGGCCTCGTTCTCCAAGGAGGCGGGTGTCAGCAATTCCTTGAGGATGCGGATGATTTCCTGCGAGGGGGTGTCCTTGCGGATAAAACTGTCGGCCCCGGAGGACATGGTTTCCTCGATGATCTGCCGCGAGGTGAGGGAGGTCAGCATGACGACCGGCACCTCCGCGTCCAAGGTGCGGATTTCCCGGAGCGTTTCGATGCCGGAACGTCCCGGCATGTTGATATCGAGGAGGACGAGCCCCGGCCGTTCGCGGGCGAACAACTCCAGGGCCTGATCGCCGCTGGCGGCCTCGACGATCCGGGTCGCCCCGAGCTGGCGGACGAGCAAGCCGAGGAAACGACGGATGTGAATCTCGTCATCGACGATAAAAATGGGTTCGGGGAGAATCATGGCCAAGGGAGCGCCGGGAGGCGGACGCTGAATTCGCAGCCGCCGGCGGGCAGGTTCTCGGCGGTGATGGTGCCGCGATGCGCGTCGACGATCTTGCGGCAGATGGCGAGTCCCAGTCCGGTGCTGGACTCGCCGCCGGTGGGCTTGGCGGAGAGGCGGCCAAAGTCGCGGAAAAGCCTGTCCCGCTCGTGGTCCGGGATGCCCGGGCCCTGGTCGCGGACGGCGAATCCGGCGGAACCGGCCTCGGGATGGTAGGCGACGGTGATTTCCGACCCCGGCGGCGAATACTTGATCGCGTTGCTCAGCAGGTTGTCGACGACCTGGCGCATTTTGGCGACGTCCATCAGGGCGGTCGGTGCGCCGGTGTCGTCGGGCAGGGTGATGCGAGAGCGTTTTTTCGCGGCCTGGATGTTCTGGAGAAACGCACAACCGCGCAGGAGGTCCGCGAAATTGCATGGCTGCGGATCCAGCCGGAGTTCACCGGCCTCGATCGTGGCGACGTCGAGCAGCTCGTTGACCAGGTCGAGCATCGATTGGCTCGCGCCGTAGATCAGCTCCACGAGCTCCCGCTGGTCCGCTGGCAGGTTGCTGTCGCGAAGGAATTCCGAGAGACCGCGGATCGAGGCGAGGGGATTCCGCAGGTCGTGGGCGGCCATGCCGACGAACTTGTTCTTGGCGGCGTTGGCCGCGCTGAGCTGGGCCACCAGCTGCTTCTGCTGGTCGGCGAGGAATTGGTTGTGGAGGTGGGACTTGATGCGTGCGAGCACCTCGCGCGGCCGGAACGGCTTCGGCAGGTAGTCGGATCCGCCGGCCTCGAGGCCCTCGGCGACATCCTCGGGGGAGTTCCGGGCCGTGATGAAGATCACCGGGGCGGAGGCATCGCCGAACGTGGACTTGAGCGTGCGGCAGGTTGCGAAGCCGTCGATGCCCGCCATCTCGACATCGAGCAGGACCAAGTGCGGCCGGGTCTTGTCATAGTGTTCCAAGGCTTCCTCGCCGGAGGCGGCGTCGACCGGGACATATCCGGCGGACTGAAGGATCCCGCTGAGAATGCGGCGGTTCACCCGGTCGTCGTCCACCACCAGCACCCGGCGGCCGCGCAGTTGTTCGCTGATGGCCCGGCTGGACAGGACTTTGTCTGGAAAGGGATGGGTCGAGCCGTAGGCCGTATCCCCGCCGCATGCCCGGGCTTTCGAGGTGGGCGGTCGGGCGGTGGCCGGCCCTTGGCGGGTAACCGATGACATGGGCCGGCTAATCGGCCCATCGGGGATTTCCTTGAGCCCGATTCCGCTCCCGGGCGCCGATCCGGCCGAATCACCGGCTGGGATGGGCGCGCGAAACCATCACCCGCCGTGCTCGGCCAGCCAGCGCTCGGCCTCGATGGCGGCGGCGCAGCCCATGCCGGCGGCAGTGATGGCCTGGCGGTAAACGTGATCGGCACAATCGCCCGCCACATAAACGCCGGGCACATTGGTCTGGATCTGGGAGCCACTGGCGGGCTTGAAGTAGCCGCCCTCGTCGACGTCGAGCGCCGCGGCGAATGGGCCGGTGTTGGGTACGTGACCGATCGCGACAAAGACGCCTTTCAACGGGAGCACCGACTCGGCGTTGGTCTTCAGGTTCTTGATGCGCAGCCCGCTGACCGCGCCTTCCGCCACGCCCTCGATCGCGACCGGCACACTGTCCCAGACGCACTGGATCTTCGGGTGCGAGGTGGCGCGGTCGGCCATGATCTTCGAGGCACGGAGGGAATCGCGGCGGTGCACGAGGTAGACCTTGCTCGCGAAACGGGTGAGGAAAAGCGCCTCCTCGGCGGCGCTGTCGCCGCCTCCGATCACGGCGACGTCCATCTTGCGGTAGAAGGCGCCGTCGCAGGTGGCGCACGTGGTCACGCCCTTGCCGCCGTAGAGTTCCTTTTCGCCGGGCACGCCGGTCATGCGCGGGGAAGCGCCGGTGGCGATGATCACGGCCTTGGCGAGGATGACGCGGTCGGCAGTGACGAGCTTGCGCGGGAAGGATGTGAAATCGACCGACGTGACCTGCGTCTGTTCGAAACGCGTGCCGAACTTGGTGGCCTGCTTCCGCAGGTTGTCCATCAGCTGGAAGCCGTCGACGCCCTCGGGAAAGCCGGGAAAGTTTTCCACCTCGCTGGTGGTCGTGAGCTGCCCGCCGGGCAACGAGCCCTCGAGGAGCAACGGCGTGAGATTGGCGCGGCCGGTGTAGATTGCGGCGGTGAGCCCGGCGCAGCCGGAGCCGACGATCACGACGTTTTCAACGGGGGGAACGGACATGAGGGAGTGAGTTCAGCCGCAACATAGCACACTTGGGAAGGGGAAAGTGGGGATAGCCGGTCGGTTGAATGTGGAAAGCGGGAAAGGAGGTCCGATCCCATGGGAATCTGGAACTCAGAAGCGATGGGGCAGGCCCCTCCCGGTTTCTTAAGTTCCAGACTCTTTTCCCTCTTTCCTGCTTTCCACATTCCAAACAAAAAGCCGCACCCTGCGGTGCGGCTTACATGGGGCGAAAGTCCTTACTGCAGCGCGGACTGATAGTTCGCCTCGGCGGCGTCCCAGTCGACGACGTTCCAGAAGGCGGCGATGTAGTCGGGGCGGCGGTTCTGGTAGTTGAGATAGTAGGCGTGCTCCCAGACATCGAGGGCGATGACGGGTTTGCCCTCGATGCCGGCGACGGCCTTGCCCATCAGCGGGCTGTCCTGGTTGGCGGTGGAGCCGATCGAGAGCTTCTTGTCGGTGCCGACGACGAGCCAAGCCCAGCCGGAGCCGAAGCGGGTGGCGCCGGACTGCGCGAAGGCGGCCTTGAACTTGTCGAAGTCGCCGAACGTGGCTGTGATGGCCACGGCGAGGGAGCCCTTGGGCGCGCCGCCCTTGCCCGGGCCGAGGATGGTCCAGAAGAAGGAGTGGTTGCTGTGGCCGCCGGCGTTGTTGCGCAAGCCGCCGCGGATGGCCTCAGGGACCTGGGAAAGGTCGGCGATGAGGGTGTTGACGTCGAGTGCGGCGAGGGCCGGGAGGTCCTTGAGGAAGTTGTTGGCGTTGGTGATGTACGCCTGGTGGTGCTTGCCGTGATGGATCTCCATCGTCTTGGCGTCGATGTGCGGCTCGAGCGCGGTGGCAGCGTAGGGCAGTTTGGGAAGTTCGTAGGCCATGGGTGCGGAGGATTGCGGGTTAAACCGGACTGAAAGGACGGTTACCGTGTGTCGGGTGGGGCGGGGCGTCAAGGAGGTGACGAGTGACAGGTGACGAGTGACGAGAAGGAAATTTCCGACGGGCGGCGGATTTTTGAAAGATCGGGGAGGTTTTCTGCGTTCTGGGGGGTAAAGGTGCGAAATGAATTTGCGCCCCATTAAAACATGAACGCACCCGACAAAAAACCAGCAAACTTCAAAGATCTGCTCGTCTGGCAGAAAGGAATGGAGATAGCGAAGTTGACCTACGAACTTACCCGGACTTTCCCGGCCGAGGAACGATTCGGGATCATTCCCCAGATGCGGCGGGCGGCCGTCTCGATCCCGTCGAATCTGGCCGAAGGGCAGGCCCGGTCGACGACCGCGCAGTTTACTCAATTCATTTCCCATGCTGAGGGTTCCCTCGCGGAGCTTGAAACTCAGGTTCTGCTCTCGATCTCATTGTGCCTTTGCCCGCCTCCAGCCGCCCAAGTCCTTCTTGGACACCTGGAGACCGAACGTAAAATGCTCAACGGCCTCCGCCGCAAACTCTGGGGCCAGTCCTGATCCGACCTCGTCACTCGTCACCTGTCACCTGTCACCCGTCACTCCCCAAGGCTTCGGGGTTGCCTTTCCCTCCGTGGATGGGTGACGGTGAAAACTTACCCATGAAACTCCGCCTCCTTTCCACCCTCCCGCTGCTGGCCCTCGCTCTCGCGTCCGGCTGCGGCAAGTCGACCCCTGCCAGCGCCACGACCCCGGCCGCGGCGGCCACGGGTGATTTCGCGGACGCCAAGGTCATCGAGGCCTACGGCTGGTTCATCGGCGGGCAGACCGGGGTGTCGGAGATCGGGTTCTCCGCCGACGAGACCGAGGCGCTGCTCCGGGGCATCCGGGGTGCGGCCACCGGCCAGAAGTCCCCGTACGACATGGCCGTCTATGGCCCGAAGCTGGATGAGCTGATGCAGAAGCGCATGGGCGCGGTCATGGCAAAGCAGCTGGAGAAGAACGCCGCCGAGGGCGCTGCCTATTTCGCCAAGCTCAAGGACAACAAGAGCGTGACCATGCTGCCGAGCGGTCTCGGCTACGAGGAGCTGAAGCCGGGCAGCGGCCCGGCGCCGAAGCCCACGGACACAGTCAAGGTCCACTACACGGGAAAGTTCCTCGACGGCACGGTCTTCGACAGCTCGGTCGAGCGCGGCGAGCCGGCCGAGTTCCCGCTGGGCAACGTCATCGCCGGCTGGACCGAGGGCCTGCAGAAGACGAGCAAGGGCGGAAAACTGAAACTGCACGTGCCGTCGAAACTCGCCTATGGCGATGCCGGCCGCTCCCCGGGAATGCCCCCGGGCGCGACGTTGATTTTTGAGGTGGAATTGCTGGAGATCAATCCGGTCGCCGCGGCTCCCGCCGCGAAGTGACGGGTGACAGGTGACGAGTGACGAGCAGTTGCGGTCAAAATCGGCCTGCCCGGCTCGTCACTTGTCACACGTCACTCGTCACTGGTGCTGCGCTTCAGCTTGAAGAACGCCTGCAGCAACTCCCGGCACTCGTTCTCCAGCACCCCGCCCGACGTCAGCTCGACGTGGTGGTTCACGCGGGGCAGGTCGTTGAGATTGGTGGCGCCGCCAAGGCAGCCCATCTTGGGGTCGGGGACGGCGTAGCAGACGCGCTTCACGCGCGACATCAGCATGGCGCCGCTGCACATCGGGCAGGGCTCCTTGGTGACGTAGACCGTGGCGCCCTCCAGGCGCCAGTCGCCGAGCTTCGCGGCGGCCTGGGTGAGGGCGAGCATCTCGGCGTGGGCGGTGGGGTCGTGGCTGCCCTCGACCGTGTTGTGGGCCGAAGCGATCACCTCGCCGCCCACTTCGATGACCGCCCCGATCGGCACCTCATCCTGGCGCCAGGCATCGATCGCCTGGTTGTAGGCCAGGTTCATGTAGAAGGCGTCGTCGCGGTTGAACTGCGACGGGAAGCGCTTCTCGAATGGGCAGGGGAGCGGGGGCATGCAGAGGGCGGAGGTCAGAGGGCGGACGGCGGCCTGCAATCAGGAGAAAGAGAACGAGAAAGAGAACGAGAAAGAGGGACCGGCGGGGAACCCACCGGTCCGGCCGGTAAAGCCTTGCTTCGCCTGGGGCTTTCGGGCTTCTGTCTGGGCTCCGTTTTTCGGAACCGAACCCGCCATGATCCACGCTCCTGCTGCCAACTCCCCCCTTACCCATGCCTGACGGTGACGCGATTGAAGTCGAGGGCAAGGTGACGGCGGTGCTGCCCGGCACGATGTTCAAGGTGCAACTGGCCAACGGACACGTGGTCCTGGCGCACATTTCCGGCAAGCTGCGGAAGAACTTCATCAAGATCGCCGCGGGCGACTCCGTGAAGATGGAGATGAGCCCGTACGACCTGGAAAAGGCGCGGATCACCTTCCGCATGAAGGAGCAGAATCCCTTCGTGCCGCCGCCGATGCGTCGGCGGTACTGAGGAGCGCTACTCTCTTCTCCTATAGGCCCCATAGGCCCTATAGGGCTTATAGGACCTATGGAAGGAGAGTAAGACATGCCTTCCCGCCCGAACTCTGCCCGCCGCTCCCCCGCGACCAGTCGCGCGGCACCGGTCTGGGCCGAGGACATCGATGGGTTCATGGCATTCCTCGCTCTGGAGCGAGGCCTGGCCAGGAACACGCGCGAAAGTTACCAGCGCGACCTCGACCAGGCGGCGGCGTTCTTCGCGAAGCTCGGGCGGGCCGGCTGGGAGGCGATCACGCACCTGGATGGCGCGGCGTGGGTGCGGTCAATCCGGGGCAAGCCGTCCAGCGTGGCGCGCAAGCTGACCGCGCTGCGGGTCTTTGCCCGCCACCTGGTGCGGGAAAAACGCCGCGAGGATGATTTCACCGAGCTGCTGACCGGGCCGAAGCTCGGCCGGCGGATTCCCGGCACCCTGACGGCCGACGAGGTGGCGCGGCTGCTGGCGGCCCCGATCGGGGGAGATCCCCGGGCGTTGCGCGACCGGGCGCTGCTGGAGCTTTTTTACGCGAGCGGACTCCGCGTCTCCGAACTGGCGGCGCTGACCCTGCAGCAGGTCGACCTGGAGGGCGGTTTCATCCGCGTTTTCGGGAAGGGCGCGAAGGAGCGGGTGGTGCCGGTTGGCGCCCGGGCCCGCGATGCGCTGGTGAGCTGGATCACCGCGGGCCGGCCGCACCTCGTGAAACCGCGCACGGGCAGCCAGATCTTCCTGAACAACCGCGGCACCGCCCTCTCGCGCGTGATGCTTTGGATGATCGTCAAAAAGCACGCGCAGCGGGCGGGGCTCGAGGCGCGGAATGTGAAGCCGCATTTGCTCCGCCACTCCTTTGCGACGCACCTGCTGGGCGGCGGCGCCGACCTGCGGGCGATCCAGGAGATGCTGGGCCACGCGAGCATCACGACGACCCAGATCTACACCGCGGTGGAATCGACGCGCCTGGTGGACCACCACGCGAAGTTTCATCCGCGGAACCGGGCCAGTGACAAGTGACGGGTTACGAGTGACAGGTGGCTGACCGGCGCCTGCGGACTTGCGACCGGCGGGCAGGCTGGCATTTCGGAGGGCCATGGGCTTTCTGGCCAACTACTCGCTTCCCACCCTGCTGATCGGGGCGGCGACGATCGCGTGCATCGTCCACCTCATCCGCACGGGTCGGAACATGATGTGGATCTGGCTGATGCTGATCGCTCCGGGAATCGGCCTGCTGGTTTATTTCATCATCGAGGTCTGGCCCGACCTGCGCGCCGGGCGCGCGGGCGGGCTGGAGCTGAAGATCCCGGAAACCTCGGGTCGCGTGATCAAGCGCCTGCAGGAGGAACTCGAGTTCTCCAACACGGTGAAGAAGCGGGTCGAGCTCGCGCAGGCGCTCGCCTCGGCCAAGCGCTTCGACGAGGCGACCGAGACCCTCGCGGTTTCGCTGCGGGGCGTGTTCAAGGACGATCCCCTGCTGACCCTCGAACTGGCGGAGGTGCATTTCGAGGCCGGACGTCCGGCGGAGGCGCTGGCGGCGCTGGAGACCCTCGACCGCATGAAGAGCAAGGACGGCCGCCAGCGGCGCCTGCTGCTGGCCGCGCGGTCCTTGCATACGCTCGGCCGGAACGACGAGGCCCGGGAACGGTTCGAGACGGCGCTGGAGCAGGCCTCGGGCGAGGAGCCGCGCTGCCGGCTGGCGCAGTTCCTGGTTGCGCAGCGCGAGACGGACGCCGCGCGAGCCCTGTTCGAGGAGCTGCTGAGGAATGCCAAGCAGGGCGGCGGGGTCTTCCGCCGCCACAACCGCGCCTGGATCGCCGCGGCGAAGGACGGGCTCGCGGGGCTGGGAAAAGGGTAGGGCGTGTGTCCTCACGCGCCCTCGTTTCACGGCATCGATCAGGGCGGTTGAGGACAACCGGCCCCTACCTTCTCTTCACTTCTCCGCCAGCAGCCGGCGGAGATAGGCGCCGTAGCTGGACTTGCCGAGCTTCGTGACGTTGGCCTCGAGCTGGGTGCGGTCGATCCAGCCGTGCTTGAAGGCGATCTCCTCGATGCACGCGATCTTGAGGCCGGTGCGGTTCTCGAGGACGTTGACGAAGGTGGCGGCCTCGACGAGGGAGTCGTGCGTGCCGGTGTCGAGCCAGGCGGTGCCGCGGCCGAAGAGCTCAACGTGGAGCTTGCCCTGGTCGAGGTAGAGCCGGTTGAGGTCGGTGATCTCCAGTTCGCCACGCTTGGAGGGCTGGAGCGAGCGGGCCAACGCCACGACCTGCTGGTCGTAGAAGTAGAGGCCCGGGATGGCGTAGTTGGACTTCGGCTGGGCCGGTTTTTCCTCGAGTGAAAGCACGCGGCCGTCCGGCGCGAACTCCACCACGCCGTAGGCGGAAGGTTCGGCCACGTGGTAGCCGAAGATCGTGGCCCCGCTGGTGCGCGCACCGGCCGACGCGATGGACTTCATGAAGTCGGCGCCGTAGAAAAGGTTGTCGCCGAGGACGAGGGCGGAGGTCTCCCGGCCCGTGAGGAACCCGGTGTCGCCCGCGATGTGGAAGGCCTGCGCGAGGCCGTCGGGGCTGGGCTGCTCGGCGTAGCTGAGCTTCATCCCGAGGTTTTCGCCGGAGCCGAGGAGCCGGCGGAAGAGCGGCAGGTCCTGCGGGGTGGAAATGATCAGCACCTCGCGGATGCCGGCCAGCATCAGCACCGACAGCGGATAATAGATCATCGGCTTGTCGTACACCGGCATGAGCTGCTTCGAGACCGCGATGGTCAGCGGGTAGAGGCGAGTGCCGGATCCGCCGGCGAGGATGATACCTTTGCGATTCATGAAATGAGGATCAGGCCTTGGTGCCGAGGCGTTCGAGCTTATAGGAGCCGTCGAGGATGCCCTTCCACCAGGACTCGTTGTCCAGGTACCATTGCACCGTTTTGCGGAAACCGGAGGTGTGGTCCTGCTTGGGTGCCCAGCCGAGCTCGCGCTTGATCTTCGAGGCGTCGATGGCGTAGCGCAGGTCGTGGCCGGGGCGGTCGGTGACGAAGCTGATCTGTTTCGCGTACGGCTGGCGGTCGGGGCGCGGGCGGAGCTCGTCGAGCAGGGCGCAGAGCAGGCGGACCAAGTCGATGTTCTGGCGCTCGTTGTTGCCACCAATGTTGTACGTCTGGCCGGTCCGGCCATTCGCGACGACGGCATGCAGGGCCTCGGCGTGGTCGCCAACATAGAGCCAGTCGCGGATGTTTTCACCCTTGCCGTAGACGGGAATCGGATCGCCGCGGAGGGCCTTCAGGATGACGACGGGGATGAGTTTCTCGGGGAACTGGAACGGGCCGTAGTTGTTGGAGCAGTTCGTGACCAGCACGGGCAGCCGGTAGGTGTCGGCCCAGGAACGGGCGAGGTGGTCGGAGGAGGCCTTGCTCGCGGAGTACGGCGAGTGCGGATCGTAGGGCGTGTCCTCGGTGAAGAGTCCGGTGGCGCCGAGCGAGCCGTAGACCTCGTCGGTCGAGACGTGGAGAAAACGGAAGTGATCCTTGGCGGCTCCCGTCAGCGATTCGAAATGGGCGCGGGCGGCCTGCAGCAGCGTGAAGGTGCCGACGACATTTGTTTGGATGAAGGCACCCGGGCCGTCGATCGACCGGTCGACATGGCTCTCGGCCGCGAGGTGCATGACCCAGTCGGGCTTGAACTCCGCGAAGAGCCGGCCCATCGCCGGGGCGTCGCAGATATCGGCCTGCACAAAACGGTAGCGCGGATTCGCGGCGAGGTCGTCGAGCGAGTGCCGGTTGCCGGCGTAGGTGAGCGCGTCGACGTTGAGCACGCTGTGCCCGGTCGTGGTGACGAGGAGGCGGACCAGATTGCTGCCGATGAAACCGCAGCCGCCGGTGATTAAAATTTTCATTCTGAAAATTTAGCTTAAGGGAAAAAGTTTAAGTTTAGGTGGCAGGCAGGGCAGTCGGAGATGGTCCGGGAAGCGGAACGTCAACTTAAACTCGCAACTTCAACTCGCGCTCGCGCGGCGCCACTGGCGCAAGGCTGCACCGACGGAGTCGTGGACCTCGGTCAACGTGATCCCGGCGGCGGCGAGCTTGGAGGAATCCATCAGGCAGTTGGAGCGCGGGGTCTTCGCGGCGACGTGCATAAACTCGTCCTCACTCTTGAAGAAAGAATATTCCTTTGGGCAGACGCCGCTCTTCAGGATCAGGTCGACGACCTCGTGGGTGGTGACATGGCCGGGGTTGGTGACGTTGTACGTGCCGAAGGGGATGCGCTTTTCCCAGCAGGCGAAAGTCGAGGCGACGAACTCGTGGAGGTGGGAGATCGAATTGGCGGCCTCGAGCAGGCGCGGGTAGCGCATCAACTTGGTGAGGTAGTTGCGCGGGTTCTCCACGTGGTCGTATGGGATGCGCAGGCGCCAGAGGTAGACGTTGGACTGTCCGGCGAGGACCTCCTCGCCGAGGGCTTTGGTGCCGCTGTAGAACGAGCAGTGGTTGGTGCGGAAGGTGAAGTTGGGGGTGTCCTCCTCGCGGAAGCCGGTGCCGTCCGCGCGGGCCCCGCTGTAGATGCAGCCCGAGGAGACATGACCCCAGGGCACGCCGGCGGCGGTGCAGGCCGCGGCGATGCGGCCGGGGACCACGGCATTGCCGAAAAGGCACTCGGCCTTTTGCAGCTCGCAGGCGTCGACGTTGGGCTTGCCGGTGTAGCCGGCGGCATTGATCAGGAACTCGGGGCGGTCGGCCTTGAGTGCCGCGGCCAGCGCGGCGGTGTCGGTGTAGTCGAGGTCCGCCCGGCGCAGGTTGCGGAAAGCAATCCCCTTGCGCGTGAGGAGCGCCTGATAGGCCTGGCCGACGTAACCGGAACCACCGAGCAGATAGATCATAAAGCGTGAGTGAAAGGGACGGGGGGCGGGCGGAACAAGGGTAATTTACCGCCCCGGGTCCGGGCCGGCTTTGCCCTGCCCGCCAGATTGAAATCAGGGGCGGGACCCGGGCGCGCGAAATACTTTTGCCTCATCCCGCCGGGTCCGGCAAGCCAGTGGGCCGAGGGGAGGGCCTGCCGTGCGCCCCCGGACCACGTCCCATCCCTGCGCATGACCCTTTCCCCCGCCGCCGCCGCCCCGTCGCGCTTGGGCCGGATGCTCGCTCCGGCGCTCTGGGGGTTGCTGACGTTTGCGGTCTATTTTCACTATGCCCAGTTCATCGACAAGGTGGGTTGGAACGCGATCGAGCTGATCATCGCGCAGAAGCTCACGGAGCACGGCGCCTATGCCACGAGCCTCGACTATGCCTCGGCGGTGGCCTGGCGACCGGTCCTGCCGACGTTCTTCGTGACCTTGCTTCGGCTCGGGACGGAGGATCCGATCCGCATCTACCAGATCGCCTGCGGGCTCAGCTTCGGGTCGCTCGTGGGGTCGATGTTCCTGTCGGGCCGGCGGCTCGGCAATGCCTGGACCGGCCACCTCGCGGCGCTGGCCACGTTCGTGTGCCCGGCGGCCACGACGTACCTGGTGCACCATATCCATTCCTATTCCAACGTGATCACGATGGGATTCCTCGGGCTGGCGATCCACGCGAGTGTTGCCTTGCTCGTGGACCGGTCCGGCGCCCCCGCTCCCCGGACGGGGCAATATCTCCGGGTGGGATTGTGGTGGGGGCTCGCCTATCTGTGCCGCGCCGAATTGTTGCTCTACTTCGGTGTCCTGCTGGCCGTCCTGGCTTGGCAGACCTGGCGGGTCCGCGGGCGATTCACGCCGCTGCTCGGAGCGCTCGGAATGTTCCTGCTCCTCTTCGTGCCGTACAATGTCTACGCGGCCCAGGTGAACGCCCGGGATGGGATCCTGATCCGGAAAACCATCTACGGGTTCTACATGAGCCAGGGCTGGGCGGACCCGCCGCCGGACGTCTCGCCCGACATCGAGGCCGACGGCTACCTCTACGCGATCAAGCTCTATGGCGATCCCCTAGAAAACGGGGAAAGCCTGCTGCGCGCCCTCCGGCGGAACCCCGCGGCGTTGCAGCGGCGCGTGCAGTTGAATGCCCGGCGGTTTTATGAACTCCACTTCGACCGGAAATTCGTCGCGCCGTGGCTGACGGGGGCGGCCCTGGCGCTGGGTCTGGCGCTGGCGGCCGGGGCGGTGGCGGCGGAACGCCGGCATCTCGCCGTCTTTCTGCTCGGGCTTTTCGCGGCGGCGCACTTTGTCCTGATTTTCCACATCGACCCGCGGTACCTGATCATCGCGGTTCCGCCGGTGATCCTCAGCGCGGTCTTTTTTTTCCATCTGGTCGCGGGCTTTTGCGTCCGGCGGCTGACGACCCTTCCGGCCTGGGTCCTGCCCGTGGCGGCCCTCGGGGTCGTGGCCTTCGTTTCCCGCGACCAGGTCCGGGAGCTCTGGCCCACGGGCCAGCCGGGCGGGGTGGGGACGGCCGTGATGCGGGCGTTCGGCGAGCATTTCCGGACGAACATCAAACAGCCCCGCCTGACGGGAAACCTCGAGCCGCACATCCTGATGCTGTTGGGCCCCAAGGGCGGCATTCCCCCGGAGGATCTCTTTCTCCTCTCGTACTTTTCCCACACGGCCTGGGTGAACGGCGGGGCGGCGGGCAAATTTCCGCGCGGCAAATTCTATTCGTTCAAGGATTGCGAGGAGGACTATATCTACATCCCGACCGAATTCGGGGGCGATGCCCGGTTCCGGAACGCCCGGAAGGTGTCGGAGCGGGATGATCCCGTGCTCGGGCGCTACACCCTCTTCGAGATGCACCCGTGACGGGTGCGTCGCTCACTTCCGGCGGTAGTCGCCGCGGCTGAAATACTTCTCCAGCCAGACGTACATGCAGATGAAGAAATAGCGGCTGCCCATCTCCTTGATCTTGAGCTTGGCCACGCCGTGCTTGCGGTTGCGCCAGCTGATCGGGACGACCGTCCAAGTGTAACCGCGGACGATCGCCTTGAGCGGGATCTCCACGGTGAGGTTGAAGTGCGGCGCCAGGAACGGCCGGCAGCCTTCGATCGTGGTGCGGCGGTAGGCCTTGAACGCGTTGGTGGTGTCGTTCAGGCGGATGTTGAACCCGACCCGCACGAGGAAGTTCGCGAGGCGGTTCACGAGCAGTTTCACCCTTGGGTAGTCGATCACCTCGCCGCCCTCCACGAAACGGCTGCCGAAGGCGCAATCGTAGCCCTCGTTGAGCAGCTGCCAGTAGGTCACCGCGTCGGCCGGCGCATCGGAGGCGTCGGCCATCATGATCACGACGGCATCGCCCTTGCTGTGGTCGAGGCCGCAGATCACGGCGCGCCCGAAGCCGTTGGCGCCGGTATTGCGCACCGGCGCCAGCGTCGGGATCCGCTCCTTCAGGCCCTGCAGGACCTCCCAGGTGCGGTCGCGGCTGCCGTCGTCCACCACGACGATCTGATGCGGGACGCCGGCGGCGATGAAGGCCCGGTGGATGGACTCGACGGTCCCGGGCAGCGACTCCTCCTCATCCCGGGCGGGGATGACGACGGAGAAAAGTTTCAGGGGGGGCATGCTGCCGGTTGAAGTCAGAAGTTTAAGAAAGGAGGCGACGGTCTTGGCGGATGGCTGCAACTTCAACTTTCAACTTAAACTGCGCTGTTCTGTCGGCCTGGGCCGTCAGAACGGCGCCGACACGTCGAGCCAGTCGGAATGGTCGCGGGCGTGCGCGGCGATTTCGTCGAGGATGGCCTCGGTCGGGGTCTGCGGGCGCCAGTCCCAGAGCCGCGTGGCGCGGGCATGGTCGAGCACGATCCAAGGCAGGTCGAAGGGGCGGGGCGTGCCGTCGGCCAGCACCGGATGTTTGCCGAAGCGGGTGTCGCACCACGCGGTCAGCTGCCGGAGCGAGCGGGCGGACGCGGCGCCGCCCGACACGTTCACGATGCGGTCCGCGGCGGGGAGCTTCGGGGCTTCGAGCTGTTTCGCGAGCAGCGGCAGGAGGTCGCGGGGATGGAGGCAGTCGCGGACCTGGTGCCCGAGGCCGCCGAAGCCGAGGTACTTCAGGGGGCGGCGGCGCAGGTGGCTGTTGAGCCAGTAGCTGTAGATGCCCTGGTCGGGCCGCCCGAACTGGCCGGCGCCGGCGAGGACGCCGCAGCGGTTGACCCAGACGGGGAGGCCGAAGGTTTCGCCGTACTCAAGCGCGAGGGCCTCGCTGGCGAGCTTGGTGGCGCCGTAGAGCGAGACGGGCGCGGCGGTGGAGAAATCCTCGGTCAGGCCGGCGGCGGAGAGCCCGGCGGGCTGGGTCGCGCCCGACACCGGCTGGAACGCACCCCGGACCTCGCCGACCTGCAGGCCGGCCAGGGCGGCGATGGAATAGACCCGGCTGGTGCTGAGCAGGACGAAGCCGGCGTGGTGGCGCTTGCAGAACTCGAGCAGGTTGACGGTGCCGCCGAGATTGTGCTCCACGAGCTGGCGGGAGCTGGATTTGCCGTCCACGCCCGCGAGCACGCTGGGATTGGCCGCGGCATCGATCACCCAGTCGACGACGGGCAGGTCGTCGAGGTCGCTCGCGGCGCGCAGGTCGCCGTGGAAGATCCGGATCCCGAGGGCGCGGAGCCCGGCGCGGTTGGTCTCGCTGCCTGGGCGGATGAAGTTGTCGAATCCGCACACCTCGTGGCCGCCGGACTCGACGAGGGCGCGGGCGAGCGTGCTGCCGACAAAACCGCAGATGCCGGAAATCAAAATTTTCATCAAGATTTTGCCAGTTGAAGGGGAAAGTTGAAGTTGAAGAGGAGGGCGGGAATTCCGCCTGAACTTCAACTTGAAACTTAAACTCCCCGGCGGCCCTCAGGGGGCGGATTCGGCCGCCGGGGTGGCGGCGGCCTGCTTCTCCTCGTAGGCCTTGCGCTGGATCATGCTGATCTCAAGGAGGTCGCTGACCAGCATGCGGGCCTCGCGCTCGGCGATGGCCTGGTCGCGCCGGGCGTCCGTCGCGGGGTCACCCGTGGACGGCAGGGCCGGCGGCGGTGCGGCCAGGGTGGAAGCGGCGAAGCCGGAGGATGGGGCCGCGGGCACCGGCGTGATTTCACCCGCGGTGACCGCGGCGGCGCGCAGCCGCAGGAGGCTGCGTTCATTTCCCACCTGGATGGTCGCCGTGTTGGCCGCGCCATCGGCGGCAATGAGCTTGAGGGTACCGAACGATTCGCCGACCCGGACCCAGGTCGCGACGTTTTCCTCCGTGTCCCGGAGGCGCGCGGCCGCGTTGGGACCGGACCCGAGCAGGCCCTGCAGCTCCCAGCGCGTGGATTTGGCCTCGGCCGGCGTTGAGGCCACGGACGAAGCGGGGGAGGCGGAGCCGGCCGCAGGGGAAACCTCGCCGGCCCCAAGCAGGGGAATGATCGTCAGCAACGCGAACAGGCAGGAGACGCGGCGGGGCATGGCTCTGAGACGCTGCTTGCTCGTGAAGGTTGCGTCAATCCCGGTGGCTGAAGGCGGGGATCTCAGATCTCAAATCTGAGATTTGAGATCTGCAGTGCCGGGCCCAAGTCCGCCGTCCACCGGGAAACCCGCGATCACGCGCGTTTCCGCCAGGCTTCGACAATCTGGCGGATCGTATCCTCGAGTGACTGGGTGAGGTCCCACGCGGGGTAGTGGGCTCGCATCTTGCGGAGATCACTGTAGTAGCAGATGTGGTCGCCGGCGCGGTTCTGGTCGACGTAGGTGAAGACCTGCGGCTTGCCGGAGAACTTCTCGGCGATCTTGAAGGCCTCGAGGATGGAGGTGCTGTTGGCCTTGCCGCCGCCGAGGTTGTAGACCTCGCCGGCGCGAGGGGCGGCGACGAACGCGGCCATGAAGCGGGCGACGTCGAGCGAGTGGATGTTGTCGCGCACCTGCTTGCCCTGGTAGCCGAAGACCTTGTACTCGCGGCCCTCGAGGTTGCACTTCACGAGGTAACTGAGGAAGCCGTGCAGCTCGACCCCGGTGTGGTTCGGGCCGGTCAGGCAGCCGCCGCGCAGGCAGCAGGTCGGCAGGTTGAAATAGCGGCCGTACTCCTGGACCATCACGTCGGCGGCGACCTTGGAGGCGCCGAAGAGCGAGTGTTTGGACTGGTCGATGGTGAAGGTCTCCGCGATGCCGTGCGCGTAGGCGGGATCGGCGTAGTCCCAGCGGGTTGGCAGCTCCTTGAGGGCGATCCGGTTCGGGGCGTCGCCGTAGACCTTGTTTGTGCTCATGTGCACGAAGGGCGACTCGGGACACGCCTGCCGCACGGCCTCGAGGAGGTTCAGCGTGCCGACGGCATTGGTATCGAAGTCGTCGAACGGGATGGCGGCGGCGCGGTCGTGGCTCGGCTGGGCGGCGGTGTGCACCAGCACGTCGGGCCGCACCTGTTGCACGAGGGCGAGCACTCCGGCGCGGTCCCGGATATCGAGCTCGTGGTGGACGAAGCCCGGCAGCTCGCGCAGGAGGCGCTGCTGGTTCCAGCGGGTGTCGCCCTGCGGCCCGAAGAAGACGGCGCGCTGGTTGTTGTCCACACCGTGCACGGTGTAGCCGAGCTCGCGGGAAAAATATTGGCAGACCTCGGAGCCGATCAGGCCGGAGGAGCCGGTGACGAGGAGGGTTTTGGACATGGGGGCGAAGGAGGGTGTGGCTCAGCGGGGCAGGGCCGGGCAATTGATCGTCATCCCGGGGGGATTCACCGGGAAGGAACAAGCCCGGCCGGCCCGGATTTCCCGGGCATAATCCGCCCAATGATAATTGGTGAACGGAGAAAGCTGGAAGGCGGGCAGATTGAGGAGCACGAAGGTCAGAAAAATCGCGCGGGTGGCGATCAGCCAGCCTTTTCCCGAAGCGCCGGCGGCCAGCAGCAGCCAGAGGAGAAGGACCTCGAGGATGAAGAAGTAGCGCTCCCCGGCGCCGGCGACCAGCAGGTCGGCATGGAAGTGCCGGCACCGGAAAAGGACGGCCGCGAGCAGGAGTGCGAAACCAGCGGCGAGCAGGCCCCGGCCGGCGGCGTACGCCTGCCGGGCCAGCAGGACAACGGCCGCCAGCACGAGGAGTCCGGCCAGGGCGAGCCAGGGCGAAGCCCCGGGCGGCGGCGCCAGCCCGCCGAGCAACGGCAGGACGCCGAGCCGGAAACCGATGAGGGAGGGAATGATGCTCCAGCGGACCGAAGCCGCCGCCGCCGCCCCGTCGGCCGGGGCATGCCAGAGAAACCAGGCTTGCACGGCGGCCGTGGCGAGCATGACGACCGCGATGGTCACGGCCATCAGGCTGCGGCGCTGCCAGGCCCGGAACACGAAGAGCGGGGCCAGCAGGGGCGAAAAAGGGCCGGTCAAACCGGCGGCCGCCGCGAACGCCACATCCAGGAACCGGGAGAGCCGCGTTTGCGCGTCGGAGGCCAGCAGCAGGACCATCAGGCCCAGGGCGAGCACCCACTGGAGATTGGCGAGATTGAAGAAAACCTCGCGCGCATCGGGCGCCAGGATCAAGGCCAGGGCGAGCCAGGGCCGGTGGGGGAGCAGGACCCGGTCCGAAAGCAGCCGCGCCAGGACGAACAGCAGCAGGCCGAAAGCAATCGCGGTCGTCACGGAGGGAGCCCAGGCGGGATCGAAGGCCGTGGCAAAGAACGCTGCGAGCCGGGGCAGGAAGTGCTGGTATCCCGCGTAGGGGATGGTCAGGGATCGCCCTTGATGGACCAAGGCGTCCACATAAAACATTCCGTCCTCGGCCCAAAACTGGGGCCGGGTCAACGCATCGGGCCGGCGACAGATCAGCAGGACGGCGGCGAGCGCAGCCCAACCGGCGACGGGATGGAGGGCCAACCGCTTCTGGATTCCTTGGAGTGACGACAGCATGGGTTTGGGGGGCGACGACGACTACTTCCCGGGATGCAAAGGGATCGACCACCCCTCTGGATTGATCGGAATCACCACATTTTCGTTAGCCTGAATTCTGGGCGCATAGTTCTCCCAGTGAAGATCCGTTAGGGCCGGCTCCCGCAAGCGGGGAAGATTCGTGCACAGGGCAGCAACGAGCAACGAACGCGCGATCCAAGCCGGCCGGCTTGGGCCAGCCGCCGATTCGACCAGCAGCCACAAGAGAACGAGCTGGGGGGCGTAGAAATAGCGCGACCCGTATCCGGCGCCCGCCAGCTCGGTCAGGACGTGGCGGCCGCGAAACAGAACGCTGAGCAGCAGGAATAAACCACCCGCCAGGAGCACATAAAACTCGGTCTGGAGGTGACGGAGGTGTTTTGCCAGCCGGTGGGCGCCTATCAATGTGACGGCACTGAGAAGGACCAGGACCGGGACGGAGGTGCTTTTTAGGACGAAGGCTCCCGCGAATAAAGATCCAGCAAGCCGCGCGCCGGGAACGGCGAAAATCCAGGCGGCGTCGATCGTGGGATCGGCTTCCGGCGGCAGGGGATGAGTAATGATCATCCATGTCTGGATCACGGCACATACGGCAGCCAGCGCGGCCAGGGCGATGCTGGGCGATGCTGGGCGATGCTGGGCGATGCCTTCGCTTCCAAGCCCGCCAAGCGAAAAGCGGGAAGAAGGCGATGATGAACGGACCGGTGAGACCCAGGAGGACGACCACAGCAACGTCATGGATGAGGCGGGCCGGAGAATCCGGGTCGTCCGAAATCAAGAGCAGGAGCAGGCCCACCCCGAGGATCGATTGGAGATTGGGCAGATTGAGGAGCACGTCCGGACAATCGGGCACGAGCACCACGGCCAAGGCGACGCCCGCCGCGGCCCGGAAGTGAAGTCGTTGTGATTGCGTGTAGGCCGCTACCCAGAGGGTGAGCAGAAACGCCGCGCCGACGTAACAGGCGGGGATCCAGGCGGGATCGGCGTAGCCGGCGACGGCCGCAATCAGTCGCGGAACCAGATGCAGATAGCCATTGTAGGGTTGGATGATGGCGGTCGCGCCGACAACGTGATTGCGCTCGAAGAAATATCCGTCCTCGGCCCAGAACTGGGGGTTATGGAACGCGTCCGGACGGCGCGCGTAAAGCAGGAGGCCGCAGACCGCCAGCAGGAGCCAGAGGTTGGGTCGCTGCCACCAGGCCGAGACGATGGGACGGAACCTGCTCCACGCTGTGGCCATGGGAGCATCCCGTCTTACAACGGACCGAAGCGGGACTTGGCCCAGGCCACCATCCAAGTGAGGGGATCGCGGAACATGCGGATTTTTTTCCCTTCCTTGAAGGAGCGGGAGGTGTAGCTGATCGGGATCTCGATCGGGCGGTGTCCGTTGCGCACGAGCTTGATCAGGAGCTCCCAGTCGAAGTCGAAGCGGTTGCAGGTGAACGTGAGGCCCTGCAGGCATTCGCGCCGGAACACCTTGTACATGGTGAAGGGGTCCTTCAGCCAGATCCAGAGGGAGGCATTGATCAGCAGGGTGAACGACCAGTGCGCGAGATTGAGCACCAAGGCGTGGAGCGGCTGGTCGTCGAATTTCCGGATCGCCCAGCCGCCGGCGCCGTGGCGCGAGCCGAGGATGAACTCCTGGCGGCCGGCGATGATGGGGGCGAGCAGCACCTCGTAGTCCGCGAGGTCGTACTCGAGATCCGCGTCCTGGATCAGGATGATGTCGCCGGTGGCCGCCGCGAGCCCGGTCCGGACCGCAAAGCCTTTGCCGCGGGGCCGGTCCTCGAGGATGATTTCCACCCCGGGCCGGCCGCGGTATTCCTGCACGATCTCACGCGAGCCGTCGGTCGAGTTGCTCTCGACGATCAGGAACTGGATCTCGAGGCCGGCGATGCGTTTCGCGAGGAGGAGATCGAGCAGTTCGCGGAGCGTCGCGCGCTCGTTGAAGACGGGCACGATGACACTGAGGGTGCGGGGCGTGGTCGCGAAGTTCTTGGACACAGGGGTCACGCCTGAACGAGTTCGGGGCCGTCGGCAAACTTTCGTTCCGTGCGCAGGGCCCAGGCCGCGCCGGCCAGGAGCAGCGTGAAACCGGCGGCGGCGAGCCAGAGCGCCGCGGTGAGGTGCCGCGGCCAGTAGGAGAAGGTCACGGTGTAGGTGCCGGGGCCCGGGATGCGGACACCCTTGAAGGCGTGGTTCACCCGAAAGTATTCGGCGGGGGCGCCGTTGACCATCACGCGGAAATCATCGGGGTAATAGCCCTCGGTCAGGATCGCGTACCCGGGGCCGGGGGAGGTCACTTGGAAGGTCGTGGTGTTGGCCGTCAGGCGGTAGTTGGCCGCGGGACTGACGACGCGGTCGACCAGCCGGTTGTACGGCACGGGCACCAGGCCGTTCGCGGCGGCGCGGTCGACGCTCGCAAATGGGCGGCGGTCGCCGGTGGCGACCTGACGCGCGAATTCCGGCAGGGTCCCGTAGCCGGCAAGGCGGTCGGTGAAAAAGGCGCGGGGCCAGGCGGTCGGGCTCTCGTAGACGTCGAGGTCGCGGGCGACGAGAAACCGAAGTCCCGGGATCTCGCGCGGCACGGCCGCGTGGGTTGCGAGGTAGTACCGGGCGTTCATCAGGTCCTGGATCGGCAGCTGCGGGGCGAGGTTGTCCTCGTTCCAGGGCCGGCCATCCCACCAGCGGACCTTGGCGGCGCCGCCGGCCACGGCCAGGTCGTCGAAGTAGGCGTTGCGCAGGGCATCGACGCCATAGATGCCCTCCCAGCCGAGCATCTGGTTGAAGCCCGAGAAAACATTCAGGCCGATTCCCGTCGGCCGCGAGGGTTCCGTCAGGCGGCGCTCGATCTCGGCCGCGGCCGGCGAGGGAGCATGGAAATCAACGCGAATGGCCGGGTTGTAGACGTAGGCGTCGAAGGGCGTCGCGAGGTACTGGCCGTGCCGCCAGAGCAGCAGGAAGACGGCGGAGCCCAGGCAGGCGAGGCGCAGTCCGCGAAGCCCGGGACGCGGGGCCAGCCCAAGCCCGATCAGCCCGAGCAGCACGCCGGCCAGCAGCGCGGGAAGGTAGCCGAGGAAAAAGGGACTGAACGATCCCGCCGTGGTGTTGGCGAAGTAGGCCCAGACGAGCAACGCGAGCCCAGCGAGGATGCCCGCACCGCGCAGGATTATTGTCCTGCCCTCCGCGGGCCGGGCCAGCGCCGCCAGACCGGGTCCGGTCAGGATCGTGGCCAGCACCAGCAGTGCGCACGAGAAGACATTGTGGGTGTGCCGCAGGTTGGCGATGAACGGGATTTTCAGGATCACCGAGGCCGGGATCAGGCCGAAGGTAAAGGCCAGCGGCACCAGGGCCGCCGCCAGCAGCGCCAGCACCCTCCGGTGGCGGACGAGGTCCCGTCCAGTGGCCAGCAATCCGGCCAGGCCGACCAGCATGACCACGTTCCCGGAGGGAGTCAGATGCAGCTCGCCTGGACGCAATTGGCGGTAGAACAGGTCCTCGAAGAAGCCCGCGAACGACCACCATGGCAGCGTGCTGACCCCGGGTGCGCTGTCGGTGTACGACTGTTTGAGCGTGTCGAGGAAGAGCCACCAGAACGGGGCGGTGAGCAGCATGAACGCGACTCCCACCCCGACCATGGCGGCCAGCTTGCGCCCCCGTTCCGCCCACGGCGAGTCCCCCGCCAGCAGCGCGAGGAGGCCGCCGAGGTTCAGGCAGAGCATCATCATGTAGGCCTCCTTGATCGTGCCGCTGGTCATCATCTCCCAGTTAACCAGGACCCAGAGGGCGGCGGCCCCGGCGACCGCTTTCCAGGTGCGGGCGTCAGCCAGCCGGAGCCACGCCACCACGATCCAGGGCGCAAAACACAGCGAGAACTGGGCGACATGGTTGGCCCGGAAGGCGAAGAACCCGATGTAGCCGGCGGTGGCGGCGACAAAGGCCGCGATCCCGGGACGCCGCGTAAGCAACAGCACCGCGAGGCCGGTGCCGAGCCCGTACAGCCAGTGGGCGAGGAGGAACTTCGCGTCCCAAGCCCAGGCCGCGCTCCGGCCGAGCATCGGGAGCAGGTTCAGTACCTCGCCGAACATCGACTGGCCCTGGCCGAGCAGCGGCACGCCGGTCAGCGTGTAGCGATTCCACAACGGGAGTTCCCCGTCCTCGAGCAGGGCGCGCGCCTGCAGCTGCGGATATTGGAGGTGGGCGAGCAGCATGCCCGCGACATCCGATCCCTTGGTGTCCTCCAGGGTGGTCGACTGGTAGCCGGGCAGCGTGGGGAAGTGGTCGTAGTACAGGTACGACCCCACGTCGGGTGAAACAAAGCTCCGGCCAAAAAGGAGGACGGGATGGCATTGGAGGGCGACACCGAGGGCGGCGACCGCGGCGAGGGCGCCGATCGGGCGGCGCTGGGCCCAGTCCCCGATCCGGGTGGCGAGCGCGCCCGTTCCGGCGCGGGAGCCGAACAGCGCGAGCGCCACGAAGCCGAGGAACAGCGGGGCCGCGAACGGGAACATCGCGAGGAACTGCAGCTTCCAGGTGACGGCCAGACGGAGCGGGACGGCGAGGGGCAGCTCCAGGATCGGATCCCAGCCGCCGGGCTCGATCTCCAGCTGCAGGATCGGGCCGTCCGGCTGCGCGGATTTGATTTGTTGCGCCGGGCGGATGTCCTCCGGGCCGAAGGCGTGCATTTCCGTCCCGGATCGATCCACCACGCGGGCGCCACTGAGCGCCACGCGGCCATCGCGGTCCGTGGGATCAAGCCGCAGGTTGCGGATCGTCCCCGTCGGGAGGGGGAACCGATAAGTGGTGCCGGCACCCCCGCCGGCCACGGCGAGCCGCGTGGAATCACCCTCGTTGATGCCGCGCCCGAGGTCGTAGAAGAGCTGGGCCTGGCCGGAGTTTTCCGCGGCGAGCCCGACCTCGAGGAAATAGGCGTCCCGCCGCTCCCGGGCCGTCGTTTCAAACGGCAGGCAAACCGCGGCCGCGAGCAGGGCGGCCAGCAGCGTTACCGCGGCAACAAAGCGGACACTCATGGGGCGCCGATTACGCTTCCGGCCGTCCAGCGGGGCAAGGTTCTTCCCCGCCGCCGCGGCGCCAGAGCCAGACACCCAGGGCCGCGAGCCAGAGGAGGCCGGCGACCGCGAGCCAGAGGGCCAGCGTGAAATGTTGCGGCCAGTAACGGAAAGCGATCGTGTGCGCGCCGGGGTGCGGGATGCGAACACCCTTGAACGCGTGGTTGACGCGGAAATAGGGGACGGGGCGCCCGTCGAGCAACACCTCGAAATCGTCGGGGTAATACGTTTCCGTCAGGACGGCGATGCCCGGGCGGTCGGCCTGGATCGTGAAGGTGGTGGTGTTGGGCGTCAGGCGGTAATCCGTCGCCGGCCGGATGGTCCGGTCCGCGAGCGTGGCCGGGACATCCGCCGGGCGCTCGTCCGCCGTCATCGCGGCGAAGGGCCGGCCGTCGCCGCGGGTAACGAGCGCGGCGAATTGCTCCACGGTGTCGTAACGGGCGACGCGGTCGGTGTAGAAGGCGCGCGGCCAGGCGGTGGGGCTTTCGTAGACATCGAGATCGTGCTCCCCGAGCAGGGTCAGCCCGGGGAACTTCCGGGTGCGGGACAGCCGGTTCGCGAGCGAGTAGCGGACGTTGAGGAAATCGTGCGCGCGCTGCAGGTCGGCGACGGCGCTTTCCGGCGTGGGATGATCCCACAGCCAGACCTTTTCCAGCTTCAGCGCCGAGGCGAGGCGCTGGTAGTTGAGGTTCCGCAGCGCGTCCACGCCGTAGAGGCTTTCCCAGCGCAGGGCGGTGTTGTACGCGGGAAAGAGATTCAACTCCCAGCCAATGAGCCGGGCCGGCTCGCCCCGTCGTGACTCAAGCTCCCGCAGCGCGGGGGACGGGGCATGGATGTCGGCCCGGCGCCCCGGGGTAAAGGCGTAGTGGTTGAAGACAGTGGTGCCGTACTGGGCGTGCCGCCAGAGCAGGAGCGGCAGGCCGACGGCGAGAGCGAGCACGACCAGGTGCCCGCGGGGCCGGCCCACGCCCGCCGCCACGCCGGCGGCCAGGGCGGCGGCGGCCAGGCCGAGGGAGGAGGCGTAGCCGAGGAAAAACGCGCTGGGCCTGGTCTGGCGGGAGGTGGCGAAGTAGGCGGCGACGAGGACGGCGGCGAGCCCCAGCGTCCCCGCGAAGCGGGGCAACCACGGGCCGGCCGGCCGGTTTTCCAGCGCGTCGCGCAGGCCGCAGCCGGCAATCACGGGCACCAGCACGAGCAGCGGGCAGGAGAAGACGTTGCCGACATGCAGGATGTTCTGGAGGAAGGGCAGGCGGATGATCACGGCGGCTGGCACGATCCCGAAGGCAAACGCCAGCGGCACGCCGGCGGCGACGAGCAGCGCCCCGGCGGGCTTGTCCCGGAGCAGCCACTGCGGCCGGGTGAGGCTCCAGAGCAGCACGAGCAGGAAAAAGGCGTTGAGCGCCGGCGCGACCACCCGCTCGTCGCCGCCGTTCTGGCGATAGAAGATGTCGTCAAAGAATCCGATGAGGTGCGCGAGGGGCAGCTGGTCGGCCCGGGGGATGTCGTAGCTCGTGAACGAATGCCGCAGGGTGGTGAGGAAGCTCATCCAGAACGGCGCCGCCGCCAGCCCGAGGCCGGCGGCCGCGATGACCGTCAGTCCCAGTACTTTCAGTCGGGACGGGCCCGGGCCGCGGGGCCGGACCACCAGCAGGGCCAGTCCGGCGAGATTGAGGCAGGCGATCAACCCCACCGATTCCTTGGCCGTGCCGCTGGTGGCGACGCAGTAGTTGGCCGCGAGCAGGGCACCCAGCCACGCGGCCAATTCCCGCCGGCCGCCGGCCTGCACCAGGCCGACCCACGCCAAAAGAATCCAGGGGGAGTAACCGACGCTGAAGTTGGCCGGATGAATGAT
>CAMDOO010000024.1 GCA_945903545.1 Opitutus sp. GAS368 | reverse complement strand
GGCACACCACCGTGAACTCCGGCGAGCCGGGATCGGGGATCAGGGAGGAAACCGCCGCGCCAAGGAGCAAAAAGGCCGCGCCTTGGAGCGCGGCCAGGAATGATCCCGGGGGTGGCCCGGATTGTTTACTGCAGGTAGGTCAGCGTGCGGGCGCCGGCGATGCCGCTCACGATGATGGCCTCACCGTGGGTGAAGCTGACCGGGTAGGCCTCGTTCGCCCACCGTTTTCAGGGCCTTCACGTAGGCGGCGGAACCGATGAGGGAGGTGAGAGCCGCCGTGGAGGTGCCGTTCTCGAGGAAGTACTGGTCGGCCGCCGCACCGAGCTGGCGCATGTTGTTCGTGACCGCCTTGTCCTGGGAGCTGGAGCGGACCTTTTGAAAGGCTGGGATGGCCATCGCGGCCAGAAGGCCGATGATGACAACGACGATCATGATTTCGACGAGGGTGAAACCCCGGTTTGATGCATGAAATGATTTCGTGCTTGGGATCTGATGATGGGAATCTGACGAAAGGAAACTTTGGTGATTGAATTGGAGTTCTGCCCAAGCCTTTCCGGGCGAAGATCGTGAAATGACCCTTGGTAGGCCGGAAATTACCTAGCAGGATTCGCATCTTTCAGGAGGGAAAGCGTACTCCGTTCACCAGTGGAATTTCCGCGATGGATCGCCGCCCAACTTGGGCGAGGCTGGGATTGATCACGTTGCTTTTCGGGAACGCTTCGGGGCGACCGGCGGGGGGTAGTCGTCGGAAAAATCGTTGATAATCCCGTCGTAGGGGCGGTCCTGTTTGTAGATCTGGAGGATCCTGCCGTGCTCATACTCGGTGGAGGGAAAGATCCGCGGCTCTTCCCCGGGCAGGAAGATGGCGGTGTAGGCCCGCTGGCGGTCGACCAGGCGCCGGATGACAATCATGGTGGGGAAGTATTGCCGGTCTGGCTGATTTCGCCAGTCCGGACCGTAGTTACTGGCGGGGGTAGTTTTCTGGTCCAATGGCGGCGAAAATTCGTGAATTTTCATGCGCAAGTTTTTCTTCCTGAGGGGCTCCGGGGCTTGACTCATTTTGGCTGTTTCCACTTCTGTGTTCGTCCGTTCGCCCGTTGCATTTCGCCGCGGGTCGCGTTCGTTCCCGCGAGATAGCTAACCCCTATGCCTTCCTCCGTACTCGACCTCAAAACGCTCAAATCCAACGGCAAGAGCTTCGTTGAAGACACCCTCCGGGAAACCGGTGGTCTTCTGCGTCTCTCGCCCTCGAGGACAACAGGTTCTGATCGTCCCAACTCCTAACTCCCAAAACATCCAAACATGCCCGCTAATAATTTTCCCAAACTGCACAATGCGATGTGGCCCGGCCTCGTCGGCAAGAAGTGCATGGGTGGCACCGAGTCCGATATTGCCCTCGATACGATGCTCGACCTCACCGCGAAGGCGGAAGTCGACGGCGTCAAGTTCGACGGCGTCGACCTCTTTCTGAACGATCCGCACATCAACATCGACCTCTCGGACGACGCCATCAAGGCCCTTGCCTCCAAGATCCAGGCCAAGGGATTGGTGGTCGGCTCGATCGTTGCCCCCGTCTGGTTCTTCGGCACCGCCATGGGCGATGCCGCCAAGCGCGCCGGCTGGGTCGATTGCGTGCGCAAGACCATCCGCGTGGCCAAGAAGCTCCGCGAGCTCGGCGTGCGCCCCTACGGCGCGGTCCGCATCGACAGCGCCTCCGGCGTCACCGACTGGGACAAGGACCCGAAGGGCAACACCGCCCTGATCGCTCAGACCTTCCGCGAGGCCGGCAAGATCGCGAAGGACAACGGCGAGACCCTCGCCGCCGAGGGTGAGATCTGCTGGGGCGGCATGCACAGCTGGAGGTACATGATCGAGACGCTCGAGGCGGTCGGGATGCCCGGCACCGTCGGTTTCCAGGCCGACATGTCGCACACCCACCTCTACATCCTGGGCGCGAACGCCGAGCAGCACCGGATCGTGCCGGCCGAGTTCCACTGGGAGCCGGGTGCGTTTCACGACGCGATGACCGAGATGACCAACGCGCTCCGTCCCTGGACGATCGACTTCCACGTCGCCCAAAACGACGGCACCGCCTACGGTACCGGCAGCCACGAGAAAACCGGCAAGCACTGCCGGATCGGTGATCCCAAGGGCAAACTCAATGTCACCCGCGACGCCGGCTACTGGCTGCGCGACGAGAAGGGCGCCGTCACCAAGAAGATGAAGCACATCTGCTGGGATGGCTGCATGTTCTCCAACGAGGTCATGCTCAATCAGCAGACTTGGAATGATATCCTCAGCGGCATGATTTCCGTGCGCGAAAACCACGGCTGGTCCGCCTAAATAACAGTAATCACCGTTCAATTACTATGAAACCCCTCAATATCGGTCTCGTGGGCTATGGCTTCATGGGCCGGACCCACTCCAATGCTTACCGCCAGGTCAGCAATTTCTTCCCGCTCGAGTACCGCCCGGTCCTCAAGGCCGTCTCCGGTCGCGACGCCGCGAAGGTCAAGGCCTTCGCCGACAACTGGGGCTATGAGTCGATCGAAACCGACTGGCGAAAGCTGATCGCCCGAAAGGATATCGATGTCATCGACATCGCCACCCCCAACAACCTCCACGCCGAGATCGCCATCGCTGCCGCCCAAGCCGGCAAGATGGTGCTCTGCGAGAAGCCCCTCGCGATGAACACGCCCGAGGCGCTCAAGATGGTCGAGGCGGTCGAGAAGGCCAAGGTGCCGAACATGGTCTGGTACAACTACCGCCGCGTTCCCGCCGTCGCGCTCGCCAAGCAACTGATCGACGAGGGTAAGCTCGGCAAGATCTTCCACTATCGGGCGAAATTCCTCCAGGACTGGACGATCAATGCCGACGTGCCGCAGGGCGGCGCCGGGACGTGGCGCCTCGACGTCAATGTCGCCGGCTCCGGCGTGACGGGCGACCTGCTTGCGCACTGCATCGACACCGCCCTCTGGCTCAACGGCGGCATCGACAAGGTCACCGCCATGACCGAGACCTTCGTCAAGGAGCGCAAGCACTCCGAGACCGGCAAGATGGAGAAGGTCGGTATCGACGACGCTTCCGCTTTCCTCGCGCGCTTCAAGAACGGCTCGCTGGCGACCTTCGAGTCCACCCGCTACGCCCGCGGCCACAAGGCCCTCTACACGCTCGAGATCAACGGCGAGAACGCCTCCCTCGCATGGGATCTGCACGATCTGCACCGCCTCCAGATGTTCGATCACGCCGACAAGGGCTACGTCCGCGGCTGGCGCTCGATCCACGTCACCGACGGCGACCAGCCGTACATGAAGCACTGGTGGGTGCCGGGCCTGCAGATCGGCTACGAGGAGTCCTTCGTCCACCAAGTGGCAGACTTCATTCAGGGCCTCTCCAGCGGCAAGCCGGCCAACCCGACGTTCCGCGACGGTCTCGAAACCGACAAAGTCACTGACGCCGTGCTCAAGTCGGCCCGGACCGGCCAGTGGGAAAGCTGCCAGTGAAGCCTTCCCCGGCGAAATTCATGGCCCCAAGTATTCCAAGCTAATCTGCGATGCCCACGACTACAGTTCAAAACATGTACGGACGTCCCTTCGAGATTCTCGAAGGCGACGACCTCCAGTCCCTGTGTGAAGCGACCATCAAGAAGGGTGGAGGCGCCTTGGCGACCAACACCGCCATGATGTGCCGCCCATTCTGCGCCTCGGGCGCCGGCAACCCGATTATTTCGGCCCACCGTTCCCCCATTGCCGGGTTCGAGTGGGACGAGGTCTGGTTCGGCTTCGAGGACTTCACTTCGGAGGAGGATTTCCTCCGCCAGCATGGCTACTACGGTTCCGGCCGCTGCTACATCGTCGTCCAGGTCGACGGGCGCAAGCAGCTCGTCGCGCTGAAGGACTTCATCCGCCACGTGCCCGACGCCATCCTCGGACCGAAGTTGAAATCGCTGGGTCACGGCATGTTTCGGTACTCCAAGTTCTTCATCAACAAGAACCGACTGCCGCACCACACACACGACGTGAAGGAGGAGGCCTACTGGATCGAGCCGACCATGATTCCGGATTACGATCTGTTCGACGAGCAGTGTTTCATGTCGATCGGTCTGCACGAGAATTTCGGTCCGGCGGAGCTGCGCAAGTATCTGACCCTCGGGGGCTGGAACAATCCGATGCAGAAGATCAAACAGCACGCGCGCTGGTTCTACATGCGTCCCGGCAACGCCATGATCATGAAGACGCAGAACCTTCACGGACCGGCCGCGTTTCTCCCGCACTACGAACCGCAGTATCTCGACGACGGTTATCGCATGTACGAGCCGATGCCGAAGATTCCGCGCAGCCTTCTGGTCGGCCGCGAGATCCCCGCGCGTCTGCGCGTGACCGATGGCGAGGCCGAGGCGAAGATCGACCGGGACGAGGTGCTCGACTATCTGGTGTCGGACGAGGCGCTCGACTGGAAGAACATGCACGATCCCCTGTATGGCGAGAAGCACTCGTGCACGCCGATCCTCGATCCAGAGACCTCGGACGGCAAGGATGCCACCGACCACTGGGTGATTTACGGCGCCTTCGGCCGGAACAACAATCACCAGGTCCTGGCCTCGAAGCGCCTCGTGCTTCAGCCCGGCGTGGAGTATTGCATGAAGGACCCGGTCGGCAGCGACATGATCTGCACCGCCGGTGTTGGAACCGTGGGAACGCATGTGGCGGCGGCGCCGCGCGCCCTCAAGCCGGGCGATCTGGGCAATTGGTGCTTCGTCATTCCCGCCCAAACCGCCAAGGACGTCGTCATCAAGAACACCGGTGACTCCGAAATGGTGCTTCTCCGGACGTTTGGTCCGGACCATCCGACCATGCCGGTGTTGTCTTGGCAGGATCGCAGCCAGCTGGTGGTGAAACCGCGGCTCGCAAAAAAATAAGGCGCCGCAGAACGGCGCGAGGACGAAGGTCCTCGCGCCGCTGTTCGTGCATCCGTCTCCGCTCCGGATGAAAACCGTCCATTGCGCCGCCATCGATCTCGGAGCCACCAGCGGCCGGGTGATCGTGGGGGCGTGGAACGGCCGCCGCCTGGTCCTGACGGAGGTGCACCGCTTCCCCAATGGCTTCCAGTCGCTCGGCGGGCACGACTTCTGGAACCTGCCGGGACTCTGGCAGGAAATCTGCACCGGCCTGATCGCGGCGAAACGGCGTTTCCCCAAGTTGGCTTCTATCGGCATCGACACGTGGGGTGTGGACCATGTCCTGACCAACGAGCAGGGCAGGGTGGTCTTCCCGGTCCATGCCTACCGCGACGCCCGGACTCAGCCCGGGCTGAAGCGCCTCGGCCGGACCCGCGCCGCCCTTGAGCGCATCTACGCGGCCACGGGCATCCCGAATATCTTCTTCAACACCAGCCTGCAGCTCGGCGAGACGATCGCCGCCTGCCCGGCGATCGAGGACCTCGCCGCGCGCTGCCTGCTGCTGCCCGATTATTTCAACTTCCTGCTCTCAGGTCGCATGGAAAACGAAATCTCCAGTGCCAGCACCACCCAATTGCTCGACGTGCGCACGGGTGACTGGTCGCGCGCCGCCCTCGATCATTTCCGCATCCCGGCGGGCTGGTTCACGACCCCCATCAGGGCCGGCACGGCCCTGGGGCCGGTCCGCGATTTTCCCGAGCTGGCGGGCGTGAAGGTGATCGCCGTCGCCGGCCATGATACCGCCTCGGCTTTCGCGGCGATGCCGGCGGCTCCCGGGGGCGGGGACCTCTACATCAGTGCCGGCACGTGGTCGCTGGTCGGTTTTGAACACGATCGGCCGCTGCTCGGCCCCCGGGCGCTGGCCGCCAATGTGGCCAATGAGCGGATGGGCGACGGCAGTTTCCGCCCGCTGCGGAATGTCATCGGGCTCTGGCTCCTGGAACAGACCCTGCAGGATTTCGCGGCCCGGCCGCGCAGCGACCGGGAGTGGTCGGCCCTGCTCCAGGCCGCGGCGGCGCGGCCGCGGCCGGCGCGCCTGCTGGATGTGACCGATCCGGCGTTTGTGAAGCCGGCCTCGATGCGGGCCGCGATTGACGCCCAGCTCCGCCGACATCGGGCGCAGCCGCCCCGCACGGCGGCAGGTTATGTGCGCCTGATTTCCGACTCCCTTGGCGTCGGGCACGCGGCGGCGCTGCGCACCTTTCAGGAACTCTCCGGGCGCACCTTCCGCCGGATCCTGCTGGTCGGCGGCGGTGCCCGCAACCGCGTGCTCTGCCAGGCGACCGCCGACGCGGCGGGGCTGCCGGTTCATGCCTTTGCCCTCGAGGGCACCGCGGTGGGCAACCTCGCCAGCCAGTTGACCGCGCTGCGTGTCGTGCCCAGTTTGGCCGCGTTCCGTGCTTTGCTCGCCGTTCACCTGCAGAGCGTTGTTTATAATCCCCGTTCCTGACCATGAGTGACTCCTCCTCCAAACACATAGAAAATCCCGAAGTCGTCATCGTCGGGAGTGGCATCATGTCGGCCAACCTGGCCGTCCTGCTCAAGCGGCTCGACCCGCGCCTGCAGATCCAGGTCTACGAGGCGACCGCCGCCCTCGCCCAGGAGGCCTCCAATGGCTGGAACAACGCCGGCACCGGCCACGCCGGCATCTGCGAGCTGAGCTATACGCCCAAGCGCGAGGACGACGGCACCGTCAACGTGAGGAAGGTCATCGAGATCTTCGAGCAGTTCGAGCAGTCGCTGCAGTTCTGGGCCTACGCGGTCGCGGACGGGATGATCGATCAGCCCCGGGAGTTCATCAATCCGATCCCGCACCTCAGCTTCGTGCACGGCCAGGCGCAGGTGGATTTCCTGAAGGCGCGGCACGCCGGCATGGCGGCCCACCACTTCTTCCGGTCCATGGTCTACAGCACCGATCGCAAGACCATCGGCAGCTGGGCACCGCTGCTTACCGAAGAGCGCGCGGAGATGCCCGTGGCCGCGACGAAGATGGACGGCGGCACAGATGTGAATTTCGGCAACATCGCCCGCAAGCTGCTCAATTGGCTGCATCAGCAGGAGGGCTGCGCGGTCGCGTCCGGCCATCGCGTCGTGGACCTCGCGAAGCGGCCGGACGGCTGGGATGTCATCGTCAAGAACCTCAAGACTGGGCAGACCCTGAAAAACCGGGCGAAGTTCGTCTTCGTCGGTGCGGGCGGCGGCAGCCTGCATCTCCTCCAGAAATCGGGTATTGCCGAAGCCAAGGGGCTCGGTGGTTTCCCCATCGGCGGCCAGTGGCTGATCTGCACCAACGAGGAAGTCATCAAGCGGCACAACGCCAAGGTCTACGGCCAGGCGCTGGACGCTGCGCCGACCATGGCCGTGCCGCACCTGGACACCCGCACCCTCGACGGCAAGAAGGCGCTGTTGTTCGGCCCCTTTGCCGCCTGGACGACGAAGTTCCTCCATCGCCACGGCAGCTGGACGGACCTGCCCGGCTCGGTGAAGCCGCACAATCTTGCGACCCTGCTCAAGATTGGCGCCAGCAACATCCCGCTGGTCCGCTATCTCGTCCAGCAGGGCACGCAGAGCATGAAGGACCGCATGGAGGTCATGCACATCTTCTACCCGGGCGCGAAGGCCGAGGACTGGAAGCTGATCGACGCCGGCATCCGCGTGCAGGCGATCAAGAAAACCGACGGCGAGGCTGGCATTGTGCACTACGGCACGGAGGTCATCACCAACCCCGAGAAGACCATCTCCGCCCTGCTTGGTGCCTCGCCGGGCGCCTCCGTCTCGGTGAACATCGTGCTCGAGGTCGTGAAGAACTGCTTCCCGCACCTGCTCCAGTCCCCCGAGGGCAAGGCGCGGATGAAGGTGATGATCCCGACCTATGACGTGGACATCAAGCAGCCCGAGCACGCCGCCTACTTCGAGGAGGCTCACGCCAAGGCGGTCCGGGCGCTGCAGCTGACAAGCGCGTAAAGCGCCGGACTAGTTGGTAGTTGGGCTTTGGTAGTGGGTGAGATCCGTCCCAAAAGGGTCGTAATCCGAATTACCCAATACCAACTACCAATTCCCAACTACTCAGCCCCGGTGAATTCTGCTCGCAACCGCGGCCCGGCGGGGCTTTCAACACCCCTTCATCATGATTTCGCCCGAGACCCTCAACCAGATCGAGAACATCAAGAAGCGCGCCGGGCATCTATGGAGGTTTCTTTGACTGCGATCAAAAGCAGCGCGAGATCGAGGCCATGGAGGCCGAGATGGGCGCACCGGCGTTCTGGGACAACAATGACCGTGCCCAGAAGCACATCACCAAGCTCAACACGCTGAAGCGGACCATCCTGCCCGTCGTCGCCTACCACAAAAAGGCCGACGACGTCGGGGTGATGCTCGAGCTCGTCGAGTCCGCGGACGCCGGCGAGCGCGAGATGTACGAGCAGGAACTCCTGTCCACCGTGGATGCCCTCGTGGCGGAGCTCGACCAGCTCGAGATCTCCTCGTTCCTCACCGGGCAGTTCGACAAGAATAACGCCATCCTCTCCATCCAGTCCGGCGCCGGCGGCACCGAGGCGAACGACTGGGCGGACCTCATGTTCCGCATGTACACCCGCTGGGCCGAGCGGCGCGGTTTTTCCCTTGAGGTGCAGGACGTGCAGCCAGGCGACCAGGCCGGCATCAGCAAGGCCACCATCCTGATCAAGGGCGAGAACGCCTACGGCTACGTCAAGGCCGAGCGCGGTGTGCACCGCCTCGTGCGCATCAGCCCCTTCGACGCCAACAAGCGCCGCCACACCTCGTTCTGCGCCGTGGATGTGATCGCCGAGATCACCGAGGACATCGATGTCGACCTCGTCGACTCCGATATCCGCGTCGACGTCTACCGCTCCTCCGGCAAGGGCGGCCAAGGTGTCAACACTACCGACTCCGCGGTCCGACTCACGCACGCGCCCACCGGCATTGTCGTCGTCTGCCAAAACGAACGCTCCCAGATCAAGAACAAGGCCGCCGCCATGCAGGTGCTCAAGGCCCGCATCTACGAGCGGCGCCTCGACGAGCAGCGCAGTGAGATGGAGCGGTTCTACGGTGAAAAGGGCGAAATCGGCTTTGGCAGCCAGATCCGCAGCTACGTGCTCCAACCCTACCAAATGGTGAAGGACCTGCGTACCGGCATTAGCACCAGCGACACCCAGGACGTGCTCGACGGCGACCTCGACCGCTTCATTTATGCTTGGCTGCGCGCTGGTTCCCCGCGGCATCGGAACAAGGACATCCAGATGGAAGAATAGCTCGCAATCGCGGGCTGTTCTTCCGAGCGGCGCACGTAGTGCGGCGACCGCGGTGGTCGGAGGACTGATTGACGGATCGAGGGTAGGGCTGCCTCGACGAGGCGGCCGCGATGATGCCTGTGGTCTGTCGCCGGGCGGTCCGATCCGCCGGCCGTCGCGAGGCCGGCTACAGCCCAACGGTCTTTCACTCCGGCGGCTTGCGTCGGCGGTACCTGCTTTCACTGTTCCCGTTTCCGCCATGTCGTTGTCCTACGAAAATATCCGCGCCGCGCTGGCGGGACAGCCGTTGTTCGAGGACAAGACTTGGCAGCTCTCGCCCGAGGCGTGGCCCCTCACGCGCGAGCAGGCGGTCGAGCTGAACGAGATCGGCACCGCCTGCCTCGAGTTCCATGCCGCGCTGGAGACGCTCTATTCGCGTTCCGTGGCCGGGAAAAACCTCCTGCGCAACAAACCCCTGCTGGCGCCGTGGGTGGCCGAGTACCTCGACCGTGGCAAACCCGCCGCGCTCATCGCCCATGCCCGCGATGCCCGCAACCGGGGCGCGATTCCCGCTGTGCTCCGGCCCGACCTGCTGCTCACGGACGAGGGTTTCGTGATGACCGAGCTGGACTCCGTTCCCGGCGGCATCGGCCTGACTGCCTATCTCAACCGGCTCTATGCGGCTGACGGGGTCCTCGGGGCCGGGGACGCCATGATCTTGAATTTCCATGCGGCCGTCAGCGCCGCCCGGAAGGACCTGCGCAACCCTCTCATCGCGCTGGTGGTCAGCGACGAGGCCGCGACCTACCGGCCGGAGATGGAGTGGCTGGCCCAGCAGCTGCAGCTCGCGGGCAAGCGCGTGCATTGCCTGCATCCGGACGACCTTTTTCCCCTCGGCAGCGGCCTCTGCTTCGACATCGAGGGCAACCCGGAGAAAATCGACATCCTCTACCGGTTTTTCGAGCTGTTCGACCTGCCCAATATCCGCTCCGCGCCCTATATCCTGGAGGCTTGGGCCGCCGGAGAACTCGCGGTGACCCCGCCCATGCGGCCATTTCAAGAGGAGAAGCTGGGCTTCGCCCTTTTTCACCATCATCTGCTGCAGGACTATTGGGCGGAAACGCTGTCGGGCGCGACCCTCGCCCGCCTGCGCCGGATCATCCCGGCGACCTGGATCATGGACAGCGCGCCGCTGCCGCCGGGGGCCGTCCTCGACGGCCCGCGGGCGGGCGGCCGGGCGCTCTCGGACTGGCGGGACCTGGCCGTCGCGTCCCAGAAGGAACGAGACTTGATCATCAAGATCAGCGGTTTCCATGAGACCGCCTGGGGCGCGCGCAGCGTTGTACTGGGTAGCGACTGCTCCCGCGAGGAATGGCAGGTCGGGATCAACCGGGCGGTGGAACTGGCGCCGGCCAACCTGCATATCCTGCAGAGCTACCGGAAGCCGCGCCGGCTGGAACATCCCCTTTACCAGCCGCCGGCTCACGCTGGGGAGGCGGCCACCGTGGCAGTGCGGGCGGGCCGGCTCCGGCTTTGCCCATACTATGCCATCGTGCAGGGCGAGGCCCGCCTTTCCGGGGCCTTGGCCACCTTCTGCCCCCCCGATAAGAAGATCATCCACGGGATGCAGGACGCCGCGCTGCTGCCCTGCGGGATCGCATAATTGAGATACATTGGTGTTTTGGGGTTAAGGTTTTGGGTCGCTGGCAAAATTCATTCCCAAGTCTGGGGCGAGCCCCGACGGATAACGGATCGGCGAACCAGGCCGGCTCTGGCGGGACCAAACAGAACCCGAGGGGTGAGTTCCCCTAGAGGTGTATGAGTAATTTTGCGCCCGCATATTTTCTAGCATTGGAGGGCGGGTTCGACCTATTCGTAAATGCACTGCAATGGCAGGTAGCCAAAATCCCGAAAATTGAAGAGCGCCCGCAAAAACCCTGGTGAGTTTTACCTGAGTCCCAAGCGACGCGCGATGCTGCTGGCAGCGCTGGTGGCCCTCGGTCCCGCGGCCTTGGTCCTGCGCGCGCAAAACCCGATCCCGGTCGACCTGAGCGCCCTTAGCATGCGCGCAGATCTCGGCGATCCGGAGGCGCTGACTGCGATGGGCAATGCCTATGCTAACGGCCAGGGCTCACCGCCGACCGCGATGCCAACGTCCAGCAAGCCGCGGCCCTGGCCGCCCAGGTCGAGACCCTCAGGACCACCACGGCCGCCACCTCCGGCTCGGACTCTGAGCTCCAGGCCCGCCTGAAAGCGGTGATCGAGGACAACGCCCGGCTCAACGAGGAGGTGAAGCGGTCCATGCTCCAGCTGGCCCGCGTGGATCGCGAGCTGCGCCAAGCCCAGGCCGGCGGGACGCCGACGGGAGGGGGGCAGGGAGATGCCGCCTCGAGCCAGCAGTTGGCCGAACTGGCCAGGAATCTCGAGGACCTGAAGGGCGCCAATCAGAAGCTGACCGAAGAAAACCGCCGTCTGGCCGCCTCGGGCGACGCGGCGGCCCTGCAGCGCCGCTTGCAGACCGCCGAGGCCGAGCTGACCGCCCGCACGACCGCCTTGCAGAAGGCCCAGGCCGACCTCACCGCGGCGCAACAGCGACCGGCAGCGGCGGCTCCTGCGGCGGACAATTCCCGGGTCAAGCAGCTGGAGGACGACCTCACTGCCGCCCGAACAAATCTCGTGACCTCCCGGCGCGAGACCGAGACGCTCCGGGCGCAGGTTTCCGGCAGTGAGGAAATCGCCGCCCAGGCCATCCAGGTGAAGCGCCAGCTCGACGACGCGACCGCGCAGCTGAGGCAGCTCCAGGCCGCGAGCGCCGCCGGCGGGCAGGCCCAGGGGGCCGGCGCCGCGCAAGTGGCCGAGCTCAGGACTTCCCTCGAAACCACCCGCCGGGAACTGGCGGCGGCCCAAGCTGCGGCAACCCAGGCCCAATCCGCCTCCGCGCAGAACCAAACCACCGTCTCCAACCAGTTGAACGAGTCGAAGACAGCCGCGGAACGGCTCCAGCAGACCGTGGCCCAGCTCACGATGGAAAACCAGCGGCTGGCCACGGCCGTGGCACGCACCCCGGCCGCCCCGGCCCCGGCGCCAACCGCCGGCCCGCAGCTGGCCCAGCTGCAGACGGAACTGACCGGCCTCCAGCAGGCCCGCGCCGCGGACCGGACCTCGCTGGATCGCGCCACCGTGCAGCTCGAGGCCGCGACCCGGTCGATCGCCGACCTCACGAATCGGAACAGCGAACTCCAAAAGGACCTGGAGGTGGCCAAGCAGAGCACCGCCGCCGCGCTGGCGGCCCAGGCGAGCGCGGTCCGCAACAGCCCGGGCGATGCCATGCGGCTCGAGATGCGGACGCTGCAGGACCAGGTGACGGCCCTCGAGGCCCGGATCGAGGAGGATCGCAAGAATTCGGCGGACCAGGTCACGGTGCTGGCGACCCAACTCAGGGCGGCGCGCGATTCCAGTCGTTCCCTGGCCGAAGCCAACCGGGCTCTCATGGAGGCCAAGGGCTCCGACGATTCCACGACCAAGGCGGAACTCGCGGCCCTGACCCAGAAGGTGAAGGAAATGTCGGCGGCCAACGAAAAGCTGAGGCAGGACCAGCAGAATTCCACCGAATGGACCAAGGAGCGCGACAACCTCCGGGCGCAGCTGGATGACATGTTCACCAAGCTGACGGCGGCCGAGCGCTCACTCGTCCAATTGCGCACGGCCGGTGAGGCGGCCAGCCGGCAGGGCCAGACGGCCCAGGCGGACGTCGTTCAGGCGCGCACCGAGATTGCCAACCTGAGCACGCGTCTCGCCGCCTCGGAGAAAGTCGCGGCGACGCACAACGCCACCGTAGCCGAGCTGACCGGCCTGAACGAAAAACTCACCTCTGAGCGGGCGACCCTGCAGACGCAGTTGCGGCAGATGCAGGCCGCCGCGGACAAGACGGCGGCGGATCTCGCGGATTTGCGCCAGCGCCAGACGGCGAACGACCGGGTTTCCTCCCAGCAGTCCGCGCAAGTGGCCGAGCTCGGGACGGCCAACGACCGCCTGCAGGACCAGCTGGCGACTCTCCAGACGAAGCTGGCCGAGGCGGAGAAGGCCACGGATCAGCACGGCAGCAGCGTGGCGGATCTCACCGGCACCAACGAGAAACTCGCGACCGAGAACAAGAATCTGCAGGCGCAGGTCAGCACGCTTGCCACCCAGCTTTCCTCCGTCCGGGCCGATACCTCGCGCCTGGCCCAGTTGGAGCAGGCGCGGCTGGACTCCGACCAGCGTACCCAGCGCCTGGAGCAGGAAAATGCGGCGGTCGCCGCCCGCTTGCGCCAAGCCCAGGGCACCTTGGACCAGATCGCCTCCGCTGCCCGCGTCATCAGCGGCGCCACTGGCGGTTCGAGCCCGATCACCCTTACGGCCCAGGCCCCGAACTCCAACGTCCCCGTCGGTGGCGTCGCGACGCGAATCCACACAGTGGCCGAGGGGGATTCGCTGACCCGGATTAGCACCCGCTACTACGGCACACCCAATCGCTGGCAGGATATTTACGATGCCAACGGCGACACGCTGAAGGGTGCTTCCTCGCTGAAGCCCGGGCAGAAGCTGAGAATCCCGTGATTCGAGGGTAGGGCGGGTGGCCGGATTTTGGCCCTGACTGCGTCGAAACCGGCGCAAAAAGTGATAACGCGCCCCACCTTTCCGGCCGCGGGACAACAAAAAGGCCCGGCGTGTGCGCCGGGCCTGAGAGTTTCCGCTGCAGCGGTTTACTTGAGCAGCATTTCCTTCACCGAGCGGCCGGCCGGGATCATCGGCAGCACGTGCTCGGTGTAGGGCACGATGACATCGAGGACGTACGGGCCATCGTGCGCGAGCATCTCCGAGATGGCTTCGCGGAGCTCGCTTTTCTTGATCACGCGGCGGCCCTTGACGCCGTAGCCCTCGGCGATCTTCACGAAGTCCGGGTAGAGGGCGCTGGGGTTGTCGGGGCTGCCCACGTTGCTCTCATCGCCGAGAATGGTGTTGCCGCGGACGCTGCCGTAGAAGCGGTCCTCCCACTGCACGACCATGCCGAGATGCTGGTTGTTCAGGATCATCGCCTTGGCCGCGATCTTCTCGATGTGCGCGGTGGCGAGCTCCTGGATGTTCATCGCGAAGGAGCCGTCGCCGTCGATGTCGATGACCTCGAGGTCGGGTCGGGCCACCTTGGCGCCGAGCGCTGCAGGATAACCGAAACCCATGGCGCCGAGACCGAGCGAGCTGAGGTAGCGGCGCGGCTCCTGGAACTGGTAGAACTGCGCGGCCCACATCTGGTGCTGGCCCACGCCAGTCGTGATGATGGCGTTGCCCTTGGTCAGCTCGTAGAGGGTCTGCACGGCCTCCTGCGGCACGATGTGCTTGCTCTTCTCGAAGGAGAAGGGGTGGTCCTTCTTCCACTTCCCGAGCTGCTGGTGCCACGCCTTGGTGTCGGGTGCGGTGAACTTGTGGACGGCGAGCAGTTCGTTGAGGCGGCCGAGCGCATGGCGCACGTCGCCCGTGATCGGCAGGAGCACGCGCTTGTTCTTGTTGTGCTCGGAGGCGTCGACGTCGATGTGGACGATCTTGGCCTGGGTCGCGAACTTGCTCGTGTCGCCCGTGATGCGGTCGTCGAAGCGCACGCCGACGCCGATGAGCAGGTCGCACTGGTCGACCGCCCAGTTGCCGTAGGCGGAGCCGTGCATGCCGAACCAGCGGAGCGAGAGCTCATGGCTTTCCGGGAAGCCGCCGAGCCCCATCAGGGTGGTGGCGACCTGGATGTTGGTCTTCTCGGCGAAGGCCTTCAGCTCGCGGTGGGCCTCGGCGGAGATGATGCCGCCGCCCGCGTAGATCACCGGTCGCTTGGCCTCGGCGAGGAGGGGGATCAACTGCTTGAGCTGCTCGTCAGTGGCGTGGCACTCGGCCGTGATCGTGGGATTGCGGAACTCGACTGTGGTCGGGAACACCGGCTGGATCTTGGCCTGCTGCACGTCCTTCGGGATGTCGATCACCACGGGACCGGGGCGGCCGGACTTGGCGAGATGGAATGCCTCCTTGAACACCCGGGGCAGCTCGTTGGCGTCGAGCACGAGGTAGGAGTGCTTCACGACCGGGAGGGTCATGCCGTAAAAATCGGTCTCCTGGAACGCCATCTTGCCGATGTACTTCGAGTACACCTGGCCGGTGATCGCCACCATGGGGATGGAATCCATGTAGGCATCGGCGATCGCCGACACGAGATTGGTCGCGCCGGGGCCGCTGGTGGCCATGCAGACGCCCACCTGGCCGGAGGCCCGGGAGTAGGCCTCCGCGGCGAAGGAACCGCCCTGTTCGTGGCGGGGCAGAATCACGCGGATCTTGTCGGTGCGGGCCAGGGCTTGGTGCAGCTCCTGGGAGGCGCCGCCCGGATAGGCAAAAATGACGTCCACGCCCTCGCGGATCAGGCACTCGACGACGCAGTCGGCGCCCTTCATTTCACGGCCGATTTCGGGTTTGGGAAACGCAGCGGGAGAGGTGCGGGCTTTTTTCATGGCGATAGATCCTTGCGGAGCCGGGTATGAAAAGCGCCCGGGGTGCCGGGTGGCAAGCCTGCGGAAGGGCGCGGGACCCTTCAGGTGGGGCACCGGGATTTTCGGGTTGGCGGGGGAGCCGTCCTGCCCGCAGGGTGGGGCCATGCTGAAGCTGCTGTTCATTGGGGACATCGTGGGGCGCCCCGGGCGCGACATCCTGGCGGAGCGCCTGCCGCGATTGCGGACGGAGCTGGGCCTGGATTTTGTCATCGCCAACGCCGAGAACTGTGCCTCTGGGGCCGGCATCACCGGGTCGCTGGCGACCTCGATTCTCGGCAATGGGGTCGATGCGATCACCCTGGGGGACCATGTCTGGGACCAGCGCGGCTGGGAAACGGAGATCACCCAGATGGACCGCGTCTGCCGGCCGGCGAACCTGCCGGCATCTTGTCCCGGGCTGGATCATGTGGTGATCACCAACCGCGGCTTCCGGGTGGCGGTTTTCACGGTCCTCGGACGCCAGTATCTGAACCTGAAGGCGGAGTGCCCGTTTCTCTGTGCCGACCGGATGGTCGAGAAACTCAAGGGCCAGGCCGACGCGATCCTCGTCGAGGTCCACGCCGAGGCGACCTCGGAGAAGATCGCGTTGGGCTGGTATCTCGATGGTCGCGTGACCGCGGTGCTGGGCACGCACACCCATGTGCCGACCGCCGATGCGACCGTGCTGCCGAAGGGCACGGCGTTCATGTGCGACGTGGGCATGACCGGCCCGTATGCGAGCGTGCTGGGGCGAGAGGTCAAACCGGTGATCGAGCGATTTCTCGATGGCATGCCGCGGCGCTTCGAGGTGGCCGAGGGGGATGTCCGGATCTCCGCCGCCTTGGTCGAGATCGAGCCCGCGATGGCCCGGGCGACGAAGGTCGAGCTGGTGACGGTGCGGAAGGGTTGAAAGACTGAGGTAGGGTTGCCTCGACGAGGCGACCGCGATGATCGAATCTATCATGGCCGGGTCGTCGACCAGCCCTGCCGCCTGTCGCCCTCAGCGCGCGGCCACCGGCTCGTCGTAGACGCCCAGCTTGCGGAAGCGGTCGTAGCGCGCGGAGAGCAGGCTCTCGTCGTCGAGGCCGCGCAGGTCATTGAGGTGCTTCTGCAGCGAATAACGCAGTGCCTCGGCGGCCTGGCTCGGATTGTGGTGCGCCCCGCCGAAGGGTTCGGCGATCACCTCGTCCACGACTCCCAGGGATTCGAGCGTCTCGGCATTCAGCTTGAGAGCTGAGGCGGCCTTGGAAGCGGCCGCAGCGTCCTTCCACAGGATGGCCGCACAGCCTTCGGGCGAGATCACGGAGTAGTAGCTGTTCTCAAAGATGAGCACCCGGTTGGTGACGCCGATGCCCAGGGCGCCGCCGGAGCCGCCCTCGCCGATGACCACCGAGATGGAGGGCACGCGGAGCATGGCGAATTCGCGGAGGTTGACCGCGATTGCCTCGGAAACGTGGCGCTCCTCGGAGCCGATGCCGGGGTAGGCTCCCGGCGTGTCGATGAAGGTGATGAGGGGCAGGTGGAACTTCTCAGCCATCCGGGCCAGGCGGAGTGCCTTCCGGTAGCCCTCGGGCTGGGGCATGCCGAAGTTGCGGGAGATCTTTTCCTTGGTTTCCCGGCCCTTCTGCTGGGCGATGATCATCACTGCCTCGCCCCCGAAGAAGGCGGTGCCGCCGATCAGGGCGCGGTCATCGTTGAACTGGCGGTCGCCATGGAGCTCCTGGAAGCCCTCGAAGATCATTCCGATGTAGTCCAAGGCGTACGGCCGGCGGGGGTGGCGGGCGATCTGGACGCGCTGCCAGGGAGTCAGGTTGGAATAGATCTCACGCTTGGCCGCCTCGATCTTCTTCTCGATCGCTGAGATCTGCTCGGAAAGGTTCACGTTGGTCTCCAGCGACTGCTGGCGCAGCTCGTCGAGATTTCGGGTCAGCTCGCGGAGCGGCTTCTCGAACTCGAGGACGTAGGTGGTCTTTTCCATGGCGCGAGGTTAGGTGGGGCGCGAAGGCGCTGTCAATTGGCGGCCGGTTTGGCCGGGGGCGGTGTTTTCAACTCCTCTTTCCAGCTTTCCATGCGGGCCTGGGCGCCGAAGTGCTCGGCCTTGGGTTTGTCACCCAGCTCCATCCAGATGCGTGAGAGGGTCGTGTTGATGAACAGGTCCCCGGGGCGCAGGCGGTGCGCCTGCTCGGCCGCGGTCAGGGCCGGCTGGAGGCGGCGGAGGGAGAAGTTGATCTCGGCGCAGGCATGCCAGGCCTCGAAGGAATCGGGCGCGGCGGCCGTGGCCTGCGCCAGCTTGGCGAGTGCCCCCTCGGCTTCGCCCGTGGCGAAATCGAAGGAGGCATCGTCGATGAGGGTCTGGATGTCGGGGTCGGCCATGGTCCGACCCCGACCTTGGTCGGCCCGGAGGCCGAAGGGAAGCCCGCCCTGCCTGTTACTTCTTCAGCACGGACTCGACCGCGATGGTGATCGTCACCTCGTCACCCAGGACGGCGCTGAGCATGGCCGGTCCCTTGAGGTCGAACTCCGCCTTTTTGATCGTGGTGGTCGCCTCCCAGCCGGAAAGCTGGGCCCCGCCCATGCCCGGGGCGAAGCCGAGCAGCGAGACCTTGAGGACGACGGGCTGCTTGATGCCCTTGATTGTGAGGTCGCCCGTCACGTCGAAGGTGTCGGCGCCGGTCTTCTTCCATCCGGTGCTGGCAAAGGTCATCGCCGGGTGCTTTTCCGCGTCGAAAAAGTCCGCGGAGCGCAGGTGCTTGTCGCGATCGGCATCGGACGTGTCGACGCTCGCGATCTCGATCCGGGCGGTGGCCGAGCTCTTTTCGAGATTCTCGCGGTCGACCGTGATGGTGCCGGAGAACTTGGTGAACTTGCCCGGGACCTTGCTGACAAAGTGCCGGATCGAGAAGCCGACCGAGGAGTGGGTCGGGTCGATCGCGTAGGTCTCGACGGCGGCGCGGGCGGTGCCGGCGAGGGCCGCGAGCATCGCGGTCGCGAGGAGGAATTTGGTCAGGCGGGTGGCAAGCGAAGGTTTGATCATCGGTTGTGGGATAAGGTCCTCGAGAAAAAATTCCCGACATGGGAATGGCAAACAAACGAATGCCACCGGTTCCCCAGCATGCCTCTGAGGCGGGCGGGTGAAGGACAATCCACCCGGCTTCGAGGGCAAACTCAGGCCGGTGAGACCGGCTTGTGGTAGCCGAACAAGCCGCGGTGCTTGATGGCGTCGGCCACCTGGGTCGGCACCATGTTCTCCCACGTGACGTCGTTGTCCTTGATCCGGCGCAGCACGTCGCGGGAGTTGATGCCGAGGATCTCGGTGTCAAAGCCGACGATGCTGTCGATGTAGTCGTTCTCGACCAGATGCATGTAGAGGTTCTGGAGATTGGCCGGCACGTGGACGTTGCGGGCGCTGATGAGCACGTTGGAGGAGAAGGCATGGCCGCCGCCGACGACGGTGGTGGGGACCACGCCGGTGCCCGTGGCGAGGTAGCGCTCGAATGCATCCTTCCGCATCGGGTAGATGTAGAGCTTCACGCTGTGCCGGAAGAGCCGTCCGAAGGACTCGAGGATGCCGCCCTCCAGGTTCTCGTAGTACTTCTCGTTGAAAATCTCGGTGAGGTTGTTGATGCCCATCGCCACGCCGATCATCTCCTTGGTGTAACGGCGGAAATAGGAACCGAGCCGGTAGTACTCCGGGTAGTTCGAGATCAGCACGGTGAAGCCGATGTCCCCGAGGATGTCGACCCGGGCCAGAAAATCGCGCGCATCCAGCTCACCCGCGGCGAGCAGGTTGTTCATCGTGATCTCCATCAGCACGACGACGTCCTTGCCCTTCACCGCCGGCTCCTGAATGAATTGCGCGGTAGCGCAGTTGAGCATGTCGACGTTGACATGGGTGACGGGCCGGAAGCTGCCGCGCTCGACGAGGATGGACTTCTTATAGAGCACCTCGGACGGCTGCAGGACATCACCCTTCGGCCCGAACATGACCGCGTTGGTCAGGCCGCAGTTCACGAGCTGGAGCGACATCAGCCGGTTGTCGACGTCGGCGAAGGCCGGGCCGTTGAACTTCAGCATGTCGACCTCGATCCGGTCGGCGGAAAGGTTGTCGAGGAGCGACTCGATGAGCTTGCGGGGGTCCTGATGGTAATAGAACGCTCCGTAGATCAGGTTCACGCCGACGATGCCGAGGGCCTGCTGCTGGAGGACGTTCTCCTTGTCCCACATGCGGACGTGCAGCACGATGTCACTCGGCGGGCCGTTCGGCTCGGTCTGGAAACGGATGCCCATCCAGCCGTGGGCTTCGTTGGTACCCTTGAAGTTCCGGGCGGAGACCGTGTCGGCGTAGACAAAGAACGTGGTCCGGTCGCCGCGCTGGGCCTGCAGGCGCTCGAGCAGGAGCTCGTACTCGTGGTCGAGCATCAGGGAGAGCCGCTCGTGCGAGACATAACGCGGCGCCTTCCCGTAGATGGCGTCGCTGAAAGTCATGTCGTAGGCGGAGATCGTCTTGGCGATCGTGCCCGAGGCCCCGCCGACCTGGAAAAACACCCGGGCCACCTCCTGGCCGGCCCCGATTTCCGCGAACGTGCCGTAGCGCGGCTCATCGAGGTTGATGGTCAGGGCTTTCCGGTTGGTGGTGAGCAGTTCTTTTTGATCGCTCATGGGCAGGAGGGTTCTACGACCCGGAACCAAGCAAAGTTTAGACCATTGTCGATCCACCTCGCGGGGCAGAAGGTCGGATTTGAAGGCAGGAGACTGCTGGCCGGCGATTCTGGGTCAGCAACCTCCAACATCGCCTGCCAGCTGGCTCCTCCATGCCGGAGGCAATAGCCCTCCCGGCCTCTCGGCGCTTTTCCACTGGCTGAAAGGCCTCGGCTGGCTAGCCTGCGGCGCCATGAAGAACTTTTGGACCTCGATGCTGGGCAGCCTGGCGGCCCTGTTGATCTTTGCGGCCGGGGGGCTGGTGGTGGTCCTCGGATTGATCGGCATTGCGGTGGCCGTGGGCGGGGGCGAGAGCACGCCCAGCCTCGCGAGGGGTTCCTACCTGGTCTTTGATCTCTCGACCCCGATCACCGACGGCCCGGCCGGTCTGGATCTGGGCTCGCTGCCTCTTGGCGGCATCCCGAAGTCCGTCCAGCTGCACGCGGTGACCCGCGCGCTTCGGCTGGCGGCGAACGACAACCGGATCGCCGGCGTGTTCGTCAAGGGCAGCCTGGCCTCGGCGGGTTCGGGCGCCGGATATGCCTCCCTGCGCGAGGTGCGGAATGCGCTGGCGGCGGTGCGGGCCGCAGGTAAGCCCGTCCGCGCCTTCCTGTCCAATGCGGGCACGGCTGACTACTACCTGGCCTCGGCGGGCAGCGATGTGATCATGGATCCCTTCGGCGTCCTCGAGCTCCCGGGCCTCGCCAGCGAGCCGATGTTCTTCGCGAAGGCCTTCGAGAAGTACGGCGTGGGCGTCCAGGTGACGCGCGTCGGGAAATACAAGTCCGCGATCGAGCCTTTCACCCGGTCGGACATGAGCGTGGAAAGCCGGGAGCAGCTGCAAAAGCTGCTCGGTGATGTCTGGACGGATGTCATCGAACAGATCGCCGACAGCCGGAAGATCACGGTCGTCCAGCTGCAGGCAGTGGTGGATGCCGAGGGCTTGCTGCAGCCGGCCAGGGCGCGCGAGGCGAAGCTGATCGACCGCTCGGCCTACATCGACGAGGTCATAGCTGATCTCGTGAAGGAAACCGGGCCGGCCGCGGGCAATCGCCGCACTTTCAAGCAAATCGGCCTCGAGGAATACGCCAAGATCGCCACCGGGCCGGACGGCCCGGGCGGGGCGCCGCCGGCCAACGGCGGCAGTGCCTCGAGCCGGGGCAAGATCGCCCTCATTTACGCGGAAGGGGAAATCGTCGACGGCGATGGCGCCCCCGGCGAGATCGGCGGGGCCCGCTATGCCCGCGAGATCCGGCAATTGCGCCAGGACAGCTCGGTCAAGGGGATCGTGCTCCGGATCAACAGCCCGGGCGGCAGCGCCTCGGCCTCGGAGGCCATCCAGCGCGAACTGCGCCTCGCCCGCGGGGCCAAGCCCGTGATTGTTTCCATGGGCGACTATGCGGCCTCGGGCGGCTACTGGATTGCGGCCTACGGGGATCGGATCTTTGCGCAGCCCTCCACGATTACGGGCTCGATCGGGGTCTTCGGCGTGCAGTTCGACATCGAGAAGCTGGCGCGCGACTTTGGCATCACCTTTGACCGGGTGAAGACGGGCCAGTTTGCGGACGCCACCACGATCTCGCGCCCCAAGACCCCGGCCGAGCTTGAGGTGGTGCAGAAACTGGTCGACTGGATTTACGGCGAGTTCATCCGCAAGGTCGCCGAGGGCCGAAAGCTGCCCGCCGCGACGGTCGAGGAGATCGCGCAGGGCCGGGTCTGGTCGGGCACCGAGGCCAAGCGGCTCGGGCTGGTGGACGAGCTTGGCGGCCTCGGCGCCGCCCTCGCGTACACGGCGAACAAGGCCGGGCTCGGGGCGAACTACGAGATCCAGGAGTATCCGGTGAAGAGTGAATTTTCCCTGCTGCTGGAGCAGATGATCGATGATTTTGCGCCTTCCGGGACCCGCAGCGCAAAGGCACCCCAGGCGCGGCTCTTGCAGGGGATCGGGCAGGAACTCAAGGTAATGGAGACGCTGAATGACCCGCAGGGCGTTTACGCGCGGCTGCCCTTCGGCCTGCGCCTCCGCTGAGTCCCGCCGCTGTACCGCCAGATCTCTGGGGGTCGCAGGAATTCAGAGGCCGGAACTTCACCGCAGATGTCGCACATGACGCAGATGCAACAAGGCCGTCCCGATGGGGCGTCGACTCCGTTGGCGCCGGTCTCCCGAATCCGACCTCGGCGGTCACGGAGTGACTCGCCCTACCTGGATCGGGCTTAGCCTGTCTTCATCCGCGCCATCTGCGTAATCCGCGGTTAAAGTTCCGGTGTTTGGTTGCGGATCCGCCGCCCCAGGACACTCTGCTCCCACCTTTTATGAATCAAACCCACCGTCTTTCCCGGGCCTGCCCGGCCACCATGATCCCCGCCGGAACGACGGTGGATTTGCCCGCCGGTTCGGAGGTGACGGTCGTGCAGGCCCTCGGCGGCAGTGTCACGGTACGCGCCGCGGATGGCCTGTACCGCATCGCCGGATCGGATGCCGGGGCGATCGAGGGTTATATCCCGGTGGCCGCGGCCGCCACGGCCGCGGCTCCGGCCGGGGAGTTCAGCGAGGCGAATGTTTGGGAGGCGCTGCGCGCGGTGTTCGATCCGGAGATCCCGGTGAACATCGTCGACCTTGGACTCGTGTACGACCTGGCCATTGAGTCCGACGGGGCCGGCCGCAATGCGGTGGAAATCAAGATGACCCTGACCGCCCCCGGCTGCGGCATGGGCCCGGTGATCGCGGAGGATGCCCGGCAAAAGGTCGCGGCCCTCCCGGGTGTGGCCGCCGCCAAGGTGCACATCGTGTGGGACCCGATCTGGACCCCGCACATGATCTCCGAGGCCGGCCGCCGGAAGCTGGGACTGGAGTAGGCTCAGACAGGGTGATTTATGCTTAAACCGCCGCGATGATCCCGATCCGGATTGGTTCACGCAGAGACCGCAGGGATCGCGGAGATATCCTAACCCTAGGCTCCCGGTCTCTGCGGTCCCTGCGCTCTCTGCGAGCCAAAGGATCAGTAATCAAACCAGCGCGGTTCAGGCCGTGATCGTCTCGAGCGAACAGCCGTCGGAGCCGGGCCCAACTTCGCAGTTGGGCCGGGCGACGACGCCGGGGTAGGGCTCGGGGACAAATTCATCGCCGGCGCGGTCGAGCAGGTGCCGGTCGCACACGGCGAAAAGCTCGGCCTCCGTGCTGGTGCGGCGCATGGCATGCAGGAAGTCGCCGCGCGGGTCCACGCTTTGCCCGACGAAATTCAGGTATTTCTTCATCTTGTTCACGTGGGCCCGCTCCGGAAATCCCTCGTCGCGCGTCTCGTGGTACAGGCGCTCCACGTAGCTGCGGACGTCGCCCAGGGTCAGCTTGGTGACGGGCAGGCCCTGGAACTGCTCACGGCACTGGCGGAAGATCCAGGGGTTCCGGATGGCGTGGCGGCCGATCATCACGCCGGCAGCCTTGGTCGTGGCGAGCACGCTCGCGGCGCGGGTGGCGGAGACAAGGTTGCCGTTGGCCAGTACCGGACAGCGCACGCGGGCCACGGCGTGGGCGATGAAGTCGTAGTGGACCTCGCCGCGGTACATCTCCTTGACCGTGCGCCCGTGGACGCTGAGGAGGTCGACCCGGTGCTCGTTGATCAGGTCGAGCAGGCGGTCGAAGTTCGCGGTGTCGTCGAACCCGATCCGCATCTTGACCGTGAACAGCCCCGGCACGGCGGCTCGGAGGCTGGCCAGGATGGTGGCGACGCGCGCGGGGTCGCGCAGCAATCCGCCGCCCACGTTCTTCTTGTAGACCTTGGGCGCGGGGCAGCCGAGGTTGAGGTCGATGCCGGCCACGGGCAGCTTGAGCATCTCGGCGACCGTGCGTTCGAGATGGCCGATGTCCTCGCCGATGAGCTGCGCAAAGACCGGCCGGCCGGTGGCGTTCTCCACGATGGACCGGACGATGTGCTTCTCCGGCTTCGACTGGGAGTGGACCCGCAGGAACTCGGTGAAGAAGTAGTCCGGCGCGCCGTAGGCCGCGATCACGCGCATGAAGGCGAGGTCGGTGACGTCCTGCATCGGCGCCAAGGCCGTCAGGGGCAAGCCCGGCAGCTGTCCGGCGGGCAGGGGCGGCCTGGACTCGGTCGCGGTCAGGGTCACGCCGACGAGCTCCCGCCCTCGTTTTCTTCCTGCTCGGCCTGCTGCTTGAGCATGCGCTGGAGTTCCTCGGTCATGTCGTCGACGGCCTCGTAAACCGCGCGTGCGACGAGGATCGGCCGCTGCTGCTGGAGGGCCAGCACGATGGAGTCGCTGGGGCGGGCGTCGATCTCGACGATCTTGCGCCCAAGCTCGTTCTCCATCCGGAGCAGGACGCGGGCGAAGAAGGTGCCCTTTTTGACGTCGTTGATCAGCACTCGCTCGAGCTTGGTCTCGAGGCCGAGGAGGATGCTGCCGATCAGGTCGTGGGTCAGGGGGCGCGCCTTGCGCTCGCCCTTCATGGTCATCTGGATCGCGTGGCCGACGAAGTGGTCGACGATGATCACGAAGGTCTTGGCCTCGTCGCCGAGGAAAATGGCACAGCCGTTGTCCGTGGGCATCACCCCTTTAACCGCAATAACTACAACGTCTGGATTCATGGGGTGGGGGAATTTCCGGAAAAGCCGAACAGATGGATGCCGGCCTTCTGGGCCTCCCGCAGGACGGCCGGCTTGTCGAGCATGATCACGCGGTGGGCCTCGAGTGAGGCCGACATGATCCCGGCCGACTTCATGGCGCCCACGGTGCGGACACCGAAGCAGGGGACATCGAAGCGGAAATCCTGGCGCGGTTTGACGGCCTTCACGAAGAGGGCCGCGTCGGTCTTGAACTCCCCGGCCCGCCGCAGCATCTCGTCGGTGCCCTCGTAGGCCTCGACCGCGAGGACAGTGCCCTTGCGCACCACGCAGCCCTGGCCGATGTCGAGTCGGGCGCACTCCCGGGCAATCTGGATGCCGTGGGCGAGGTGCTCGGGCTCGATGGGAAACTTTCCCGGGGTCATGGTGTCGCTGGTCGCCAGGTGGTCGTCGAGAAAGCTGCGGGCATCCAGCAGGCTGACGCCGATGGCCTCGATCTCGCGGGCGATGGCCCCGAAAATCGTCTCGGCGTTGCGGCGCTTGAGCGAAAGCAGGATCCGGGTGGCCTTGAGGTCGGGATGGAGGCCGCGGAAAAGGCGCCGTGGGGAGATCTGGCCCGCCATCAGGGCGTAGCCGGCTTCGAAGCGCTCCAGCGCCTTCAGCATGCGGCCGATCTGGCCGACCTTGAGTGTCTCACGGTGACCCTCGGGGACCGAGGCGACAAGCCCGGGGGGGGTTTCCTCCTCAAAGGCGATCAGCCGAAGCTCCAGTCCGCTCTGGCGGACCGCGTCGGCGACGAGCTGCGGATATACGCCCTGCCCGGCGATGAGGGCAACCGGACGGGCCGCATCGAAGCCAACGGGCAGATAGGAGGACAGCTTGGTCGCCACGAACGCAGGTTGCGGCAGGAGTTGGCGGGATTGAAGCCCAAATGGCTGCGCCATTTGGGCCTAGCAAAACGGCGGGCCCAGCCCGCCGTTTTGCTAGGTCTGTGAACCGTAGTATTTCTTGTAGCTCCGGTAGTACCGGTAGTTCGAGTAGTACTCGATCCGGCGGGGAGTCAGGCCGTTGAGCACGACGCCGAGCACCTCGTTCCGGCCGCTACGGAGCGCCCTCATGTAAAGTCGAATGTGCTTCTTGTAGGCGCGGTTGAAGCGGCAGACATAGATCACCTCATCGGTGCGCTGGGCGATGAGGAGACTGTCGGTCACCGCGCCCAGGGGCGGGGAGTCGACGATCACCAAGTCATAGAAGCGCTTGAGCCGGGCGAGCAGGTCCCCGAAGGCCTTGCTCTCCAGAATCTCGGTCGGGCTCTTGGAGCGACCGCCGGAGCAGAGCAGGGAGAGTCCCTCGCCAACCTTGATGATGCCCAGGGTAGGGTCCTCGGGCAGGTTGCCCTCCACGTTGGCGCCGCCCTCGAACCAGGTGATCAGGCCGGTGTTGTTCTGCTGCTTAAAATGACGGTGCATCATGGGACGGCGGAGATCGCAGTCGATGAGCAGGGTCTTCTTGCCGTGGCGCGCGAAGCTGCCGGCCAGGTTGGAGGAGATCAGGGTTTTGCCCTCACCCGGAATGGTGCTGGTGATCAGGATGGACTTGGGGAAATCGAGCTTGGAGTGGATTTTAACCGCGCTGTAGACGCTGAGAAAGGACTCGGAACCCGGTACCTGGCGGTTGTTCAGTACCATGGTGTACTTCTCCTCATCCTTCATGGCGGAGAGGTCGGGGATGATCCCAAGCAGATTGACGCCAATGTAGTGCTCGACATCCCACGCGCTCTTGATCCGGTCGTCGACGAAGCTCAGGCCGATGGCCACCCCGACAAACACGAGGATGCCGATGCCGATGCAGGTGCGGGTGATGCGGTTGAGGTCGGGTGAGTAGGGCCCGCCGGGCTGAGTGGCGCGGTCGCGGCTGATGACGGGGACCTGTTCGGTGGACTGGACCACGTTGACGTCCTGCTGGCGCTTCAAGAGGTCTTTGCGGGTGGACTCGGCGACGGCGAGATCGGACGTGAGCTTGCTGTATTCCACCTGCAGCGGATTGAGGCCGGAAACTTCCCGCCCGGCCTGATCGCGGAGGGCAACAGCTTGATCCCGGTTGCTGATTGCCTGAGCGAGGCTGGACTTGAGCACGGCCTCGGTGTGGTCAACGGCGGCATCGAAGTTCCGTTTTGCCGCATCCATCCGGTCGATCGCCTCGATCATCCGGGGGTGGCGGGGACCATAGCGCTCGAAAAGGATCTCATATTGGGTGGTGGACAGGTTGAGATTCTCCCTGGCCCTGATCACCTCGGAGTCATTCTTGACCTCCGCGATTTCAAGCAGGTCGCGCTTCTCGCGACGAAACTGCTCGATCCGGGCGAGCGGGCCTTGGATGGCCCGCACCTGGGCTTCCGTCCTGATCAGTTCCTCGACCGTTCGATTCTGCTTCGTGACGGCGAGCCCGATGGCGCTGTCCAGCGAGGCGCCCAAGTTGTTCCGCGCGGCGAATTCGTTCAGGTTGCGCTGGGCTTCCTCGGCCTTGACTTGGGACTCCTTTACGCTCGTGGCGAGCAATCGGATGGCTTGGTCATCCATGCCCGTTTTACTGCTGTCGAGGTATTGGATAAATTGTTCCACCACGCGGTTGGCGATCAGGGCGGCGGCCTCGCCGTCGCGATGGCGGACCGTGATGTTGATGTAGGTGCTGCCCTTGACCGGGTTGACCTCCCAATGCGGTACGACGGCCCCGACGGGCGGGGGGGCTTGGCCCGTAGCCAGATCCTTCAGGTAGGGCCGCTGCAGGATCTTGGTGTCGCTGGCGTTGAATGAGGCGACCACCTTGTCATGGATCTGGCCGCTGCGGAGCAGTGAAAGGTAGTTGTTGAAATCGACGTCGGACTGGACCGCGGTGTCCTGCACGCCCTGTTGCATCACAACATTCTGCTTCTTCGTCCGAAACTCCATCGTGGCGGTCGCCGCGTACATCGGTGTCTCGCGGGACTGGTAATACCCCATGCTGACGGAGACAAGGAGGGCGAGGGGCAGGGCGATCCATAGCCTTTCCCGAAGGATGATGTAATAATCCCGGAGCGAGCGGCGCTCAACGACATGATCGTCGTTGTCACCCATGCCGGTGGTGGGGCCGGGATGGGGTGGCGGAGTCAGGGGGGGGGGTGGCTTCGGGCATGGAAAAACTTCAGGGCTTAGAAGATCCGCATCGGGACGTTGATGATGTCGCCGGGAAGGATTACCAGCGCATCCTTGCGGTCCTTCTTTCCCTTGAGAATGGCCCCGACATCAATGTCGTCCCAGCTCTTCTGGCTGCCGTCCTCGAGAATCCGCGTGACCTTCACGGCCGATTCCCTGGCCACGTCGTTGAATCCATCCGCGAGGATGATCACATCGACGATGTCGACATCCTGGTTGGGCGGCAGGGCGAGCTTGCCGGATTTCTTGACTTGGCCGAGCACGGTGACGGTGTGAATGACCGGGCGTTCGACCGTGATGCTGGCCTTGGGCCGGCGGAGAAAGAGGCCGTCGACATAAGCCTTCTCAATCGCGCGGCACGCCTGCTCGACCGTGAGCCCGGCGAGCTTGATCTTCCGGATCAGGTTGAGGTCCACCTCGCCCCTCTCGTCGATGACCAAGATCTTTTGCAGGTCAGGCTCGTTCTCAATGCTGACATTGATCTGTTCGGTCTGGGCCAGGACATGCGGCTTGGTGACGACCTGCGCGGCGGCCTTGGCTTCACCTGCCGGGGCTGCAGCGGGGGCCGCGGCACCCGGGCACAGGGCGGGGGCTGCGAACAGGGCCGCGGCGAGCAGGGCGCGCAAGAGGGAGCGGGAATGGAAACGGGGGGCGGGGGCCTTCATGGGATCACCGTTGGGTTAGTACTTGGCGCTGGCTGTGAACGTGAGGTTCTTGCGGTCGAAGGAAGAGAAGCTGGCACTCGACCAATTCCTGAAGAAACTGTAGCTGACGGAGAGTTGGATATGCTGGCTGAAGAAGCTGCGATGGGCGGTCACGTCCCAGGTCCAGGCGGTGTCCAGGCGGTTTCCGGCGACCGTGCCCAGGAAGCGGGTCCGCGTTATGCCCGTGCTGGTGGTGAAGGCCGTCTGGGTGTTGAAGCGATACTGTGCCCGAATGGTGCCGCCGAGGGTGTCGACGCTGAAATTGGTCGAGGTGGTGGAGAAATCGCGGGAGAGCTGCCCGGCGAAGTCGAGCCGCTTGGTCACTTCCAAGGTGCTGGAGCCGTTGGCGGTCCAGCCGGTGTAGTTTTGCCGTCCGGTGGTCAGCCCATAGGGCGTCCGGATCTGGTACCCGACGCGAAAGTTGCCGTTGAGCCGGAACAACAAGGGGCCGCTGACCCCGGCCGTGATCGAGTGATCGCGGCTGCCCGTGTCAAAGGAGGTTGATTCCTGGCGAAACCGGTAGCCGCCGAGCAGGCTGCGTTCGTCCAGAGTGTAGTAGAAATCGAGGCTGCTGGAGATGCTCTTTTGGTCGGCCAGGTCGTTGTTGTCCGCAAAGTCGCGCAGCGAGGTCCCGACGGTGCCGATGAAGCCATAGCGGCCGTTCAGCATCGGGTATTTCGCATCGAGCGTGGTCTCATAGGCCCACGACTCGTTGCGGAGGTTGGCCGCGGTATCGGCCCGGCTCTCCCGGGCCGCGCTCAATTTCAGGGAGCCGGTGGTGCGGCCGGTGCCCTTCTTGAGCTCCATCCGCAGCGAGGGATCGCGGAAGTTCTCATCCGAGTTCTTGGCGTACGAAGTGCCGCTCAGACCCACCGACGCATCCATCACGATCAGTCCGGCGTGCCGCTGGTACTGGGCCCCGATATCCGCGCTGTAGTAATTGTCGCTCGCGCCGCCTGCGCTGGCCCCGATGTTGGAGCTGAAACCGGTCGTGAAGGAGCCGGTCACGAAGATTTGGTTCCGGCCTTCGTCGAGACGGATCAGGCCGAAGGCGCGGGGCAACGGGGCGGTGAGGCCGAGCAGCAGAGACACGAGCACCAGTGCACGGTTTCGCATGCCCGAGGGAGCGCAGCTGCGGTTGGTCTTACTTGACGGCACGGGCGGGGCTGACGGTGAATTCGACCGGAAGTTTCACCGGCACAACCTCCACGGCGACGAGCTCCTGGGCCGGGCTTTCGTCAAATGCGGAAACGCCGGCGTCACCCTGGTTTTCCTCGCCGGCGCCGGCCACCAGCGAATCCGTCGCCGCGTCGCCACCCGAGCCAACGCTCCGATCGACGGCTTCGAAATAGACGGACTTCTTGGCGATGCACGCCATCGCCACCTTGTCGTCGAGGGCGGCCATCGCGCTCGGCGGGATGGTTTCGATCTGCACGATGGGCGGCTGGCCGACCGAGCCCCGGCGGATGGTGGCTTGCTGCCCCGCCTTCAAGACCTGGCCGCCGAGGGCGAGCGCGGAGCCGTCGCCGGAGCGCACGGTGCTTTCACCCTCGATCATCGACACGAGAGTGTATTCGTCATTGGACTCGATCACGACCCGCCGGCCGCGGATGTTCACGGCGCCGAGCGGGGTCTGGTAGACCATGGTGCTGCCGACCGACATCTTGGGGGTGCAAAGACCGACCGTCCCGTGGGTCAGCACGGTTTGCGTATGGGAGACGGAGGGCTCGACGTCCATGTCGGTGCGGTTGGGCTTGAAGGGTTCCTGCTCGAACTTCTTGACCTCGAGCCGTGAATCGGGGTCCACGTACATGCCTGTGCCGTTGGAGAACACCATCGCCGAGTAGTCGGCCTTCACCTCGTCGGCTCCTTCCTTTTTGACCGACTTCTTGGTTTCCAACACGGACCCGTTGACGGAGTGGGCCGTCTTCTTCGCGAGGTCGGTGATCTGGTCGTTGCCGGTGAGTTCGGCCAAGCCGCCGAGGATCGCGACTTACATTTTTCCGACGGGATTCTTTGCCGCGGCGGCCTGCAGCGTGGGCGCGAGCAACAAGGTCAGGCCGATGATGGCCATCCGGGGCAGGGCGGGGGAGTGCTTGATGGCCGAGGCATTCATGGTTTCAGGGATTAGCTTCGCGGTTTCCGAATGCCTGAACATGCAATCAGTCACGCGGAGTCACAAGTTCCCGGTGGTAGGTACTTCTACGACGAGGTTGAGGATCTTTCGGGGTACGTAAACGACTCTTTTGACGGGCTTTCCCGCCAGGAACGGTGCGACCTTCGCGTTGGCCGTGGCGAGGGCGACGGCCCCGGCTTCCGTGATGTCGGCCGGCACGAGCAGTTCGCCGCGGTGCTTGCCGTTGACCTGGACGACGAGCTTGAACTCGGTGACCGCGAGCCGCGCCGGGTCGTGGACCGGCCAAGGGGCGGTCATGACGGAAGCGGCGCCCCCGAGGCGGGCCCAGAGCTCCTCGGCGATATGCGGGGCGAAGGGCGCCAACAGCTGGAGGAAGGTCCGCATGGTTCCGCGACTGACCTGCGGCGCCTTCTGCAGCGCGTTGGTGAGGATCATCATCTGGGAGATGGCGGTGTTGTACCGCAGTCCCTCGATGTCCTCGGAGACCTTCTTGATCGTCTCGTGGAGCAGGCGCAGGGTCTCGGGCGCGTCGACCGCGCCGTCCGCGAGCTTCGGATTGACTCCGCCTTCCAGGTCGAGGCACTCGCGCCAGACTTTCTGAAGGAAGCGATGCACACCCTCGATGCCGCGGGGGTTCCAAGGTTTCATTGCCTCCAAGGGCCCGAGGAACATCAGGTAGAGCCGCAGCGTATCGGTGCCGTGGCTGGAAATGAAGTCGTCTGGATTGGCGACGTTGCCGCGGGACTTGGACATTTTCTCCCCGTCTTCCCCCAGGATGATGCCTTGGTGGAAAAGACGGCGGAACGGTTCCTCGGCCGGGACGACCCCGAGGTCGAACAGGACCATGTGCCAGAACCTGGCGTAGAGGAGGTGGAGCACCGCGTGCTCGGCGCCGCCCACGTAGATGTCAGGCATGCCCCAGGTGCCCAGCGCCTCGGGCGAGGCCAGGGCGGTGTCGTTCGTGGGGTCGGTGAAACGCAGGTAATACCAGCACGAGCCGGCCCATTGCGGCATGGTGTTGGTTTCGCGCCGGGCGAGGATCCAGTCGGCGCCGGGTGGGGGCTGGCTGGCGGGCACCGCGGAGCCCGAGGCTGGCTGGTACCAGATTTCCAGCCACTCGGTGATGGTCGCGAGCGGGCTCTCGCCGGTCCCCGTGGGCTGGTAGTTGGTCACTATCGGCAGGCGCAGGGGTAGGGCGCTTTCTGGGAGCGGCAGGGCCATGCGCCTGACGCCGTCGATCACGCAGCTGACCGCCTCGTCGGGCGTGGAAAGTGTCCCGTCACCCAGGCGGACCGCCGTGGCATAGTCCTCCTCGGAAACCCAGACGATGGGGAACGGTTCACCCCAGTAGCGCTGGCGCGAGAAAAGCCAGTCGCGCAGCTTGAATTGCACGGCACCGCGCCCGCGGCCTTCGCCTTCGAAACGGCGGTCGAGTTGCTCCTTGGCCTTGGGCGGGGTGAGGCCGGTGCAGTCGCCCGAGTTGATCAGGCGGACCTCGGTGCCTTTGGTGCAGAAAGGCAATTCCACCGGCTGTCCGTCTTTCGGCGCGATGACCTGGATCACCGGCAGTTTGTATTCCTGGGCGAACTCGAAGTCGCGCTCGTCGTGCGCCGGCACGGCCATGATCGCGCCCGTGCCGTAGCTCGCCAGAACATAGTCGGCGACCCACACGGGCAGTCGGGCGCCGTTGACGGGGTTGATGGCGTACGCCCCGGTGAAGACGCCGCTCTTGCCCTTGGCCAGATCGGTGCGCTCGAGATCGCTCTTGCCCGCGGCTGTCCGGATGTAGGCGGCCACCGCGGGCTTCTGCGCCGGGAGGGTGAGCTGCGGGACCAGGGCGTGCTCGGGGGCCACGACCATGTAGGTGGCGCCGAACAGGGTGTCGACGCGCGTGGTGAACACCTTGAGGCGGAGCCCCGGGTGTCCTTCCAGGTCGAACTCGACCTCGCTGCCCTCGCTGCGGCCGATCCAGGCAGCCTGCATGCGCTTGGTCGAGTCCGGCCAGTCGAGCGCGGGCAATCCCGCCAGCAGCCGGTCGGCGTAGGCGGTGATGCGCAGGACCCACTGGCGAAGCGGCCGCCGCTCGACCGGGTGTTTTCCGACCTCGGACTTGCCGTCGATGATTTCCTCGTTGGCCAGCACCGTGCCGAGCGCCGGGCACCACCAGACGGGTTTCTCCTCCACATAGGCGAGGCCGCGCTTGAACAACTGGAGCCAGATCCACTGGGTCCAGCGGAAATACTTAGGGTCAGTGGTGTCGACCTCGCGGCCGAAGTCATAGGAGACGCCGAACGACTTCAGTTGCCGGCGGAACGTGGCGACGTTTTCGCGCGTGACGTCCGCCGGATGGCGCCCCGTCTTGACGGCGTAATTCTCTGTCGGGAGCCCGAACGCGTCCCAGCCGATCGGATAGAGCACATTGCGGCCCCGGGCGCGCTGATAGCGGGCCATGATGTCCGTGATGGCGTAGTTCTCGCAGTGGCCCAGGTGCAGACCCGCCCCGGAGGGGTAGGGGAACATGTCCAGAATGTAGTACTTCGGTCGGGTCGGGTCCGCGACCGCCTTGAAGGACTGGTTTTTCTCCCAGAAGGATTGCCAGTGCGCCTCGATCTGCCGAAAGTCGTAGTCTTTGCTGTTGGTAGCCATCGTATGGAATCAGCCACTGTGAAACTTTCATCTGGTCGGTCAATCTCCGCGGTCACTGGCGTTCGCGCCTGACCTTCACCTCCCATGTTCACCGGTCTCATCGAGGAAGCGGGCCGCGTGCGGGATCTCTCCCCGCGCGGCGCGGGCTGGCGGCTGCGCGTGGCGGCGGGTGACCTGCTCAAGTCCGTCGCGCTGGGTGACAGCATCGCCGTGAACGGCTGCTGCCTGACCGCGGCCCTGATCGGCCCGGACGCCGTGGAGTTCGATCTGCTGGAGGAGACATTGCGCGTCACGAATCTCGGCGACCTCAAGCCCGGCTCCGTGGTGAACCTCGAGTCGAGCCTCCGGGTGGGCGGGAAGCTGGGCGGGCATTTCGTCACCGGCCACATCGATGGCCCCGGCGAGATCGTGGTGCTCGAGCCCCGCGGGGCGGACCATCATCTGCGGGTGCGGGCCCCCGCGGGCAGCGGCCGCCTGCTCGTGCCGAAGGGCAGTGTCGCGATCGACGGCATCTCCCTCACCGTGGGCGAGGTCGCGGGCGACGAGTTCTCAGTCTGGCTGATTCCCCACACCTGGACGGCCACGAATCTCGCCGGCCGCCGGGCGGGGGACCGGGTCAATCTCGAGTTCGATCTCCTGGGGAAGTACGTGGACCAGTTGCTCGCGGCCCGCTTGGGTGCACCCAAGCTTTCCTAGCCTTTCGTTCCGCCATGCAACGGTCTCTCGCCGCCCTCACCTCCGAATTGCAGCGCCTCAAGGCGGAGGGGAAGCGCACGGTCTCGATCTCGGACGAGAGCGTGGCGTTGCTGCGGCGGGCCCTGGCACCGGCCACGTCAGCGGCCGCCCAGCCCCGGCCGGCCCCGGTCTCGGCGCCGACGTTTTCGCCGGCTCCGGCGGTCTCGGCCCCGGCCAAGGCCGTTGCCGCCCCCGCGGCCAAGTCCGAGCCGTCCCTGCCGCCCGCCCCGGTCGTGCGCTTGCCCGAGGGCGACAAGGCCGACCGCTGGGCGGCCCTGCGCGAACTCGTCTTGTCCGATCCCACCTGCAGGGCCAACGTGCGCCCGGGCGGCCAGGTCGTCTTTGGCGTCGGGAACATCGAGACGCGCATCATGTTTGTCGGCGAGGCCCCCGGGGCGGAAGAGGAGCAGCAGGGCGAGCCGTTTGTCGGCCCAGCCGGTCAGTTGCTCACCAAGATGATCGGCGCCATGGGTCTCGAGCGCCCGGATGTCTACATCGGCAACATCATGAACTGGCGCCCGCAGATGCCGGTGTCCGCCGGTGGCGTCCAGTACGGCAACCGTCCGCCAACTGCCGGGGAGATGGCGTACTGCCTGCCTTACCTCACGGCCCAGATCGAGGTGGTGGCGCCGCAGCTGATCGTAGCGCTGGGCAAGACGGCGGCGGAGGGGCTGCTCGGTGCCGGGACATTCCGCGCGCTCGGCGAGGTGCGGGGCCACTGGCATACGTTTGCCGGCCGTCCGCTGATGGTGACCTACCATCCCAGCTATGTGCTGCACACGCCGTCCAGCCAGAACAAGCGCCTGATCTGGGAGGACCTGCTGAAGGTGATGGAAAAGGCCGGCCTCGAGATCAGCGACCGCCAGAGGGGGTTTTTCCTCGGGAAATAATCCGGGCCTAGCCGCCGCTCAGGGTGTCTTGATCAGGCGGGCGAGCTCCTGCTCGGCGTGGCCGAACTCGCTGCGCACCGCGGCGATCAGGGTTTCCACCTTGTGCAAGCCCGACTGCTTGGCGTGTTGTTCGAGCGTGTCCGCCGCCTGGCGCAGGGCCGTGGCACCGAGATTCGAGGAGCTGCCCTTGATGCTGTGCGCGGCCCGCACGAACTTCACCGCATCGCCGCTCACCAAGCATTCGTCGAGCTCGGTCAGGCGTTTCGGGGTGTCGGAGACAAAGATGGCCACGATTTCCCGCAGGAACTCATCGCCGTCATCGGGGTTCAGCATGCGCAGGTTGTCGATCGCCTGCGGATCGATGATGGGCGTTTGGGGCATGGCGCTGGGATATTGAAGCCGGGCGGCATCTCCAGAAAAAAGCTCGCGGCCATGGCCGGGCGCCGGGACCGGCGGGGTGCGGCCGCGGTATGACGCTTTGCATCGTTGCATCCGGATATGACGATATTCGTCTTGCGGCACGGAGTGGCGCCCGCTTCCGTGATCCCTTCAATCCTATGGCCAATACATTTGTTTTCTCCTCCGAGTCCGTCGGTGAAGGTCACCCGGACAAAGTCGCCGACCTGATCTCCGACAGCGTGCTGGATGCCTGCCTCACGCAGGACCGAACCAGCCGCGTCGCCTGCGAGACCCTCGTGAAGTCGAATATGGTCACCCTCGCCGGTGAGATCACGATCCCGAAGCTGCAGGACAAGCAGACCGGCAAGACCAAGCCGATCGACGAGGTCATCAACGTCGGCAAGATCGTCCGCGATGCCATCCGTTTCATCGGCTACACGAATGACGACGACGTCTTCCACGCCGACACCGTTTTCATCAACAACTACCTGACCGCTCAGTCCGCCGACATCGCGCAGGGCGTCGACGCCAAGAAGGCCAAGGGCAAGAAGACCGCCGAGCAGGGCGCCGGCGACCAGGGCATCATGTTCGGCTACGCGTGCAACGAGACCCGCGAGCTCATGCCGACCCCGATCATGTTTGCCCACCGCCTCGGCCGTGAGCTCACCAAGATCCGCAAGGCCGGCCTGGCTCCGTGGCTCCGCCCCGACGCGAAGTCCCAAGTCTCCGTCCGCTACGTCGACAACAAGCCCGTCGAGGTCGTCAACGTCGTCATCTCCACGCAGCACACGGCCGACGTCGCGCATCGCACGATCGAAAAATACCTGATCGAGAACGTCATCAACAAGGTGCTCCCGGCGCGCATGCTCACCAAGCGCACCGAGTGCCTGATCAACCCGACCGGCCGCTTCGTCATCGGTGGACCGCAGGGCGACTCCGGCCTCACCGGCCGCAAGATCATCGTCGATAGCTACGGCGGCTGGGGCCGCCACGGCGGCGGCGCCTTCTCCGGCAAGGATCCGTCGAAGGTCGACCGCTCCGCCGCCTACATGGGCCGCTGGGTCGCCAAGAATATCGTCGCCGCCGGCCTCGCCACGCACTGCGAGGTGCAGTTCGCGTATGCCATCGGCCACCCTCGTCCGGTCTCGCTCCGCGTCGACACGTTCGGCACCGGCGTCATCTCCGACGAGAAGATCACCCGCGCGGTTGGCAATGTCTTCGGCTTCAAGCCCGCCGAGATCGTCGCCCAGCTCAACCTGCTGCGCCCGATCTATCGCCAGACCACCAATTACGGCCACTTCGGTAAAAACGGTCTCCCGTGGGAGACGACCAACAAGGTCGCCGCCCTCAAGTCTGCCCTGCGCTGAGCCCAACCTCCAGCATCCGCCCCCTATTATGGCCACCGCCAAGAAGTCCAAAGCCTCGAAACCCGACTACCACGTCAAAGACATCGGCCTCGCTGATTGGGGGCGGAAGGAAATTTCCGTCGCCGAGCATGAAATGCCCGGATTGGTCTCGGTCCGGAAGAAGTTCGGTCCAAAAAAGCCCCTGCAGGGCGTCCGCATCACCGGGTCGCTCCACATGACGATCCAGACCGCGGTACTGATCGAGACGCTGGTGGAACTCGGCGCCGATGTGCGCTGGGCCTCCTGCAACATCTTCTCGACCCAGGACCACGCCGCCGCCGCCATCGCGGCCGCCGGCGTGCCCGTCTTCGCCTGGAAGGGTGAGACGCTCGAAGAATACTGGGACCTGACGGTCAAGGCCATCTCGTTCCCGGGCGGCAAGGGCCCGCAGCTCGTCGTCGACGACGGCGGCGACGTCACCCTGCTCATCCACAAGGGCTGCGAACTCGAGGAGGGCAGCGACTGGGTCAACACCAAGTCCGGCTCCCACGAGGAGCAGGTGATCAAGAACGTCCTCAAGCGCGTTCATAAGGAAGATCCGACCCGCTGGACCAATATCGCCAAGGAGTGGCGCGGCGTCTCCGAGGAGACCACCACGGGCGTCCACCGCCTCTACCAGATGATGGAGAAGGGGAAGCTCCGCGTCCCCGCCATCAACGTGAACGACTCGGTCACCAAGTCGAAGTTCGACAACCTCTACGGCTGCCGCGAGTCCCTCGCTGACGGCCTGAAGCGCGCCACCGACGTCATGATCGCCGGCAAGGTCGCCTGCGTCTGCGGCTATGGCGACGTCGGCAAGGGCTCGGCATTCTCGCTCAAGGGCTTTGGCGCCCGCGTCATCGTCACCGAGATCGACCCGATCAACGCCCTGCAGGCCGCGATGGAGGGCTTCGAGGTCAACACCCTCGAGTCCACGCTCGGCACCGCGGACATCTACGTCACGACGACCGGCAACAAGGACATCATCACGCTGGAGCACATGCGGAAGATGAAGGACCAGGCCATCGTCTGTAACATCGGGCACTTCGACAACGAGATCCAGGTCGAACGCCTCAACACCTCCGACGCCAAGCGCATCAACATCAAGCCGCAGTACGACCTCTACACCTTCCCGAAGGGGAACAGCATCTACATGCTGGCCGAGGGCCGCCTCGTGAACCTCGGCTGTGCTACCGGCCATCCGTCGTTCGTCATGTCGAACAGCTTCACCAACCAGACGCTCGCACAGCTCGATCTCTGGAAGAACAAGGACATCTACAAGGTCGGTGTCTACCGCCTCCCGAAGCACCTCGACGAGGAAGTCGCCCGCCTGCACCTCGAGAAGATCGGCGCCAAGCTGACCAAGCTCACCAAGGACCAAGCCGAGTACCTCGGCGTCCCCGTCGGCGGCCCCTACAAGCCCGAGCACTACCGGTATTAATCCGGTAGGGCGGTCACTCCGTGACCGCCGGGTTGGCGGATCGATTCACGCGGCATGGGCTCCGGCCCATGCCGCTTTTTCTTGGTCAGGCTCCATCCTGGTTTCGGTTGTCCTGACCGGCACCGGCGTCCTGACTGGACCCGTGCCCGAGGGAAACCCAGTCGCCGCCATGGATCGGAACCGTGGACTGGCCTGTCTGCGGGAGTCAGCCGCCTCGTGGGATGTCCTTGTGATCGGCGGCGGGGCCACGGGCCTCGGTGCCGCGGTGGACGCCGCCTCGCGCGGCTACCGCACCGTGCTGCTGGAGCAGGGCGATTTTGCCCAAGCCACCTCGAGCCGCAGCACCAAGCTTGTCCATGGCGGCCTGCGGTACCTGAAGCAGGGCAATCTTTCGTTTGTCCGCGAGTCGCTGCTCGAGCGCAACCGGCTGCTCGCGAATGCGCCGTCGCTCGTGCGGCCGCTCGATTTCATCGTGCCGCTGGAGCGTTGGTACGACCGGCCCATCCTTGGCGCCGGACTGAAGCTCTACGATTTCCTTGCGCGCGGCCAGCAGCCCCATCTCTCGCGGCACCTTTCGCGGGCCGAAACGCTCGGTCGAATCCCCAATGTCCGCCCCGGCGCGCTCCGCGGCGGCATGCTTTACTCCGATGCCCAGTTTGATGATGCGCGTCTCGCCGTGGCGCTGGCCGCGACGGCGGCGGCGCACGGGGCTGTGGTGTTGAATTATTGCCGCGCCGGTACCTTGCTGCGCGAGGGCGATCGGGTGGTGGGCGTCGAGGCTCACGACGTCGAGACCGGCGAAATCATCCCGGTGCGGGCACGGACCGTGATCAACGCCACCGGCATCTTCACCGACGAACTCCGCCGGCAGGAGGATCCGACGGCTGAACCGATCCTCACCTACAGTCAGGGCGCACATCTCGTGCTACCGGCGGAGTTCTTCCCCGGCGATGCCGCCATGCTGGTGCCCAAGACCGCCGATGGGCGCGTGCTCTTCTTGGTGCCCTGGCTGGGCCGCGTGATTCTTGGCACGACCGACACCCACGTCGCCCGGGCCGAGATGGAGCCCCGGGCCCTCGCCTCGGAAGTGGAGTTCCTCCTCGAGCACGCCGCCCACTACCTCGACCGCCGGCCGGGGCCGGGTGACATCCTGAGTGTCTATGCCGGGATCCGCCCGCTCGTGACTGCCGGCAAGTCCGCCCGTACGGCGGCGATTGCGCGCGACCACACCGTGCTGGTCGGGACGGGCGGCATCGTGACCATCACCGGGGGCAAATGGACCACATACCGCAAGATGGCGGAAGACGCGGTGACGCGCGCGGCGGAGGTGGGCGGACTGCCGTCTCAGGACAGCCGCACGGCGACCCTCAAACTCACGGTGTCCGCACCCGATGCGTCAGGACGGGAATCACCGCTGCACCCGGGCCTTCAGCTCACCCGGGGCGATGTGCTCCGGGCAGTGCAGGCGGAACAGGCCCGGCGGATCGAGGATGTGCTTTCCCGCCGGACACGGTCGCTGCTGCTGGATGCGGCGGCGGCTGTGGCGGTGGCCCCGGCGGTGGCCGAAGTGATGGGCGCCGCGTTGGGCTGGTCGCCGGCCCGGCTGGAACGCGAGGTCGCGGACTTCCTTGAACTGGCTCGGGGATATCAGCTGCGACCTTAAAACCGGCCTTTGTCCTCTCGGGGGGAGAC
>CAMDOO010000023.1 GCA_945903545.1 Opitutus sp. GAS368 | reverse complement strand
GTCGATCAGCAGGGTGTGGATCTTCTTCGCCGCGAGGCCGGCCGCGAGGTTGACAGCGGTGGTGGTTTTGCCGACGCCACCCTTCTGGTTGGCGATGGTGAAGACAGTGGTGGGCATGGGCGTCGGCCAATGACTAGCAACCGAGGCCCAATGACCAATGAAAAAAGCGGCGGCCCGCGCCGACGGCGTGAACTATGGCCCGGGCGCGGCGGCCGGACCCGGCTGGAACATCCGGTTCGCGGGATCGCCCCCGGAGATCAGGAACGCCAGCAGGTCGGCGACCTGGCCCTCCCTCAGGCTGTTGATCAGGCCGGCGGGCATGGGGGAGAGACCCGAGTCCTCGACCTTTTCCACGTCGGCGATCTTGATCCGGATGGGCGGGACGCCCTCCCAGGTCATGGCCATCGTCGCCGGATCGATGGTGGGGTAGGGGACCAGAAGGACATTCTCGCCGTTGTTGGCGATCATCCGGCCGGTGAAGGTCTCGCCGCTGAGGGTCGTGACGGTCTTGGTGCCGAACAGGTCGCTGATGTCTTTGCTCGGCTCGAGGATCTCGCTCAAAATGCCGGCGGTGCCCATCCGGCCGCCGACGCCGGAGATGTCGGGCCCGATCCCGCCGGCACCCTCGCCGAAGTGATGGCAGAGCGCGCAGTTCAGGTCCTCGAAGGCTTTCCGGCCGCGGGTGAAGTCGCGCCCGCCGGCCTTGAGTGCGCGGTTGATGATGGGGGTGAGTTCCTCCACCTCATACTCGCGCGGGCCACCCCAAGTAACCGGGCCGGCGGGAACGGCCGCGACGACAGGCGCCGGGTCCGGCAGCAGGGTATCCGTGTAGGAGCTCGAGGCGGTGGAGGAGCAGCCGGTCAGCATCGCCAAGCCGAGCAGGGCGACGAGACCGGAGACGGAACCAAGCGAACGGGCCTGGAAACGGGCCGGGGTGAAAGAAAGGTCCATTTGACGGAGCCCGCTACCTTGCTTCGCCTGACGCAGAACGCCAGCCGGCGATGCAGAAAACGCGGAGACTTAGGTGAAAATTACAGACGTGTCAGGCCCTGTGCAATTTCCAGCGAGGCGGCGAGAGATGGATGTTAATCGGTGCGAGCGGCGAAGGCGCGTGACAGCGGTGGCAGGGGAGGGGACGGAGCCTACATGGACCCCTCTATCAGAGGATGGTTATCGGCGCTGGTCCCGGCGGCGAAGCGGAATGCCCTCCGTCGCCCGTTGGGCTATGGAGGGCAACTTTCGCACTGCGAAAGTTGGAGGCGCGGGCCGGAATTGAACCGGCGCATAGAGGTTTTGCAGACCTCGGCCTTACCACTTGGCTACCGCGCCCAAATCAGGGGGGCGAACTTGGGCAGCTTGGCGGGGTGGCGCAAGTACTGAAATTTTCCGGGGCAGGGCGAATGGTTGGAATAAACCGTGGCCGGGGTCGTCGACCCCGGATCCGATCCGCCGGCCTCAACGAGGCCAGCTACAGAAACCCGCCAAGGACCTGTTTCCCCATCCATTTTCCGGCGGTGGGGCCCAGCTCAGCGGGCGAAAAACGGGTTGTGCAGCTTCTCCTGCGCGAGCGTGGTCAGCGGCCCGTGGCCGCAGGCGAGCACGGTGTCCTTCGGCAGGCTGAAGATCTTGGTGCGGTTGTTGCCGAGCTGCTCGTGAAAACCCGTGGAGCTGCTGCCCATGGAGCAGGAGAAGAGGGAGTCGCCGACGAACGCCAGGGGCCAGCTCAGGCCTTTCAGGAAATAGGTGGTCTGGCCGGGCGAATGGCCCGTAGTGAACAGGGTCTTGATCGCCAGGGCGCCCACATGGATATGCGCGTTCTCCTTAAAGGTCTTGGCGCCCGGGCGGGCGACGGGTTCGAGCTCGCTCGCCCAGACCTCGGCGCCGGTGGCGGAGGCGAGGCGGTCGAGCCCGCCCACGTGGTCCGGATGCGTGTGGGTGAGAAAAATGTGCTGGAGCTTAAGGCCGGCGGTCTCGATCTCGGTCAGCATGGCGGAGCTATCGGTGCCGGTATCGAAGGCGGCGGCCTGCTTGGTCTTGGGGTCCCAGACCAGGTAGCTGTTCACGGCGATGTCCTTGTAGGGCTGGTTGAACATCAGGAACCCGCGGGGGAAGTCCGGCTGCACCGGGTACCAGCGCTTGTGGGCGAGCTCCTCGAGGGCGTCGGGGGCGAGGTTGAGGTGCCGGGCGATGCGGCGCAGCACGGCGTCGAGCGGCCGGCCGGCGAGCACGGCGGCGAGGTTTTCCGGGGTGATGCCGGCGCGCGCCGCCAGTTCCTTGTCGGAAAGCTTGAGACCGCGCTGCGCCTTGCGCAGCACGTCGGTGAAATCGTCCTCCAGGAGAATGCGGGCCATGGGCGGAGCAGAAGGGATGGGGAGGGGCCGAGGCAAGCGCCTTGCGGGGGCGCCGACCTTCGGCCGGTGCCCAAGTCGGGCGGACCGAACATGCCCGGGGTCGGGCAGGTGCCGATGCCGGTTTTCTATAAGACCATGGTGATGTGATTGAATATTGTTTCCTGCTCCAATACGGGAACGAAGATTGATCTATAGAAACAGTTCTTGCCGTGGTTATATCGAGCGGGCAAACCGGTCCTGTATGTTAAATGACAAACTCAAGAAACTGGCGGCCGACAAGGCCCGCCTCGCGAAACTCGAAGCGACCCTGATGGCGGAGGCGCAGCGCAAGCTCGCCGGCCTGCCGGCGGAGTATGGCTTCGATAACGTGAACGACTTCATCAAAGCGCTGAAGCAGGTCGCCGCGGGCGGCCGCCGGGGCTCCGCGGCCAAGGCCAAGGGCGGCAAAACGCGCCGCTCCCGTGCCGTGATCACCGACGCCACCCGCGCCAAGGTGAAGGCGATGGTGGCCGCCAAGAAGACCGGGGGCGAAATCGCCTCCGCCGTCGGCATTTCCCTGCCTAGCGTGCAAAATATCAAGAAGGCCCTCGGGTTGGTGAAGACGCGCGAGTAAGTGTCCGGCCGTCGCCCCCATTTCCAGCCCCGGCTTGCCACCGGGGCTTTTTCGCGGGCGGAAACCACCCGTGAAGCAGAAACGGATTTGCCCCGCCGGCTCCCGCCCCGCACAGTGGCCGCATGGCCGCCCATTTCATCCAAGCGAATACCAACGGACGCCTCCATTCCGCCCTCGAGGCCTCCGTGAGCCCGGTCAACCGCGGCTTCCTGTATGGCGACGCGGTCTATGAGGTCTGGCGCACCTATGAGGGCGTGATCTTTGCCTGGGACGGACACTGGCGCCGCCTGCTCGCCTCGGCCGAGGCGCTGTTCATGAGCGTGCCTTTTTCGGAGGCAAAGATCCTGGCGGAAGTCCGGCGTACCGTGGCTGCGTACCGACAGGCCGTGCCGGCGGCGGGCGATCTTTACATCCGACTGCAAATTACGCGGGGCGAGGGCTCAATCGGACTCGATGTTGCCCTGGCCGAGTCCCCCGGCTTCGTGATCCTCATCCAGCCGTGCCCGCTGCTGCCGGCCGCGCACCTGGAGAATGGCCTGAGGCTCTCGATTGCGCGCACGCTCCGGCGCAACCCGGTCGAGGCGCTCAGCCCCGGTTGGAAGACCGGCAACTACCTCAATAACATCCTCTGCCTGCGCGAGGCCCGGCTGCGCGGGGCCGACGAGGTCCTGATCCTCAACCTCGCGGGCGAAATCACCGAGGCGGCGGTCTCGAACCTCGCCTTTGTCCGCGATGGCGAGGTCCTGACCCCGCCGGTCGGAGCCGGCATCCTCGCGGGCATCACGCGTTCCTGCCTGCTGGAGTCGGTGGCGCCGGCCGCCGGCGTGCCTGTCCGCGAGGTGGCACTGCGGCCGGAGGAACTGCCGACGATGTCCGAGTGTTTCCTGCTCTCCACGACCAAGGACCTCGTGCCGGTTGGGTCGATCGACGACGTCGGCTTCCGCACCGGCGCCGGGACGCTGACGCGGAAGCTCAAGGATGAGTTTGCCCGCCACGCGCAGGCTTATGTGCAGGCGCATCCGGAGCTGAAGTTGTGGTGAGTGGGAAGGTAGGGGCCGCCGTCCCGGCGGCCCGCGACTTCGAACCCGGCCCGCCGGGGACGGCGGGCCCTACCTTCAATACCGTGGAACGGTCGGATCGATCCGCGCCGACCAGGCGTCGATCCCGCCGGCGATATTGCTGACCGCGGTGAAGCCGCGGGCACGCAGGAACTCGGTGACGTGCCAGCTGCGGCTGCCGAGGTGGCAGAGCACGAGCAGGTGACGGTCGCGCGGGAGGTCGTCGAGCCGCTGCGGGATCTCGCGCATCGGGATCAACTCCGAGCCGGCGATCTGGCAGATGGCGGTTTCGTAGGGTTCGCGGACATCGAGGATGTCGGCGGAACCGGCCTGCACCAGGCGATGGGCCACATCCACCTCGACCTCGAGAGGAAAGGCGTCGGCGGGGATGGCGGGGGAGGCGGCGGCAGATTCGGGTTGGGACGCGGCGGGGCGGCAGATGTCCGCGTACCGTGCCGGGTCGAGATGCTTGATGGTGGGCTGGCGGCCACAGACGGCGCAGTCCGGATCCCGGGCCACGCGCAGGGTGCGGAATTCCTGCGCCAGCGCATCGTAGGTCAGGAGCCGGCCGATGAGCGGTTCGCCGAAACCCGCGATGAGCTTGATCGCCTCGAGGGCCTGCAGGCTCCCGATCACGCCGCAGAGAGCGCCGAGCACGCCGGCCTCGCCGCAGTTGGGCACGGATCCGGCGGGCGGGGGTTCGGGAAAGACACAGCGGTAGCACGGGCCGCCACGGGCGGGATCGAACACCGCCACCTGGCCCTCGAAGCGAAAGATGCTGCCGTGCACCAGCGGTTTCTTCGCCAGCACCGCCGCGTCGTTCACCAGGTAGCGCGTGGCAAAGGTGTCGCTGCCGTCGACGATCACATCGTATTGGGCGAAGAGCGCGCCGGCGTTTTCCGCCGTGACGGCGCCCTCGTGTCCCACGGCGCGGACATGGGGATTGACCGAATGGAGGCGCCGGAGGGCCGACGCGACCTTGGGTTGTCCGACGGCATCGCTGTCGTGCAGCAGCTGGCGCTGCAGATTGTGATCCTCGACCCGGTCGAAGTCGGCGATGCCGAGCGTGCCGACGCCGGCCGCGGCCAAGTAGAGGGCCGCCGGGCTGCCGAGTCCGCCGGCTCCGATCACGAGCACGCGCCCGGCCGCGAGGCGGCGTTGGCCGTCGACGCCGATCTGGTCGAGCATGAGGTGCCGGCTGTAACGCGCCAGTTCGGCGGGCGAGAGGGCGGGCAGGGGATCGGTCATGAGGCAGGAAAGGAGAGTTTACCGCGACTGGACGCAAACGAACGCGAATCTATCCGGGAAGTTGTTTCCGGGGCGGAGTGAAAACGGATTGGGGCCTTTCGCCAAGGCGCAAGGCAACCGGACCGTTATTCGCGTCCATTCGCGGTTTACCTCATTCTGAAATTGCGCCGGCCGGTGGCGCCTTCTGAATCCGGGGGATGTCCCAACATTTCGTGGTGATTCTCGCCGGTGGCAAAGGGGAGCGGTTCTGGCCGCTCAGCCGCCATGCCCGTCCCAAGCAGCTGCTCCCGATCGTGGGGGACAAGCCCATGCTCGCCCAGACGCTTTCCCGGGTGGGGCGGGTCGTGCCGGCCAAAAACATCCTCGTGATCACCAACGCCGCCCAGGCGGCGGCGGTGCGCAAGGTCTGTCCGGGTCTGCCGGCGAAAAACATCATCGCCGAGCCCATCGGGCGCGATTCCGGGCCGGCGGTCGGGCTGGCGGCAGCCCTGGTGGAGCGCGTCGATGCCAAGGGCGTCTTCGCCATCCTCGCGGCGGATCATGTGATCCACGACGAGGCGGCCTTCCGTCGGGACCTGAAGGCGGCCTTTGCCGCCGCCGAAGCCAACCCGGTGATGGTGACCATCGGGATCATTCCAACCGAGCCCGTGACGGGCTACGGCTACATCAAGACGGTCAAGAAGCGGGCCAAGGCCGGGGCCGGAAAAATCCAGCCGGTGGAGCGCTTCGTCGAGAAGCCGGACCTGAAGACCGCGAAGGCCTACCTCGCGAGCGGCGACTATTTCTGGAATGCCGGGATGTTTGTCTGGAGTGTGCCGGTTGTACTGCAGGCGTTCGCCGACCATGCCCCGGCGCTGGCCCGCGGGCTTGACACCCTCCGCCGTGAGCTCGGTTCCGGCCGATCGCTCGCGGTCGTGCTCAAGCAGGTTTACCCCAAGCTCGACAAGATTTCTGTCGACTACGCGCTGCTCGAGCACGCGAAGAACGTCGTGATGCTGCGGGCCTCGTTCGATTGGGACGACGTCGGCGCCTGGCCCGCCGTGGCCCGCCACCGCTCCTGCGATTCAGCGGGCAATGTCCAGCGCGGCAACGTGCTCGTCGAGCAGGGCAGCGGCAACATCGTGCATTCCGAAGGCGGCCATCTCGTGACGATCCTCGGGGCCGACAACCTCATCGTGGTGCACACGCCGGATGCGACGCTGGTCTGCCCGCGCGACCGGGCGCAGGATCTCAAGGCGCTGCTCAAGCGCCTCGCCGCGGATCCCGCTGGAAGCAAGTTGCTCTGACCGGCCGCCGACCCATGCGCTGTCTCGGCATCGACTACGGCACGAAGCGGATCGGGCTCAGCTACGGCGACGAGCTGGGCGTGGCCACGCCGCTCCCGGCGCTGACTGAGGCCGATCCCACCAAACGTCGCGCCGCGCTGACCGAAGTGGTTCGCCAGCGGCGCATCACGGATCTCGTGATCGGCCTGCCGTTGAACATGGATGATAGTCACGGTCCCAAGGCCAAGGAGGCCGAGGCGCTGGCCGCGCAGCTCCGGATCGATCTCGGCCTGCCGGTGCATCTTATAGACGAGCGCCTCACCAGCTATGAAGCGGAATCTTCGATTCCGAAGCAAAAGCGCCGGGAGGTCCGCGCCAGCGGAATCATCGATTCGCGGGCGGCCACCCTGATCCTGCAGGACTTCCTCAACCTGCAGTTTCCCCAGCCGGAGGCAGAGGATGTTTAACCGCGCATGGACGCCAATGAACGCGAAGGAGAACCATTCATGGTAAGCCCCGTCCAGCGCTGGAAGTGCACCTGTGCCTATGACGGCACGGACTTCGCCGGGTGGCAGAGTCAAGTCAGGGGCCGGGCGATCCAGGATGTGATCGAGGCCCGGCTGGAACAGATCTTCGGGCAGCCGGTGCGCATCCACGGCAGCGGGCGCACCGACGCCGGTGTGCATGCAAAGGGGCAGGTCTTTCATTTTGACGGCACCTGGCGCCATGGCCCGGAGAAACTGCTCGCCGCTTTCCGCACCGGCTTGCCGCCGCAGATCCAGGTGTCCGAGGCCAGGGTGGTCGCGCCGCATTTCCACGCGCGCTTTGATGCGACCCGCAAGCGCTACGTCTATCACGTTCATCTCGGCGACCCGGATCCGTTCACGAGGCCCTATTGCTGGCCGGTCTTCCGGCCGCTTGACCTCGCCGCGATGCAGGCCGCGGCGAAGGTGCTGCAGGGCCGACACGATTTCCGGGCGCTGACCGCGTTGAGCGGGCCGGAGCGGGAGGACACCGTGCGCGACCTGCGCCGGCTGGACGTGACCAAGCGCGGCCGCGATCTGCTGATCACGGGCGAGGCCGAGGGATTTCTGTACAAGATGATGCGCAGCCTGGTGGGGGCGTTGGTCGCAGTCGGAGAGGGGAAACTTTCCCCGGGCGACGTGAAGCAAATCCTGGCCTCGAAAATTCGCACGGCCGCCGTCAAGACGGCCCCGCCGGAGGGGCTTTTCCTGATGAAGGTGTTCTATTGATGAACCTGCGCGCGGAGCTGACTGAGGGCGCCACCGCGGTGCTTTTTCCCCCGACCTGCGTGGCCTGCCGCGGACTGGTCGAGTCGGGCGGCGCGTTTCGCCAAATCTGCGCTCCCTGCGCGCGGGGAATCCACGCGGTGACCTCGCCGCACTGCACGACCTGCGGGCATCCGTTCTTCGGGGAGGTCGAGGGTGAGCGGGTGTGCCCGCATTGCCTCGGACTCCATCCGGCCTTCGGGCGCGGCTGCACCGCGGTGCTTTTCAAGGGTGCGGCCCGGGCACTCGTCATCGAGCTGAAGTACCACCACGGCCTGCACGTGCTGGAGGACATGATGGAGATTTTCCGCCGCTCTCCTGAAGTGCTTGAGCATGTTAGCGGGGCGGTGCTCGTGCCGGTGCCGTTGCATCCGCGCAAGTTGCGCGAGCGCGGCTACAACCAGAGTCGCTTGCTGGCCGAGGCGCTGGCCGTGGCGGCGGGCGGTACCGTCCGCGTGGAGGAGTTACTCGTGCGCGAGGTCGACACCGTAACGCAAACCGCTTTCGACCGGGAGAACCGCGGGCAGAATCTCAAAAATGCCTTTGCACTCGCCCAAGGCGCACCCCTAAATCCGGCCCAACATTACGTCCTTGTTGATGATGTCTTCACGACCGGTTCCACGCTCAATGGCTGCGCCCGGGTACTCCGCCGGGCCGGTTGCCTGAACCTCGACATCGTTTCCTTCGGCCACGGCTGATCCCACTCTCTCATGCATTTTGACAAACCGACCTATTCGGTCCGCCGCACCAAGAAGAAGAACATTCCCGAAGGCCTGTGGGTGAAGTGCCCCTCCTCGGGAGAGTCCGTCTTCAAGAAGGAACTCGAGGCCAACCAGATGGTGGTGCCCAAGAGCGGTTATCACTTCTCCATCGGCGCCCGTGAGCGCATCGCCTTCCTCGTCGATCCGGACAGCTTCCAGGAAACCGACGCCAAGGTGCGCTCGGCCGACCCGCTCGGCTTTGTCGATGCCCAGCCGTACACGACGCGGTTGAAGCGCTACGAAAAGGACAGCGGCCTGCCCGAGGCCGTGATCTGTGGCATCGGGCGCATCCATGGCATCGAGGTCACGCTGGCCGTGATGGATTTCCGCTTTTGCGGCGGCACCCTCGGCTCGGCCACCGGAGAGAAGATCACCCGCGCCATCGAACTCGCGGTCGCGCTCAAGGCGCCCTGCATCATTTACAGCACCTCGGGGGGCGCCCGCATGCAGGAAGGTATCCTCTCGCTCATGCAGATGGCGAAGACCAGCGCGGCGCTCGGCCGGCTGGCGGCCGCCGGCTTGCCATTTATCTCGGTCCTGACCAACCCGACCACGGGCGGCGTCTCCGCCAGCTACGCCACGCTGGGCGACGTGATCATCGCCGAGCCGGGCGCCCTGATCGGCTTTGCCGGCCCCCGCGTGATCAAGGAAACCACCAAGCAGACCCTGCCGGCGGGTTTCCAGAGCGCCGAGTTCCTTCTCAAGCACGGTCTGGTCGACCAGATCGTGAGCCGGCTCGAGCAGCGGGACCGCCTCCGCGACATCCTTTCGGCCCTGCATCTCCGCAAGAAGCAGGAGGCCGTTCAGCCCCAGCTCGCTCCCTCAAGCTGAGCGGGACGAATCAAGGGAGGGCTGAGGCGGCGCCTCAACCGGGATCGGAAACCATTGCGGCTGAGGCACCGCCTCAGCCCTACCTCCAATCAGCCGCGCCGATGACCGACTACGCCGCCGTCCAGGACTATCTCTTCTCGCTCAAGGCGCGCGGACTGAAATTCGGCATTGATCGTATGCGCGGATTCGCGGCCGCGCTCGATCATCCCGAGTCGGCCGTGCCGGCGATCCATGTCGCCGGGACCAACGGCAAGGGCTCGGTCAGCGCCATGCTGGAGGCGATCCTCCGCGCCTCGGGCCGTCCGACCGGGCTCTACACTTCGCCCCACTTGGTGCGCCTCGGTGAACGCGTGCAGGTGGACCGTCGTCAGCTGACCACGGACGAAATCGTTGCCTACACGGCCGAGTTGCGCCCGGTCGCGGAGAAGGTGTCCCGGGCCAGCCCCGAGGACCATCCGAGTTTCTTCGAGTTCATGACAGCGATGGCGTTCCTGCAGTTCGCCCGTCGGAAGTGCGACGTCGCCATTATCGAAGTCGGGATGGGTGGCCGGCTGGATGCGACCAACATCGTCACCCCCGAGGTGGCGGTCATCACCTCGATCGGACTCGACCACTGCGAATTCCTTGGCGACACCCTCGCGAAGATCGCCGCCGAGAAGGCCGGCATCATCAAGCCTGGCCGGCCCGTCGTGATCGGACGCATGCCGCGCGAGGCGGAAACGGTGATCCGCGACGTGGCGCGGGCGTCGGATGCCCCGGTGGTTTCGGTGCGCGAACGTTTCGGCGATCAGCTTGCGCGCTGTCCCGAGACCAATCTGGCCGGTGACTACCAGCGTTGGAACGCGGCCACCGCTCTGCTTGCGAGCGAGACGCTGCCGGTGCACCTGCGATCGGACACCGCCGTGGCTTTGCAGGCGTTGCGCCACGTCGACTGGGCGGGTCGCTGGCAGGAGATTTCGGTCGGCGACCGCCGGGTGATTCTCGACGCCTCGCACAACGCCGAGGGGGCGGGGGTGCTCGACGCCAGCCTGGCCCGGCTGAAGGCGCAGACCGGGCGATCCCCGGTAATCGTCACCGGCATTCTCGGCCAGGCCCGTGCGCAGGCCCTGCTGCCGGTACTCGCCCGGCATGCCCGGGAGATCCACCTCGTGGTGCCGCAGCAGGAACGCGCCTGCAGCCAGGCTGCGCTGGCCGAGATGCTGCAGCCAATCTTCACCGGCGAAGTGCGACCCGGTGCGGTGGCCGGAATCTTCCCCGGGCCCGGCCGCTGTACCCTCAGTGAACCGGGTGACACGATTGTCGTGACCGGCTCCATTTATTTGATCGGAGAGGTACTCGCGCGTCTCGAACCCGATCGCGGTTCGGGCGAAGGCCGCCTGCAGGATTTTTGAGCCAGGCCGTACCTGACCCAGGCTGCGCCCCGTCGCTGATCCGCGGGCGAAATTTCAAACTATCTTGTGAACCAATCGTTGGGTCCTTGGGCGGCGCGTCGTGCCAGAGTTTCATTTAATAGATGAAACTCTGGCGGGGGCCGGAGCGCAGAAGGTCTGCACAGGGTTTCACGGCAGGCGGGAAATATTTGCCGAAGTGGCCGGTTGCGCTGGGTATGCGCTCACGCCTCATGTGAAAATGGGCCTTCCCCACGGCCGGGGACGGGCGGCGGACGGGGGGGGTTAGCGGATGACAGGAGCCCCATCCGACCCGGCGATGAAAGCGCTCAGGCTTTGGGCGCGGTTTTCCACGGGGGCGCCCGCGGCAACGATGGTGTCGATCAACGGAGCATAGATCTCGAGGCTCGACTGGAGCAGGGTGCCGGCCTGGAGGGCGCTGACCTCGTCCGCGTTGAGCGCAGAACGATAGAGCAGAACATCGCGCAGGCTGAACGTCGCCGCTCCCGTCACTCCGCCAAGGTGGAAGGATTTCGGCTCCAGACGCTCGGCGGTACGCCCGGCCAGCTGGCCGTCGACATAGAACAGGGTTTCGCCCCGTGCGGTGTAATGGCTGAGCACCAGGTTGTGCCAGTTGCCATCGGCCCGGACGGCGGAGGCGATGGTCGTTCCGTTGGACGAGGTGTAGGTCCAGACGTTGTTCCGCACGCTGATGCCAGCCGTGAAATTGCCGGCCGGGTTCATGGCTGTTTCCTCAACCACACCGCCGCCGGCGCCGGCGCCGCGGCCAAAGGTCTGGAGTGAGGCGCCGCGGCCCGCCGCCGTCACGATCGGGGCCAGCTGGGCCGTGCTGAAGCGATGCGCGCCAGACTGGACGGCCGCAAAGGCGTCGGCCCGCGCGAGCGCCAGCGCCAGATCAGCGGCCGCCACATTGGCGGCCTCTTGGTTGATGGCGGGCGCGTTGGTGAGTACGGCCCGGGTCAGAGCGGCCCGGGCGTTGGTCACCGCCTGGCTGGCGTCCGGCATCCGGGCTTCGAGAGTGTTGATGGCCGCCAGCTGGGCGGCGCTGAGCGTGACCGGGGAACCGCCGCGGGCACCGGCCGCCCCGGTGGCCACGAGGTAGTAGGTCTCGGCCGTCAACGTCGAACCGGAGAGGGTGGCGATGTTGCCATCGGCTTGGGCGCGGACTGAGACACCGAGGGCAAAAGGATGCATCTTCTCGGAGGGAACAAAGGTCAGGGTGGTGTTGCCATTGATGCCTGCCAACTCGGTGGCGGTGGGCCGCGCCGGGCGCGCCTTGCCCTTCTCGAGGGCCTCGAACAGTGACGGCACGAACGTCAACGCCATCTCCGCGTGCCCCGAGAGATTCGGGTGGAGGGCGTCGTGGATGAATCCCTTGGCCCATTTGCCGGTGCCGTCGTCGACCGCACCGAGGAAGTTGATGCTGGGCACGTCCCACGAATTGATCAGCAGATTCATGCGCTTGACGTAGGCGTACTCCACGTCGGTGAAATCCTGGCGGGTGTAGCAGTTGGCGATGATCGGCAGGATCCGGTTTTCCCGGCTGCGCTGGATAAAGCCAAGGAGGCCGGTCTCGAACTGAGTGGAGATGCGGTCCCGGCCGGCGGTGTCGGACTGGTTCTTGATGCCCTCGTTGCCGAGTGAGAGTCCGATGACGACATAGGCCGGATTCACCGGGAGCAGATACTTGGTGTTGGGCTGCGGCTCGCCCACGGGAGCAAATCGCGGGGCGGCGGTCAGGGTGCTGTCACCACCACGCGACTGGTTGAGCACCTCCCAACCGCGGGGCGCGAGCAGTTCGCGCCATTTTCCCGCGTAACCCTCGCGGCCGGTGTCGTCGCCCGTGCCGCTGGCGACGGACGAACCGAAGATCGCGATCCGGCGGGATTGCGGGACGGGCGTCTGGCCCGGCAGGAGCGACGCCGTCAGGGCGAAGAGGGCGAGCAGCGTGGCGGCGCGGAGGAGGAAGCCACCGCGTGAGCGTGGCAAAGCGGCAGGGGCGAGGGTTGGCATGATTCGTCGGGGTGGGAGCGAGCATCGCCCTTGGCGGTGCTTTGGGGTAACGTGGAATTACGCCTGGCCCGGATGTGGGTCAAACCCGGACGTACCTCAGCTCTTCGCGAAGAGGAAGATGGCGAACTGACAGAAGACCGCACCGACTACGGTCATGGCCAGGCCCCAGAGCATCATCTGCCGGAACAGTTTCTTCGCGTCGCCACCGCCGGCCGGGAGGGCGGCGATGCACAGGGCGCCGATGGTGGACAGCGGCGACACGTCCACCAGCGCGGCGCCGACGTTGATGCTGAGTGCGATCTCCAGGGGATTGCCGCCGCCCAGTTTCTCGACGAGCCCGGGCACGGTGGGCAGGAAAGCGGGGTAGACCACGCCGGACGTCGAGCTGTAGGTGGAGATCAGGCCCGTGACGAACGCCATGGCGCCGTTGGCCGTGGCGGGGGAGGCGATGCGGGCGAGCAGCCCGGTGAAGAGGTCCAACCCGCCGGTCTTCTCCAGGACGCCGACCAGCACACTCACACCCGACACCATCAGCAGGACCGGCCAGGGCACGCTCGCCACGGCGGCCTGGTCGTCGAGCGCGCGGGCGAGCACCAGCACGGCGGCGGCGGCAAAGGCCGAGAGGCCGGGGTTGACCCTCAGGACCACGACCGCGGCGATCCAGACTGCGAGCACAGCCAGGGTGAAACGCTGCCGTCCGGTAAACGAGGGTAGCATGGTGGAAATGCCGGAGTGGGGGGCCAAGCCGAGTTTCCGCCCGCCGAAGAGCAGGTAAGCTGCGATCATGACGATGAGATGCGCCGTGAAGTTGGCGGCGAAAATGCTCCATTCGTGGAGCGGGAGGCCGGCCTTCTGCATCTGGGCATGCACGATGAGGCCCACACTGCTGTACGGTGCGAGGTTGCCGGCATTCGCGCCATTGCCCACCGCCAGGGCCATGAGGAAAGGAGGGACCCCCGCGGCCAGGCCGGCGCTCATCGCGAGCGGCGCCACCAGGGCGCTGGCGGCGATCGCGCCCGGGCCGGCCATGGAAATCATCCCGGCGAGCAGGAAAAACAAGCCGGGCAGCAGTGCCGGGCGTCCTCCGGCCAGGCGAACACCGCGGCGGGCCAGCCCCTCGAGCGAACCGTTGCCGTGCGCGATGCCAAAGAGGAGCGTGACGCCGACCAGGGTGAGGAAGAGCGAGGAAGGGAAGAGCGCGAGGACGGCGTCGGCCTTCCAGCCCGCGACATACAGGCCGAGGGGAAACGCCAGGGCGATCGCGAGGATGCCGACGTTAATGCGCGAGGTCAGGCTGACCACGATCACAACCAGGAGGGCGAGCAGCGAAATCGTGGCGGGGTTCATGAGTGGGGTGAAAGGCGGGGTTCCTACGCTGCCGGTGGTGTTTCAGTGAAGAGGTCGCGCACCGCCGGCTTGGTCACCTTGCCCATGGCATTGCGCGGGAGCTGCGGAACAACCTTTAGGCGCTGCGGAATCTTGTAGGGGGAGATGCGGGCCTTGCACCACTCCCGGAGCGCCGGCAGCTCGACGACGGCCTGCCCCTTCGGAACCACGACCGCGGTCACGGCCTCGCCCCAGGTCGCGTCGGGCAGTCCGAGCACGGCGCACTCCAGGATGTCCGGGTGCTCGAGCAGGGCGGCCTCGATCTCGAGGGCGGAGAGCTTGTAGCCGCCGCTCTTGATGATGTCGACCGAGAGGCGTCCCATGATGCGGTAATAGCCACGCTCCCGCACCGCCATGTCCCCGGTGCGGAACCAGTCGCCGTCGAACGACTCCGCGGTGGCCTCGGGTCGGTTCCAATAGGCGCGGAACACCGCCGGCCCCCGGACCTGGATCTCGCCGGGTTCGTCCTCGCGGGTGACAATCGCACCGGATTCGCCCTTGAGCCGGACGTCCACTCCCGGCAGTGGCAGGCCGACGGCACCGGGCCGGCGTTCGCCGTGATAGGGGTTCGACAAGCCCATGCCGATCTCGGTCATACCATAGCGCTCGAGCAGCTTCTGGCCGGTAAGTGCCGTCCATTTTTCGTGGATACTGGCCGGCAGCGCGGCCGATCCGGAAACCATGAGCCGCAGGCGTCCGAAGGCCGCGACAATCGCCGCGCGTTCGGCCGGGGCCGCGGCCTCGATCGCCTGGATCAACTTCACATAGATCGTGGGCACGGCCATGAACACGGTGTAGGCATCGGCCTGCAAGCGCGTCAGGACCGTGGCGGAGTCGAAGCGGGTAAACGGCTCGATCAACGCTCCACTCCAGAGCGCGCAGCTCGTGACATTGATGATGCCGTGGATGTGGTGCATCGGCAGGAACAGCGGGATGCGGTCGGAGGCGGACCACTCCCACGCCTGGACCAGGCTCTCGATCTGGGCCTGGATGTTGGCGTGCGTTGTCACCACGCCCTTCGGTTTGCTGGTTGTCCCGCTGGTGTAGAGGATCATGCCGGCCCGTCCCGCGCTCACTTCGGGCAGACTGCGCGGTCCGGCCGGGAGCCCGGTGCCGCCCAGATTAAGCAGACGCAGACCGAGGCGGGCGCAGAGCGGTCCGACCCGGGCGGCCGACCCGGCATCCGCGATCACGACTCCGGCCCCGGAATCGGTCAGGGCGTACTCCCACTCGGCTTCGGTCGCGCTCAGGCACAACGGCACCGTGACACCGCCGGCCCGCCAGGTGGCCCACTGCGCCGCGACAAAGTCGAATCCAGCCGGGGCCAGCAGCGCGACACGGGCCTCCAAGAGGTCGGCTGCGTCATCGAGCAGGGCCGCGGCGAGAACAGCGGAGTGATCAAGCAGCTGGCGATAGGTATGGATGCCGGCCGTCGTGCGGAATGCGACGGCGTCGCCGTTGGTGCGAGCCCGGTTGATCAGGGCAAGTTCCTGCAGCATCGGGTAGAGTCTGGAAAACGAGACACGGAATGCAGCGCAGCCCCACTCAGGCGGCCAAACCGGCGGCGAGGGCGAGGGCGCCCTTCGCGCGGTTCATGATGTAGAGGTGGTAGCCGGGGGTGCCGCGGGCGAGGAGGTCGCGGATCTGGGTGAGGGCCCAGTCGAGTCCGACGGCTTCCATGGCTTCATGGTTGTCCCCGGCGGCCTCGAGGCGCTTGACCAACTGCGGCGGCAGCGAGGTGCCGACCATGGCGGTGAAGCGCTGGATCTGCTTGAGCGTCAGCACGGGCATGATTCCGGGCACGATCGGGATCTTGATCCCAGTGGCGCGACAGCGGTCGACGAAGCGGTAGAAAAGGTCGTTGTCGAAAAACATCTGGGTGGTCACGAACGCGGCGCCGGCGTCGACCTTACGCTTAAGGTTTTCCAGGTCGGCGGCGGGCGAGGGCGCCTCGGGATGAGTCTCGGGGTAACCGCCGACGCCGAGGCAGAAGTCGGCGTGCTTAGCCTTGAGCAGGGCGACGAGGTCGTTGGCGTAACGGAGGCCGTCCTTGTAAGGGACGAACTCGGTCTGACCCTTGGGCGGGTCGCCGCGGAGGGTCATGATGTTGCGGAAGCCGCCGGCGTGGATGCGGTCGGCCATCTCACCCAGCTCGGCGCGCGAATGGCCGACGCAGGTGAGGTGGGGCATCACGGTGAAACCGAAGTCGCGGCGCAGGAACTCGCAGACCTGGGCGGTGCGCTCGCGGGTGCTGCCGCCGGCACCATAGGTCACGGAGACAAAATCGGGCGCGATGCGCTTGAGGGCGGTGGCGGTCTGGCGCAGAGCCTCGACGCCGGCATCGTCCTTCGGTGGGAAGAACTCGAGCGAGCGCAAGGGACGGTGTTGCGTGAAGAGATCGGAGATCGGCCGGTCAGGCGTCATGGAGGGAAGACGGAAAGGCAAAGCCCCGGGGCCGTAAAGCGGGGATTTGGCCCATGACGCGGATGGGGTTCCCAATGGTTATGGATGTAGGAGCCTGCTCGCAGGCGAAGACTCGATGTGCGTGGCGGGGGCCGAAGCCATCGCCTGCAAGCAGGCTCCTACATCACAGACGGCATCGCAGACGGCCCGCCGGGACGTCCGGCCCTGCCCAGGGCGCCTGGGGACAGGCGCCCCTACCTTAGTTTCCCGGCATCCGGAAGGACGACGCGGGGCCGGTGGCGGGGGCCGTGGGCGCGGAAGGCTGGTTGCTCAGGCTGGCCGGGGGCGGCGGCGGCCGGTCGATCAGGTCGTCGATCTTGGCGGGGAGATTGGTGAACAGCGATTCCTGCACGCGGAAGGCGCGCTTTTTCATCAGGGCGTTGACGGGGGCCGTGGCGTCGGAGTGGACGATGGTGGCGTAGACCGGCTCGGGTGCGCCCACGTATTCGCCCTGGTCGGGGCGCTGCTCGACCTTGGGGGCGAGCTTCTGTGCGTAGGTGAGGGTGACACTCTTGCCGTCGAAGGTCGTGAGCTTGACGGTGCGGGAGCGCGGTTGGGCGGCGCGGGCACCGGAGCTGTCGGTCGACTCGGTCGCGGTGAAACGCACGGAGGTGTGCAGTGCGACTAGATTGTTGAGGATTTCCTGCTTCGGGCTGAAGCCGTCGGCGGTGAACGGATCCGCCACCTTGGCACGGGTGAAGCGCAGGTTGCGGCCACCCTCCTCGGGGAAGTTCAGCTCCAGCGCGGCGATGGAGTCGGTCTTCAGCTCGATGAGCTGGTGGTCGGCCCAGCTCTCCGGATCGGAGTCGAGGTAGACGGTGAAGTTGCCGAGGAAGGCCTTGGTCTCGCCGGCGAACTGGACGAAGGTGCCGCCCTTCTCGGCGAGCTTCCCGATGGACAAGTTCCAGATCTCCTTGCCGGCCGCGTCCTGGAGCGCGAGGCGGGAATCGCCGAAGCCCAGCCGCGCAATGTAGCCCGGGCTGGTGGTGACGAGTCGCTCGAGCTTGGCTTCCTGGAGCACGTCGACGAGTCGGATGAGCTTGCCGATGTCGGCGGGGAAATCGTGGTAGTTGGCGACGCTCCATTGGTCACCCGTGCCCTTGACCATGGTGACGGTGACTTCCGGGGTGGTCACGACCAGACGGGCCGCCTGCTTGACGACGGCGTCGGCGAGCAGGGATTGGCCCACGCGGGGATCCGCCGGCGGCACGGGGGCCGGGCGCTGGACAAACCAAGTGAGGGCGGAAAGGACCGCGAGGACAGCGACAACAAGGGCGAGCGATTTCAGCTTCATCGGGGGGCGACGGTTCGGAAAGGGGCGGACCGGTTCAGGCGGCGCGGCGGCGGCGCTTGTGGAACCACAGGCCGAAGGCGCAGAGCAGCACGGGGGCGACGACAAGATTGCTCACGAGCAGCTTGTTCTCGAGAGCGTCGATGCCCTCGCGGAGGGCGCGGCGGATCTCGCGGACCTGACCGCGGAGGACAGCCTGCTCGCGGCGGGCCTCTTCGATGGCCTTGGTGGTTTCAGCGGAGGCGACGAGCTTAAGGTTGTCCTCGTTCTTGCCGGCGAGTTCGGAGAGCCGGGTCTGGATCTCGGTGATGCGCCGCTCGAGTCCGGCGGCCTTCTCCTGGTACTGGCGGTCGGCCTCAACCTCCATGCCCTGCACGACTTCGAAGGGCCGGGCGGCGCTGCCCTTGCTGCGGATGGAGATCAGGTCGGACGAGCCGCCGAGGTATTCCATCACGTTGGTGGCGAAGGCGAGGTTGTCGCCCTGCGGCTGGACATAGACCTGGCCGAGGAACGAGCTCTTCCGGGCCGCGACGGCGTCGAGCATCCAATCGGTGTCGGCCACGATGAAGACCGTCGAGTTGCCGGACGATTCCTTGAGTCCGGCCTTGGGCACGATGACGGCGGGCCTGGGATTGGCGGGATCGGGTTCTTCGGCCGGGGCACCGTTGGGAAAGGCGGAGGGAAACTTGCCGGTGACGAGGGCGGCGAGCGTCTTCCGGCCGCTGGGCTTGATGGCGCGCGTCAGGAGCTCGCTGCTGCTGGAAATGAGCATCTCCGGCGTGAGCAGGCCGGCCGCGTCGGTGGTCTGCACGACGGGCGTGAAGGTGGTCTTGGCCCCGGCCCGGGCCGAGAGGGCGCCCGGCTCGATGAACCAGACCCGGTTGATCTGGCTGGCCGGCTGGACGGCGCTGTTGAAATCGGCCGCCTGCATGATCGGCCAGACGGGAGTGCGGACCATGTTGCCGGACGCGTCCGGCACGGGCGCGGCGCGGTTGGCGTCACCAACGACACTCCCCGCATCGAAGTCCACGCCATAGGCCTGCAGCAGGGTGGGGAGCTCGCTGGAAACGTTGGGAGGCAGACTGCCCATGGCGAGCATGGTGGCCGCCTGGCGCTTGTTGGAGAGCGAGGACGGGTCGAGGGCGACGAAGACGGGGCGGCCGCCGAGGATGAACTGGTCGATTTCGTATTGGAGCGACGGGCGCAGGGCCTGCGGATGGATGATGGCGAGGGCATCGAGGCCGGCCGGGAGGGTGCTGGCGCCGGCATCGACGGCGACAAGATCAAAGGTGTTGCCCCATTCTTGGGCGATGACCTGGCCCTCGACGCCGCGGCCCTGCATCTGCAGGGCCCGGTTCTGGGTCTCCATGATCGGCAGGGTGGAGAGGACACCGAGTTTCTTGCGGTCGAGCTGCTGGACCTTGGCGATCAGCTGCGACAGGTCGTACTCGAGGAACGCCTCGCGCTGCGGGACGATGGCGGCGATGACCTTCTGCTGGCCGGCCTGGGTGGCGACGAGGCCGAGGGAGATGCGGTCGCCGGAGGGCAGGGCCTGGGCGGCGATGCCGGCGAGGCCGGCGCGCTCCTCCTCCGGGGTGTCGGGGCGCGGGTCGATGAGGTTGAGCTGGAGTTTTCCGCCCGAGGAGCGGGCGTACTGGCGGAGGATCTCCTCGACGCGGTCGGCGTAGTTCTTGGCGGCGATGGGCAGGCCGTTCGCGCTGCGGGTGAAGTAGAAGTCGAGCGTGACCGGCTCCTCGATCTTGCCGAGGAGGGACTTGGTGCCGGCGGAGAGCGTGTAGATCCGGTCGGCCGTCACGTCGAGGCGCGCGGGCAGCGACGACGCGAGGTAGTTGACGAGGACGAGCCCGAAGAAAAGGAGGAGGACGGTAAGGGTGACGCGGCTGGATTTCATGGCGGATCAGCGGTCAAGGGCGACGACGTTGAGAAACAGGGTGAAGCCCATTAGCGAAAGGAAGAACACGACGTCACGGGCATCGATGATGCCGCGGGTGAAGCCCTCGAAGTGGGTCGAGAAGCTGAAGTTGGCGATGGCGTCGGCCGCGGCGACCGGGAGGAACGACTCGAGGGTGGCGGTGAAGCCGCTGAAGCCGAGCATGAGCAGGGCGCCGCAGGCGATGAGGCCGAGGACGAAGCTGATGACCTGGTTCTTGGTCAGGGCGGACATCAGCGAGCAGACGCCGAGGTAGCCGCCGGCCATGAGGATGGCCCCGAGGTAGGTGCTGAAAACCACGCCCCAGTCGGGCTGCCCGAGGTATGCGATGGTGAACGCCAGCGTGAGGCTGGAGAGGATCGCGAGGGTGAGGAAGGCCCAGGCGGCGAAGAATTTCCCGAGGACGGCCTCGAGGCGGGTGACGGGCAGCGTGAAGAGCAGTTCGATCGTGCCGGTGCGGCGCTCCTCGGACCAGAGGCGCATGCCCACGGCGGGAACGAGGAAGAGAAAGAGCCAGGGATAAAACGAGAAGTAGAGCCGGACGCTGGCGTCGTTTGAGCCGAAGAACCCGCCGAAGGGCGAGAAGCTCAGCGAGACCGAGATGACGACGAAGGCGACGAGGAAGACGTAGGCCACCGGCGACCGGAAGTAGCCGAGGAACTCGCGTTTGAAGAGGGGGCAGATCTGCGACATGGGCGGCGGGGCTTAGACGTCGGTAAGGGTGAGCTGGCGGAAGATCTCGTCGAGGCGGGCACCGGCCTTGCGGGCGTGCATCTTTTCGGGCGTCTCGTCGCAGACGAGCTTGCCCTGCGAGATGATGATGACCCGGTTGCAGATGGCATCGACCTCCTCGAGGATGTGGGTCGAGAGGATGACGGCCTTCTCGGCCGCCATCTGGCGGATGAGGAGTCGCACCTCGTACTTCTGGTTCGGGTCGAGGCCGTCGGTAGGTTCGTCGAGCACGAGCACGGCGGGATCGTGGAGCAGGGCCTGGGCGAACCCGACGCGCTGGCGGTAGCCCTTGGAGAGGGTCTCGATGGTCTGGCGGCGGACGCCGTCGAGATGCGTCAGGCCGATGGCGCGCTCGACCTGGACCCGGCGGGTTTCCTTCGTGCGGTAGCCGCGGATGTCGGCGAGGAAGTTGAGGTACTCGGTGACGGTCATCTCGCCGTAGGCCGGCGCGCTCTCGGGCAGGTAGCCGATGCGGCGCTTGGTGGCGACGGGGTCCTGGGTGACGTCAATGCCGTCGACGGTCACGGAGCCCGCGGTGGGGGGAAGGTAACCCGTGATGACCTTCATGGTGGTGGACTTGCCGGCGCCGTTCGGTCCGAGGAAACCGAGGATGTCGCCGCGGCGCACGCTGAACGTGACACCGTCGACGGCGCGCTTGGTGCCATAGGTTTTTACGAGACCTTTGACTTCAATCATGGGAAAGGGAACGGATTCAGCCGCGCGGCGCGGCAGGGGAGGGAACGCGAGGGGAACGGGGAACTGACGAACGGGGAAGGGAAAAGCGACTGCGGGGGAGCCGGTATGAAGAAAAGATTGGGCGTTTCGTCAAGTGGCCGTGGGGACGGAGGGGGACGATTCCGTGGTAGGGCGGTGACTCCGCTCGCCGCCGGGGCGGCCCATGGCTTCGTAATTCTCTTGGGTAAGCCCGGCGGTCACGGAGTGACGCGCCCTACCGGGTCGGAGGAGAGGCAATGGCAGGCACCACCGCAGCCGCCCGGTCCTTTTCAGTCTGCAGCCGGAGCTGGCCGCAGGCGGCGGCGATGTCGTGGCCTTTCTCGCGGCGGAGGGTGACCGGGACGCGCGCGTCCCGGAGAATGTCGGCAAAACGCTCCTGCCGGGTGATACTGGGGCGTTTCCACGGGAGGCCCTCGACGGTGTTGTAGGGGATGAGGTTCACGTGCGCGTGAATATCGGCGGCGTAATCCCGGAGGAGCCGGGCCTGCTCGAGCGAGTCATTGACGTCCTCGATGAGGATGAATTCCAGCGTGACCATGCGGCCGTGGCGCTCGGCGAAGACCTTCACGGCGGGGATGAGGTCGGCGAGGGGATAGGCCTTGTTCACCGGCATGATCTTGGTGCGCACCTCGTCGGTCACGCCGTGCAGGGAGATGGCGAGGCGAAAGCCGAGCTTTTCCTCGGCGAGCTTGAGGATCTTCGGCACAAGTCCGCTGGTGGAGATCGTGATCCGGCGGGCGCCGAAGCCGAGGCCCCACGGGGCGTTGAGGATGGTGAGCGCCCGGATGAGGGCGTCGTAGTTGGCGAGGGGCTCGCCCATGCCCATGACCACGATGTTGTCGAACGAGGCCAGCTCGGAGCGCGCGCGCGGGGTGCGGGCGTCCTCGCGGCGGCAGACCTGCAGCAGCTGGGCGACGATCTCGCCGGCGCTGAGATCGCGCTTCAGTCCGTCAAGGCCGCTGGCGCAGAAGACGCAGCCCATGGCGCAGCCGACCTGGGTCGAGATGCAGATGGTCTTGCGGGAGTGGTCCTGGCCGACGCCCTCCTGGGGGACGCGAATGATCACGGTTTCGATCAGCGAGCGGTCGCGCAGCTCGAGCAGGAGCTTGTCGGTGACGTCCTCCGACTGGCGGTTCGCGACGAGCTCCGCTGGCATGAGGTCGAAGGTCTCCTCCAGCCACGCGCGCAGGGCGGCTGGCTGGTCGGTCATCTCCGCCCAAGAGGTGACGCGCTTCTTGTAAAGCCAGCCGAGGATCTGCTTGGCCCGGTAAGCCGGCTCGCCGTGTTCGGCGAGCCGGGCCGTGAGGGATTCAAGCGTCTCCCCGGTGAGGGGTGGCTTGGCGGGCGTGAACTTCATCGCAGGGTCGGCACGGGTCGGCGGGACCGGGCGGTTGTCCGGGTCATTTCGCCAGCGAGCGGTTAAGCGCGCTGACGAGGGCCTTGATCGAGGCGAGCTCGATGTTGGTGTCGATCCCGGCGCCGAAGTACGTCTGGCCGCGGGCGGTCTTGATCTGGATGTAGCTGACCGCGCGGGCGCCGGCGCCCTGGCCGAGGGAGTGCTCGGAGTAGCTCAGGACCTCGAAGCGGGGAAGGGGCGTGCTCTCGAGAGCGCGCACGAAGGCGGCGATCGGGCCGTTGCCCTCGCCGGTCAGCTCGAGGGGCTTGCCATCCAAGGTGAGTGACACGCGGCATAACACCGCGCTGTCGGTCTCGGACGTCTTGAAGTGGCCGAGCGCCACCGGGCTGGTGCGCTCGAGGTATTCGCGTTGGAAGGTCTCGTTCAGCTCGGCCGGCGTGAGCTCGGTGCCGCGGGAGTCGGCGAGGTCGTTCACGAGGCGGCCGATCTCCTTGTGCATGAGCTTTGGCAGCATGAAGCCGTACTCCTGCTCGAGGACGTAGGCGACGCCGCCCTTGCCGGACTGGCTGTTGATGCGGATGATAGCCTTGTAACTGCGACCGATGTCGGCCGGGTCGATCGGGATGTAGATGACGTCCCACGGCCGGTCGGGCCGCTGGTGGGGCAGGGACTTCTTGATCGCGTCCTGATGCGAGCCGCTGAACGCGGTGAAGACAAGTTCGCCCCCGTAGGGCAGGCGCGGCGGCACCTCGAGCTTGGTGCAGCGCTCGTAGACGTCGCGGATGTGGTTGATGTCCGAGAAGTCCAGGCCCGGGTGGATGCCGTGCGTGTAGAGGTTCAGGGCGACATTGACGATGTCGAGGTTGCCGGTGCGCTCGCCGTTGCCGAAGAGCGTGCCCTCGACACGGTCCGCGCCGGCCAGCATGGCCAGCTCGGTGGCGGCGACGCCGGTGCCGCGGTCGTTGTGGGTGTGGAGCGAGACGAGGGTGCAGTCGCGACGCGTGAGATGCGTGCACATCCACTCGATCTGGTCGGCGTGGACGTTGGGCGTGGCGTACTCGACTGTCGCGGGCAGGTTGAGGATGATCGGGTCGGCGACCGTCGGCTGCCAGACGTCAGTGACGGCCTCGCAGATCTCAAGGGCGAACTCCAGCTCCGTGCTGGTGAAGCTCTCGGGCGAGTACTCGAGGCGGACCTTGGTGCCGGCGGCGACGAGCGGCTTCATCTTTTCCTTCAGGAAGCCGACGGCGTGAGTGGCAATCCGCACGATCTCGGACTTGGGCGCGTTGAAGACGTACTCCCGCTGCTTGGGGGAGGTCGAGTTGTAGAGATGGAAGATGATCCGATTGGCGCCCTGCAAGGCCTCAAGCGAGCGCACGATCAGGTCCTCACGGCACTGGCAGAGGATCTGGATGGAGACGTCGGCCGGGATGCGTTTTTCCTCGATGAGGCGGCGGCAGAATTCGAACTCGATCTGGGAGGCGCTGGGGAAGCCGACCTCGATCTCCTTGAAGCCGATTTTCACCAGCATCTCGAAGTACTCGAGCTTCTCCTCCACGCTCATCGGTTGGGCGAGGGCCTGGTTGCCGTCGCGGAGGTCGACACTGCACCAGATCGGGGCGAGGTTGAGGGTGCGGTTGGGCCACTGGCGGCCGGGCAAATTGACCGGCGGGAAGGCGCGGTACTTGGTGACGGGAGCGGATTGCATGACGCAGAGATGAAACGAGTTAACTGATGATGGGACTCAAGGCGACGGACCAAATCGCCGTGCGGGACGGCGGCGGAAGCTCAGGCCAGCGCACGACCAAGCCGCTAGGCGGCGCGCTCAGAGGTCGTGCGGCTTCGTAAGTCGAAGGGCCTGGATCAGTTTTCGCATCTCGGGGCGCCGACTCAAACAACGCCGTTGGGAGTGTCAAGCGACCGTCTGTCATTGGTAACCGCCTGAGTTCAACAGCGTCTTGCATGTTGTGCCTGAGCTTGCATCCATCACTTCCAACCTATGGCTGACGACCAGTCGTTTGACTTGGCTGGCTGTCTCGAACGCGTCCGAAAGCGCGATCAAGCGGCGGCGCGGGAACTTGTGGAACATCTTCACCCGATGGTCATTCGGATCGTCCGTTCGCACCTACCCCGGCGGGTGGCCGAGGAGGATCTCAGTCAGGAGATTTTTCTGAAAATGTTCACCCGCATGGCACAATATCAGGGCGCCGTCCCGTTCTCGCACTGGGTTTCCCGGATTGCGGTGACGACCTGCATCGACCACCTGCGGGCGCAGAAGCGCCGGCCGGAGTATCGGTGGGCGGATTTGTCCGAGAACGAGGCGGACATGCTCGATGCGGTCATGACCAATGAGAACGCGGTCGACACCGGCGACGCCCTGGCCGCGAAGGAACTCGTCCACAAGCTGCTCGAACAGCTCCGGCCCGACGACCGGATGGTGGTGCAGATGCTCGACCTCGAGCAAAAGACGATCGCCGAGATCAGCGCGCTGACCGGATGGAACGGCTCGCTGGTGAAAGTTCGGGCTTTTCGCGCCCGACGGAAACTGCACAAACTCTTTCAGGAACTAAAACGCAAGGAAGGCTCATGAACTCCCACGACTCCCGCCAAATCTGGCCCCGGCTGACTGCCCTGGCCCGCCGCGCTCCCGCCGAGACCCTCGACGTGTCCGCCCCCATGGGCTTTGCGACGCGCGTGGCCGCCCTCGCTTTCGAGGAGTCGGAGCGCCGCGTTGCCTCCCTGTTCGAACTGCTCGCCCCGCGCGCCCTCTGGGTCGCGGCGGCGCTCGTGATTGCCAGCGTGCTGGTGAACTATTCGTCCTTCGGGCTCACAAATTCGTCCGAGGATATCGAGACCTTGGACGACCCGGTCGCCATGCTCTTCGGACAGTCCTGAATCCCATGGGTAATACTTGGAAAGTCGTCGTGGCCTTCGTCGGGGTCTTTGTGGCCGGCACCGTCTTCGGTGGCTTTTTCGCGCTCGGTGTGGGACAGCGGGTGATCCAAGCCCGCAGTCCGTCGCGTCCGCCGACGGACCCGATGCTCCTGCGGCGCTATGTCCAGGGGCTCGATCTCACCGAGGTCCAGACCACGAAGATCAAGCCGATCCTCGACAGGATCCAATCCGACGTCGACGAGATCCGCCGGCAGGCGAACCTTGATACCGCGGCGGTTCTCCGTCCGATAGTCGAAAAGGCGGAGGCAGACATTAAGAAAAACCTCACGCCCGAGCAGATCGCCAAGCTCGATGTCATCCAGAAAAGCCGGGGCCTGACCTTGGACGGCCAGGGTCGTGGCGGCCGGGGGGGTGGTCCGCAGAATGGCGCGTCGAATTTTCCCCGTGGCAGTGGTGGCCGGGGTGACCGCGGTGGTTTCAACCCCAACGGTGGCCGCGGCAGCGGTTTTCCCGACCGGTCCGCCCAGGAACCGCGCCCAAACCCGGTCGAGCCCAAGTCACCCGCGCCTGCGGGCAACTGACACCTGCGGTTTGTGTTTGCGCCCCGACCGGGTCGCCGCATGTTCCGCCCCGGCCAGGCGCCATGCATGGGCAGGCGCGTGAACTCCGCCAGGGCCGGAAGGCAGCAACGGTAACGACGTCCTACCAGTGCCGTGGAGTGCCTGGCCACTTTTTTGCTGCGCAAAAAAGGAGGTCGCGCCGCAACGGTGCGATTTTACAATTGCGATTCCCGGTTTTGAACGTGGGCTGATCCCGGTGTCGACCGCTTATCAAGTCATTGCCCGCAAGTGGCGTCCGCAGACCTTCGCGGACGTCGTGGGGCAGGATCATGTGGTGCGCACGCTCCGCAACGCCATCGCCCGCGGCCGCATCGCCCATGCCTATCTCTTCGTCGGTCCGCGCGGGACCGGGAAGACGTCCACCGCCCGCATCTTTGCCAAGGCGCTCAATTGCACCGGCGGTCCCAACGCCGACTTCGATCCCCAGGACCCGGCCTGCCTCTCGATCGCCGAGGGCACCCACCTTGACGTGATCGAGATCGACGGCGCCTCGAACAACGGCGTCGACCAGGTGCGCGACCTGCGCGACACCGCCCGCTACACGCCCGCCCAGGGCCGGTTCAAGGTCTACATCATCGACGAGGTACACATGCTCTCGACCGCGGCGTTCAACGCGCTGCTCAAGACGCTCGAGGAGCCGCCGCCGCATGTGAAGTTCGTCTTTGCGACCACCGAGGCACAGAAGGTGCTCCCAACGATCCTCTCGCGCTGCCAGCGCTTCGACCTGCGCCCGATCCCCTCCGAGCTGATCGTCGGCCGCCTCGCCACCATCGCCCAGGAAGAGAAGATCAAGGTCACGCCGGAGGCACTGGCCTGCATCGCCCGGCTCGCCGACGGCGGGATGCGGGACGCGCAGTCGATCCTCGATCAGATGATCTCCTTTTGTGGCACCGAGATTTCCGAGCCGGATGTGCTCGATGTCTACGGCCTGGTTGCCGGCGACAAAATCGCCGAGCTCGCGGGTGCGCTCGCCACGGCCGACCACCGCCGGATCGTGGCGATCGTCGACGAATGCGACGCCAGCGGGCGCGACCTGGTCCGCTTGCTGGGCGACCTGCAGGCGCTCGTGCGCGACGCGCTGCTGGATTCCATCGCCGGTCCGGGCAAGAGCAGCCGCCTCGGCGGCGCCGAACTCACCACCGAGCAACTCACGCGCATGCTCGATGCTCTGCGCGAAGGTGAGGGTGGGGTGAAGCTCGGGCTCGCCGAGCGGGTCAATTTCGAGGTCGTCCTGCTTAAGGCCGTCGAGGCCAGCCGCGCCCGCGCGATCGACAGCCTGATTAAGGAGCTCGCAGCCCTCGCTGACGAGGTCCCGGCCGCGGCGGGGGACGAAAAAAAAAAGGACTGATTGACCGGTTGGAGGAGCGACTGGCCGTCGTCCTCCCGATCGCGCTCGCGCCGGTGGTCGCTGCTGTCCAGTCCGAGTCTACCCCGGTGCCATTCCCGGGTGAAGACGATGCCGCCCCCTGGCCGGAGGGAGCCGCCACGTTTGAAGTTATCAAGGTCGGCGCGGACGACCTGCCCGCGGCTGAGACCGCGGCCCAGCGTCCCGCGGCACCGGATGCACCGCTGCCTGCTCTCGATGCCATGGTCGCTCGCATCCCGCAGGATGTCCGGGAGGCACTCGACGATCTCTTCCGCGTGAAATTCATCAACGTCCAGCGGATGCCTGCCTCGACGCTGAAGGATTAGGGCAGTGCTCTACCGGCCCAAGTCGAACCCACGCGCGGTCGACGCTCGAGGCTGCGGAGGTAGAGGTAGGTCTGCACGGGGAGATCCGCATAGGGCGGAAGCAACGAGATTGGCATGCGTTCGTAGAGTTTTTCCGCGGTGCCCTCGAGGATGTCCAGGGTGCGCAGGCAGCCCGCGTCGACCTCCCACAGTTCCCCGGTCACGCCGTCCATGGCATCCGCGGCGCGCACCATGCCGGGAAAACCCTGCAACCCGTAGAGCGTGAAGCCCGGTGACGTCGCGGCCGGGCCGACCAAGCGCTGGCCCGTCAGATGGAGGTGGTTCTCGCCGCCGCGTTTCAACGTGCCGTAGACGAAGAGGAGGGTCATGCGGCGGGGAATATTTGAAATCTGAAATCCGAAAGGTCGGATGGTCCTTCAGTCGGCGGGGAGTGGAGCAACTAAAATTTCAGATTTCAAATTTCAGATTTTGGAGCTGCGGCGGCCGGCGCGCCGACCTCGACCACAACGGCGGTGGCGTTGTCGCGGCCGGAAAGCTCGACCGCCTCGCGGACGAGGCGTTGCGCGACAGGGAGACCGTCGGATCCGGCCGGGACGAGGCGGATCAGGTCCTCGAGGTTGGCATCCCAAAGCCCGTCGACCAACCCGTCGGAACAGATCAGGAACCGGTCACCCGCCGAGCAGCCGACCGCGCCGATCTGCGGCTCGACGAACTGGTGCTGGGAGCCGAGGGCCTGGTTGAGCGCGTTGCGGCCCGGATGGGTGCGGGCCTCGCGCTCGTTGAGTTTTCCCTCGCGGCGCAACCACCCGACATAGGTGTGGTCGTGGGTGACCTGCTTGATCCCGCCGGCGGCCGGAAAATGGTAGATGCGGCTGTCGCCCAAATGACCGAAGTAGCACCAGCCCGGCGTGAACCAGGCGAGGCTGAGCGTGGCGCCCATGCCGGAGAGCTCCTCGTAGGAGCTTCCGAGCTTGATCATCTCGTGGTGAATGCTGGCGAAGAGTTCCTCCAGCACGTCCTTGAAGCCGCGGTCGAGTCCGTGGGCGGCGAGCTTGAAGCTGGCCGGGAGCAGCCGGGTGATCCGCTCGACCGTGATCTTGCTCGCGAACTCGCCCGACTTGGCCCCGCCCATGCCATCGCTCACCGCGAACACAAAGTCCGCCCCGGCGAGGGAGGCCTGCCCGGTCTTGCCGAGGTAGCGCACCTCGCGGCCGTCGAAGGTCAGGGCGAGGAAAGAGTCCTCGTTGTTCTGGCGGACGCGCCCGCGGTCGGTCTGGGCCGACCAGATGAGAGTGAAGGCAGCGTCGTCGGGGGCGGCACTCATGGGTCGGGCTTCAGGGAAACGTGGCCGCCGTCGTCGAGGAGGGTGGCAAACTCGAAGTCGATGATGCAAAAGCGGCCGTCCGAGACCCGGTAGGTGATGTTTCGCAAGTAAGGATCCTCATGACGCACCCCGTATTGCTCCAACTCGGCGAAAAGTTCCTTCTGTCGGGCTTCATTCAGGTGCTCCACCCGGGCGCCGCAGTTGGTGGTCACCATGCGCAGCTCGGCCGGATCATGCTCAATTAGCTTGGGCACGAAGTTGCAGCCCCGCGTTTCCAAGTGCTTGAGCACCCGCACTTCGTTGTCGAAACGCTCCTTGGCCCGGCTGCCCCGGAATATCTTGGTGACCCGCCCATCATAGCCGATGCGGACGAGCGCCCTGACGGTGTCTTTTCCCTCCTGCATACCCCGGAAAGAGAGGAGCAAGGGCCCGGAAGCAAGCCCGCGAAGGCTACTTGGGACATTACAAACCCGTTTTCTGGAATAATCAGGATGAATAAAACTTCTGATTGCCTCTGGCATGGCAGGTGCTGAATTCCAACGGAGTTTTCATCCGGCTTGGGTTCGCGTTGTGCTGACCCGGTTGGCTCCAAAACTCCACTCACCTCCCAAAACCATCATCCTATGCCCAAATACAAACTGGAATACATCTGGCTCGACGGCTACCAGCCCCTTGCGAGCCTCCGCAGCAAGACGCAGATCAAGGAGTTCTCCGCCTTCCCCAAGCTCGCCGAGCTTCCGGCGTGGGGATTTGACGGCAGCTCCACCCAGCAGGCCGAGGGCAAGAGCTCGGACGTCGTGCTGAAGCCGGTGGCGGTTTTCCCGGACACGACCCGCAAGAATGGCGTGCTCGTGATGTGCGAGACCTACCTCCACACCGGCGAGGCCCATCCCTCCAATTCCCGCGCTTCGATCCCGGATGATGCGGACACCTGGTTCGGGTTTGAGCAGGAGTACTTCCTCTGGAAGGACGGCGCGCCCCTCGGTTTCCCGAAGGACGGATACCCGGCCCCGCAGGGTCCTTTCTACACCGGCGTCGGCTACAAGAACGTCGGCTCCGTCGCCCGCGAGATCGTCGAGAAGCACCTGGATCTCTGCCTCGATGCCGGCATCAACCACGAGGGCATCAATGCCGAGGTCGCCAAGGGCCAGTGGGAGTTCCAGATCTTCGGCAAGGGCTCCAAGAGCGCTGCTGACCAGGTGTGGGTCGCCCGCTACATCCTCGCCCGCCTCTGCGAAAGCTACGGCATCGACATCGAGTGGCGCTGCAAGCCCATCCTCGGGCCCTTCCAGCAGGCGCTGGATTGGAACGGTTCCGGCATGCACTCCAACTTCTCGACCAAGCACATGCGCGAGGTCGGGGGCAAAGCCTACTTCGAAAAGCTTATGGCCGCCTTCAGCAAGAACTGCAACGAGCACATCGCCGTGTACGGTCCGGAGAACCACCTCCGCCTCACCGGCCTGCACGAGACGCAGTCGATCGATAAGTTCAGTTACGGGATCGCCGACCGCGGTGCCTCCGTGCGCGTGCCGCACAGCTTCGTCAACAGCGGCTACAAGGGCTACCTCGAGGATCGTCGTCCGAACTCCGCCGCCGATCCTTACCTGGTCGCCGGCCGGATCCTCAACACGATCCAGTCGGTGCCGCTCACCTGAGCAGCCTCCGGTTGCACTCTCCGCGCCAGCCCTTCCGGGGGCTGGCGCTTTTTTTGGCTGGGAACAGATCTGCCGCGGTGCCTAGCCTCGCGCTGCTTTCCCGCATTCCATGGCACCGTCGACTTCTCCCTCCCGTGCGTCCGCTTGGGAATGGATACATGTTGGTCTGCTCGGGATGAGTCTCACGTGGACCACGCTCTGCCTCGGTGGTTACCGGCCCGAGACCATGGTGGTCACCGTCTGGCTCAACGCCGCGCTGCTGGTCTCCGTCTTGCTCGCCGGCGCATTGCAGAAGGGACCCGCGCCGCATCCCGCCGGTTGGCTGCTGCTGCCCTTCTTGGCGTATGCTGCGGCGAATGCGGCGTGGCTCACCCCGGTTGGCTGGCTGGGCTGGCATGACTGGCTGCTCTGGGCGCAGGCCGGGGCCGTGTTCTGGGCGGTCCTCAACGGGGTGCACGCGGCACCCGCACGGAATGCCCTGATTGGGCTGCTCGCGTTGCTGGGTGTCGTCGCCGTGGGGCTCGCCGTCTACCAGCGTTTTTTCGACCAGGAGTGGCTGATGCTGGGACGTCTCCAGGCGCCGCAATTCATTGGCCGTTCCAGCGGACCTTTTGGCATTCCCAATAGCCTTGGGGCGTTGCTGCTGCTGCTTTTGCCGCCGGCGCTCGCCGCCGGGTTCAACCGCGCGCTGGCGCCGGGTCGGCGGATGTTCGCGTGGACGCTGGCCGCGATTTTTGCCCTTGGCCTGATCCTCACGATCAGCCGCGGAGCCTGGCTCGCACTCGCGCTGGCCCTGGCGGCTTGGCCACTGCTCGCGGGCCGGCGCAGCCTCGGCCAGCGCCTGGCGGTTTCCGTTGGAGTCCTTGCCGCGCTGATCGCGGCGGGCCTCGCGCTTTACCAGTCGGTGCCCGGGGTGCGGCTGCGGATCGACCAGCTGGTGGCCGACGGCGGCGAGCGCACGCGCCCGATCATGTGGCGGATCGGGTGGTCGATCTTCCGTGAGCATCCGGCGACTGGCGGGGGCGCCGGCAGCTACAACGTGCTGCTGGAGAAATTCCGCCCGGAGAACTTCCAGGACGACGCGCAGTGGGCGCACAACGACTACCTGAACACGCTGAGCGATTACGGGGCGGTGGGGTTCGGGCTGCTCTTTGGCGTCATCGCGGTGCTGGTGGGCCGCTGCTATTGGTGGCGACGCGATGAGAAGGAAAGCGCGGGGGCCCCGTTTCCCTCGGCCGCGCTCGGAATTGCCCTGCTCGCCTTTGCGCTGCAGCTCTTCGTTGATTTTCACTTCAAGATCCCGGCGCTGGGTATGGCCTGCGCCCTGGTCGGCGCCTTAGCGGTTCGGAGCCGTTGGCCCGGGGCGGCACCCGCGGGAAACAGCCTGCGCCTTTTCAGCCTGATCGCCGCCGCCGCCGTGGTGGGATTCACCGCACTCCGGGCCGCGCCGCATTTTCGCGCGGAGGCATTGCGTTACGATGTGCGGCGCCGGATCGATTCCTTTGCGCTCGGCCCGGGTGGAGCAGGGGAGGAGCGGGCGCTCCTGGCCTTCGCGCTCCCGCGAGTGCGGCGGGCCGTCGGAATCGACCCGGTCAATGCGCAGGCTTGGGCGGACCTGGCTTACGTGCTCACGCTGACCACGCACATCGAGACCGGCCGCAACCCCGCGTTGGGCGCGGAGGCCGAGCAGGCCGCCCGCCGCGCCTTGGCCCTGTCTCCCGTCGTTGCGGAATTCTGGCTCCGGCTGGGAGTTGCGCTGGACCTCCAGGGCCGTTGGAGCGATGCCGGCGCGGCCTTCAACGAGGCCCTGCGACTCGCGCCCAACAACGCCACCGGCTGGTTTTACCAAGGCTACCATTTTTCTCTCCGCCCCAATTTCCACAAACTGGCGGTTGCTGCCGTTGCAACCTGTTTGCGGCTTGACCCTTCGCGACGGGACGCGGAAGCTCTGCGGCAACGTCTTGCGGTCACTCCCTGAATTGCCCACCGTCGCTTAATTTCATGAACACCAAGGCGCTCCTCTGGTCGGTTTTGTTCGGCTTTGTCTTTGTCCTGACCGGTACCGAGGCCCGTGCAGCCGCGGCCCAGGAGCCGGGCCGCATTGTCGCCCGTGGCGTCAAGGGCAAGGTCACCGCCCGTGAGAAGACCGCGGATCCGTCGGTGAACTCCGTGACCGTGACCAACAATTACTCCGATCTGCACCAGGGCATGGTCGTGACCACCGAGGTCAATGCGAGCGTGGTCCTCATTTTTGCGAACGGTGCGGTGGTGAACCTCGGGTCGGACTCCATCCTCGATATCGACACCTTCACGATGGAGCCGGGGGCCCCGGAACTTAAGCCGGACACCATCACCGATGAGCCCAATATCTCGAAGACCAAGATCAATCTCACCAAGGGCGAACTCGTCGGCAAGGTCGCGAAACTGAACCGGGCTGGCGGGTCCGAATTCACGGTCGGCACGCCCGTGGGCGCGGCCGGCATCCGCGGCACCACCTTCCGCATTGTCTATCGCCCCAATGGGACCGGCCAGGCGTTTTTCTCCCTCACCACGGTCGAAGGCAGCGTCGAGGTCGAACTCGCCAACGGCGCGGCCCCGATCGTCGCGGTCGGCGCCGATCAGGAGGTCGTCCTAACCAGCGTCACCGTCAATGTCGACAATGTGACGGGCGCGGTGACGATCGTGCTGCCGGCCGGCACCAGCGTCGCGACCCAGCAGTCCACGGCGGCGGTCACGCAACAGGTGCTGGCGATGGTGCAAACCATCGTGGAGGCCACGGCCAACGTCACGATCTCGACGGCGGGTCCAACCATCGTGCTCGATACGCCGCAGAACAACAACAACCAACAACAGCAGCCGCAGCAGACCGAACCGGGTCCGCAGGCCACGCAGCCGCAGCAGAGGACGACCTCGGGCGACGGTCGCTAAGGCCTTCCGCCCTTTCCCGCCCGGTGGCTTCGACCACCGGGTTTTTTTGCGCCGGACTTCTGACTTCCGTTTGCCCAGGTGCCTTCCTACGGTCGCGCGCCGTGGTCCGGATCTCGAAAAAACTTACGCTGGCGCTGCTGCGGTGGCTGCTGCTGGCGTCGATTCTGCTGATTTGGTCGGGCCTGGACCACTTTGGGAAGCTCGAGTTTTTCAACGAGCGCACGATGGACTGGCGTTTTCTCTACCGTTGGGAGCGTCCGGCCCCAGTCAAGATCGTGTACGTCGACGTCGACTCGCGGAGCATCGAGGACATCGGCAATTTTCCCTGGAGCCGCGAAATTTTCGCCGAGGTGGCGAAGAGCCTGGTCGACATCGCCCACGTGAAGGCCGTGGGATTCGACTTCCTCCTTTCTCCCCAGGGCATCCCCGAGGTCGCGGATGGGGAAAAGGTGAAGCAAGGCGACCTGAAGTTGTCGTCCTTCCTTTTCCGCCCGGCCACCCCTCCGGTGGTCTTTGCCGCCAGTTTCGCCGCGGAAAAACTCCGCGGGCTCAACGGGCAGGAAACCAGCCGGTCTTTCCCCTACCTTGCCGCCGAGCAGCGCTCCGAGGCGGATATCGAGCCGCCGGAGCGCACCTCCTTCTATCGCCAGCTGGGACGCACCGTGGTGGCGGTCGACCCGCCGCTGCTCGGCTTCATTGACACGGTGAACGGCGGGATGCGCACGGTGCCGCTGTTCGCCCCGACTTCGATCAAGGTCTATCACCACATGGCAGTCGAGCTGGCGCGGCTTTATTGGGGCTTGCCGGCGGACGGCGTGAAGGTCGCGAACGACCGCCTGCGCTTCGTGCGCGCCGACGGCACCGAGGTGGCGAGCCTGCCGCTGCGCCAGGGCCAGTTGCTGGATGTCAATTGGTTCTCGGCCTGGGACTCGGAGTACAACCCGCGCATCGGGTTCAATACCGTGCTCGGGTATGCCCAGTTGCTGGTTTCGGAGAAACCCGAGGAGAAGAAGGCGGCGCAGGAATTCTTCGCCCAGGACGATTTCAAGGATGCCATCGTGCTGGTCGGCCCGGTCGACCGCTTGCTGCAGGACGTGGCCGAGACTCCGTTCGACCCGTCACCCGTGCCGCGGGTCGGGATCCACGGCAACCTGCTCAAGACCATCATCTCGGGCGAAACCCTGCGTCCGCTGACCGCGTGGAGCGGACACGTCATCACGTTTGCCCTCACCGCCTTGGTCACGGTGCTGGCCGTCGCCGGCGGCTCCCGGGCGGTCTTCGCCAAGATCATGGCGGTGCTCTCCATGGGGGTGTACACGATGCTCGCGTTCAGCGTCTTCGACGGGAGCCTGCTGGTGCTTCCGCTCGTCGCGCCGCTCGGCGCGGCCTTCACCACGAGCTTCGCGGCGCTCACCTGGGACATCATCGAGGAGCAGCGCCAGCGCGGCCGCATCAAGGGGCTGTTCGGCACGTACCTCTCGCCGGAGCTCGTCAACCGCATGGTCGAGTCCGAGCAGGACCCGAAGCTCGGCGGCCACGAGGAGATCATCACGGCCTATTTTTCCGACATTGAGTCGTTCTCCGGCTTTTCCGAGCAGATGTCGCCCGCGCTGCTCGTCGAGCTGATGAACGAGTACCTGACCGCCTGCACCGACATCGTGCAGGAGGAGGGCGGCACGCTCGACAAGTACATCGGCGACGCGATCGTGGCCATGTTCGGCGCGCCGCTGCCGCTGGCCGACCATGCCTACCGCGCGTGCATTGCCACCCAGCGGGTGCAGCTGCGGATCGTCGAGCTGCGCGAGAAGTGGAAGGCCGAGGGCGACAAGTGGCCGCCCGTCGTGCACGGCCTGCGCGCCCGGCTCGGCCTCAACACCGGCCCGGCCATCATCGGCAACATGGGCAGCCGCTCGCGGTTCAGCTATACGATGATGGGTGACAACGTGAACCTCGCCGCCCGCATGGAGTCGGGTGCGAAGTCTCTCGGTGTCTACACCATGGTGACCGACGCCACCCGGCAGGCCTGCGAGAAGCACGGCGACCGCGTGGTCTTCCGCTTCCTCGACCGCATCATCGTCAAGGGCCGCACCCAGCCCGTGCCGGTGCACCAGATTGTCTGCCTGCGAGAGAACCTCACCGATCGCCGCCGCGAGTGTCTCGATCTCTTCGCCAAGGGCGTCGAACGCTACCTGCAACAGGACTGGGATGGCGCCGTGAATTTTTTCCAGCAAAGTTACCCACTCGAGTTCAGCCGGGCCGGGACTTATCCGATCCATGAGGTCACGCCTTCGTCCGTGTTTCTCGGCCGCTGCGCCGACATGAGGAAGGAACCGCCCGGTCCTGGCTGGGATGGGGTCTTCAAGATGAAGGAAAAGTAAGTCCAAGCCCTTGCGCGCCCGGACGTCCAAGGTCAGCTTCGCGCCATGAGCGCAACCGGCGGGCGATCCTCCTTCTCGTTCCGGCCCCGCTTGTTGGAGAGCTTGCGCGATTACAACCGGGGTCGGTTTTTTCGGGATTTATCCGCCGGCTTCCTCGTCGGCATTGTTGCGCTGCCCCTCGCGATCGGATTTGGCATCGCCTCCGGGGTCACGCCCGCCGCGGGCATCACAAGTGCGATCATCGGTGGGTTCCTGGTCTCGGCGCTGGGTGGATCGCGCGTGCAGATCGGCGGCCCGGCCGGGGCGTTTGTCGGCCTGCTCTACGCCATTGTGGCCCAGTACGGGCTGCCGAGCCTGCTGATCTGCACCTTCATGTCGGGTGTGTTCCTGTTCCTGCTGGGAGCCGCGCGCCTGGGATCGCTCATCAAGTTCATCCCTCATCCGGTCACGACCGGCTTCACCTGCGGCATTGCGATCACGATCATGGCCACGCAGGTGCGCGACTTCCTCGGGCTCCGGATGGAGACGGTGCCCTCGGAGTTTCTGGAAAAAATGTCCGCCCTGGCCCGGGCCCTGCCGACCCTCAGCGGTCCGACGGTGCTGGTCGGGCTCGCCTCCCTCGGCGTGATCGCGCTCTGGCCGAAACGCTTCGCGCGTTTTGTCCCCGGCTCGATCGTGGCCCTCGTTGGCGGCACCCTGCTCGTGGTGCTCGCGAAGCTGCCGGTGGAAACGATCGGCACGCGCTTCGGCGCCGGGGCCTTTCCGCGCGGGCTGCCGGCGCCGGCGCTGCTCACGCTCAACTGGGAGCATCTGCTCGGCCTGCTCACCCCGGCGCTCGCGATCACGCTGATGGGCGCGATGGAGTCGCTGCTTTCGGCGGTGGTGTCCGACGGCATGATCGATGACCGACATGACTCGAACCAGGAGCTGATGGGGCAGGGCATCGCCAACATGGTGGTGCCTTTCTTCGGCGGCATCCCGGTGACCGGCGTCATCGCCCGCACTGCGACCAACGTCCGCGGCGGCGCCAGCTCGCCCTTGGCCGGCATGATCCACGCCCTGACCATCCTGCTCATCGTGCTGGTCGCGGCACCGCTGGCGCAATTCGTGCCGCTGACGGTGCTCGGGGCCGTGCTCCTGCTCGTCGCCTTCAAGATGGGCGAATGGGACGAATTCCTCCTGCTCCGAAGCCAGGCCCGGAGCGATGCGGCGGTATTTCTGCTGACCTTTGGGTTGACCGTCGTGTTTGACCTGACGGTAGCGGTCAAAGCGGGGCTGATCCTCGCCGGCGTGCTCTTCATCAAGCGCGTGGCGGACACGACGCAGGTCTTCGCTCACGATGAGGCGACGGAGCAGGGACACGAGCCCGTCCCGGACCTGCCGGGAGGGGTCATGGTTTACCGCGTGTTCGGGGCGCTGCTCTTCGGCGCGGCCGACAAGCTCGACAGCGTGGTGCGCCGGTCGAACACCGACACCCGGGTGGTGATCCTGCACCTGGCCGCGCTGACCGCCCTCGACGGCACCGCGCTGCGCGGGCTTGAGTCGCTGCATTCCAAGCTCCGCCGTCACGGGCGACACCTCATCCTCAGCGGTCCGCACACGCAGCCCTACTTCCTGATGGAGAAGGCGGGGTTTCTCGACGCCGTGGGGCCGGACAATGTCGCCGCGGATCTGCCCTCCGCCGTGGCGCGGGCGAAGGAGATTCTCGGCGGTGCCGGGTAAGTCTGGCGCAAAGGAACTGCTCCTTGCGATCCCGGGTAACGCGCAACGCGGCCGGCCCCGGCCAAGTCGGCCCGACCGGGCGAACATTTCACACCTACGGTTGTGAAGTGTTCGGACTAGTGCTGAAAGTGACGGTACGCTGCGTAGCAGAGACCGATGCCGCCGGTGAGGGCCGCGGGAATCAGCAGGGTGTCGTAACCCAGCCGCACAAAGGCCACCGCCCCGAGCACGCCACCCGCGAGGAAACCCAGCAGGAGCACCAGATAGAGCTGGAGGCGGCGCCAGTCGACGGGCTGGCGGCGGGCGAAAAGCCCGACGGCGATTCCGAGGTCGGTGATAATGCCGCTGACATGGGTCGTGCGGATCACGGCGCCGCTGTACCCCGTGGCCATGGCGTTCTGGAGCCCGCAGGCCATCGCGGCGAGATGATCGCCGGTGGCGGTCGCCCCGTGGCGGAAACACCAAGCGGACGCGAACAGCAGCCCTGCTTCCACCGTCAGGGCCACGCCATAGCGCCGGCCAAGTTTCAAGGTGCTCTGCCGGATGATCATCCCGCTCGCCACGCAGCCGAGGAAAAAGGAGCCGAGCACCCCGAGGGCCCGCCACGCCAGGGTGGGGTCGGCCCGGCCGAGTTCGATCCCGAGATTGGTCACCGTGCCGGACATGTGGGAGAGTGCCTGGTGCTGGGCACCCAGGAAACCGACCGCATTGATGCAGCCGGCGCCGCATGCCAGGCACAACGCCCCGACGGTGATCCAGGGCGGAGTGGGCTTGGTGAACATGAAGGGGTTCGAATAGCCCGATCCATGCCGGTTCGTCACTACCTATCCGGTTTCGGGAAGGCCTTTAGGGCTGCCGCTGACGGGCCCCCAAGCTGGGCGAAATGATCTCGCTGCCGGTCAAGCCCACGCCAGATCGGTGTCGATGATCGGCAGCGTGCGGATGCGTCTCCCCGTGGCGGCAAAAATGGCGTTGCAGACCGCGGGGGCCGCCGCCGGCAGGCCCGGTTCGCCGAGCCCGGTGGGCGCGGAGGTCGAACGGATGAAGTGCACCGCCACCTCGGGGGGCGCCTCGTGCATCCGCAGCTGCGGGTACTGGGCAAAGTTCGCCTGGGCGGCCGCTCCCTGTTCGATCGTGATCTTCTGGTACCATGCCGCGCTGATGCCATCGAGCATCGCGCCCTGCACCTGACCCTCGGCCGAGCTGAGGTTGACGATGATCCCGGCGTCCACCGCCGCCGTGAGGCGGTTGATGCGCAACACCCCCTGCGGGCTGACCGTCACCTGGGCAACGATGGCGACGTGGGCGTTGTTGGTGTGGGTGATGGCAAAACCCAGCCCCTGGCCGCGCGGCAACTTTCGGCCCCAGCCGGCCTGCTCGGTCGCGAGCCTCAGCACGGCCGTCATTTTCCCGGAAGAGAATCCGCCCCCGAAACCGCCGCGGCCCCCGCGATCCGCGCCGGGGGCGGGTATCGTGGCGAGCAGCGCGAGCGTGAAGTCCAGCGGGTCGCGACCGGCGGCGTGCGCCAGCTCGTCGACGAATGACTGGGTCGCCCAGGTGTTGCCGTTGTCGCCGGGGGCGCGCCAGTAGCCCGTGGGGATGCTGCCGCTGAGCTTGCTCGATACGACCCGGGAGCCCGGGATCGCCGTGAACGGAAAACCCCCGGCGTTCATGTCGCCCGGTCCCCCGAGCATCTTCACGAAGGCATCCTGCAGGTCGACGACCTTGCCAGTGCCGTCGAGTCCCGCCTGGAAGTAGTGCCAGCCGTTGGAGCGGTACTGGTCATGCGCGAAGTCGTGCTCCCGCATCCAGGTGAGTTTGACCGGGGTGCCCTCGAGACGCCTGGCGATGGCGGCAACCTCGAGCGCGGGCTCGTTGACACTCCGGCGCCCGAAACCGCCGCCAAGGCGCGTGACGTGCACCACGACGTCGCGGGCGGCGATCCCGAGCCCCTGCGTGACGAGGCCCTGTCCCACGGACGGAATTTGCGTCGGGCACCACATCTCCATCACGCCGTTCCGGAACACCGCGGTGCAGTTCTGCGGCTCCAGCGTGGCGTGGGCGAGGAAAGGGTAGTGGTAGACGGCCTCGACGGACTTGGTCCCGGCGGGCCATCGCGGCGCGGGCACGGCCTGGGCGAGGGTCTCGGCCTGCCGCGCCATGTCGGCGCTGCTCTGGTTCGCACCGGCCCCGGGGTCCCATTGGACGCTGAGTTGTTCGGCGGCCTTGAAGGCCTGCCAGGTCGACGCAGCCACGATAGCCACGCCGGGCGCGAGTCCGGTGATGCCCTCGAGAACGAACGCATCACGCACGCCCGGGAGCTGCTTCACCTCGTCGAGGTTGGCGCCGACCGGTTTTCCGCCGGAGACGCGGCATTTCACATAGGCCGCGTAGAGCATGCCAGGCAGTTTCTGGTCGATGCCAAAAAGGGACTCACCGGTGACAATCTTCCGGGTGTCCACACCGGGCACCCGCGTGCCCACCAGCTTGAAATCCTTTGGGTCCTTGAGAGCCACCCCCGAAGGCACGGCCAGGATGGCGGCTTTCGCCGCGAGCGCACCGTAGCCGAGGCGACGGTTGGACGCGGCATGGATCACCTCGCCCTGCGCGGTCGTGCACTCGCCGGCGGCCACGCCCCAAGTCTGGGCCGCCGCTTCGACCAGCATGGCCCGGGCGGTGGCGCCCGCCTGCCGCAGGGGGATGAAGTTCGCCACGGTGGACTGGCTGCCGACGGCAAACTGGCGCCCGTAAGCCGGATTCAAGTCGCCCTGGGTGACGGTCACACTGGCCCACGCCACGTCGAGCTCCTCGGCGATGAGCATCGGGAGCGCGGTCTTGGCACCCTGGCCCATCTCGGAGTTGGGTGCGATCAGCGACACGGCCCCGTTGGGCGAGAGGCGGATGAAGACATTGGGGACGAAGTCGCCACCGGCTCCGGGCGCGGCTTGGGCGGCAGCCTCGGTGGCCCCGAATGGCACGTAGGCTCCAATCAGCAGGCCGCCGCCGGCGAGGGCAGTGACCCGGAGGAAACCGCGGCGATCGAGGGAGGGCGCGGACGGGGAGGACGTTGTGCTCATACGCGGTGGACCGAGACTGACCCGTGCCGCGGTGGTTGGCCAGTCTTGATCAGGAGCAGGATCCGATCCCAAACCGGAACCATGCAGTCGCGAGCTGAGTGTTGGGTGTCAGAAGCCAAACAAATGGGGGTTGATGGATCCGCTTGGATGGAAGGAAACGGGATCTGAATTCCGGCTCTCGACTGCCTGTGTCCGGCTAAGTCAACCGTTCGACTTGCTCCGCAACTGACCGCAGGCCGCATCGATCTCCGGTCCGCGCGAGCGACGGAAATGCGCCACGAGCCCGCGGCTGCGCAGGACCTCCGCAAAGGCCTCGGAGGTGGCGTCCGACGACGGCCGGTAATCGATCCCGCGCAGGCTCAGTCCGGTGGGATTGTAGCGCAGGAGGTTGACGTGCATCCGGCGCGAGGTGAGCAGCTCCGCCAGGCGCACGGCGTGGGCGGGGGAATCGTTCACCCCGGCGAGCAGGCAGTATTGGATCGAGACCGGCCGGCCTCGCCGGGCTTGGAAGCGGTCGGCCGCCGCGAGGATGTCAGCGATCGGGAACCGTCTCCCCATCGGCAGCAGCCGGGCGCGCGTGTCGTCGTCGGGGGCATGGAGCGACACCGCGAGGTGCACGTTGAGACCCGACTCGGCCAGCGTGTCGATGCCCGGGACGATGCCGACGGTGGAGACGGTGAT
>CAMDOO010000022.1 GCA_945903545.1 Opitutus sp. GAS368 | reverse complement strand
TTCCACACGAAGGTCGCAAAGCAAACGAGGCCCGGCTGACCGCGTTCCGCTCCGGCCTCGCCTGCCGGGGCCAGCAGCGTTGAAGATTTCCGCCCATTTTTTTGGGGGACGCTTATGTCGTGGACCGGGACCGCACCGGGATGTATTCTCAGGAAGTTCAGCTCCCCATTGCCCCCTCGGATCCACCGATCCGTCGGTGGTCCGCGTTTACCCCCGCTTCTTACCCCTATGAATGCGAAATCCCTTGGCCTTGTTTCGGCCATCTTCCTGTCCACCGTTTCCCTGGGCCGCGCCCAGATTACGATCAACAGTTCCAACGTCGTTTACATCAACGGCACGGCCACGCCCTCCACCCAGGTGCCATTGGGCAACTATCAATGGATCCGCGGCCAAATGACCGCTGCCCAGTTCGGCGCGCCGCCGAACGGGGGCATCGCGAAACCCGAGGATTTTGCCCGGGTGCCCCTGATCGATCCGGTCATGGCCCAGACGGCGATGGACGCCATCACCGTGCCCCCGGAATTCAAGGTTTCGGTCTGGAGCACGCCGCCGCTGGTCGTGGACGGGACAGCCATCGCCGCTGCGCCTGACGGCACCGTCTACGTCGCCGTCGACTCCAATGCCGCGGGCAATGGGTTCGACAACAACGGCCGGGTGGTTCGGCTCCGCGACACCAATGGCGACGGGGTTGCCGATGAGGCGAAACCCTTCGTGCTGTACACCAACACGCCGCGCGGTGTGCTGTGGGACCACGATCACCTGATCGTCCTCGGCCATCCGGATATCACGGCTTGGTGGGACCGCGACGGCGACGGCATCGCGGAGGAGAAGAAAGTCCTGGTCAGTGGAATCGCCTGGCCCCTGGACAAGGCGTTCGGTGACCACACGACGCAGAACATCGAGGCCGGCATCGACGGCTGGATCTATGTGGCGCTTGGGGATATCGGCGTGTTTGGCGCCACCGGCTCTGACGGCCGGAAACTCCAGATGCAGGGTGGAGGAGTCCTGCGCTTCCGGCCCGACGGCAGCGGTCTCGAGATCTGGGGCACGGGCACGCGCAATAATTACGGTGTCGTCGTCGGCCCGCAGCTGGACGTGTTCACCCGGGACAACACCAACGACGGCGGCGGTTGGGACGTGCGGTTCCACCACCTCAGCGGCATGTCGGACCACGGCTATCCCTCGCTCTGGCGGAATTTCCAGGAGGAGATGATCGCGCCGTTGGCCGATTTTGGCGGCGGATCCGGGGTCGGCTCGATGTGGCTCGACGAGCCGGGGATCCCGGCGAAATGGAACGACGCCCCGTACACGGCGGACTATGGTCAGGCGGCGGTCTTCCTGCAGCGGCTTACCCAGCGAGGAGCGACTTTCGACATCACGAACGATCCGTTCATCGAGACGGCGAGCGCGATCGATGAGGACGTGGACGGCAACAGCGCGATCTACGTCATCGCCCGGCGCGCCGGCGGCGGAGTGTACCGGGTGTCACTGAATAACTTCACTCCGGCCCCGCTGCCCAATTTCGACCGGATCACCGCAGCGGAACTGGTCCAAGTGCTGGCCGGCCCGAGCAATGTCCGGCGCCTTGAGGCCCAGCGTGCCATCCTGCGTCGCAAGGCCGAGCTCGGCGCCCAGGTCGCCCCGATGTTGCAGGCCCTCGCGGCCGACCGGACGAAACCCCTCAACAACCGGATCGCCGCCCTTTTCACCGACAAACAACTGCGCGGAGCCCAGGCGACAGCGCAGATCACCCAGCTGGTCGGCGATCCGACCATTGCGGCGTGGGCCCTCCGCGCCCTGGGCGACGACCTCACCCAAGCCCGTTCCATCTCGATTCCGGTCGTGACCGCGGCGTTACGCTCGGCCGATCCGCGCGTGCGCAAGGAAGCACTGATCACGCTGGCCCGGGCCGATTCGCTGGCCTCCGCCCCCGCGATGACGCCCCTGCTGGGCGATGCCGATCCCATCGTCGCGCATACCGCGATGCAGACGCTGCGCAGCCTGCGGGCCGTTGAGGCTTCGCTCGCAGTCGTCGACTCGAACACCGCGCCGACCGCCGTCCGCAAGGGTGCGTTGATGGTGCTGCACGCGATCCATGAACGCCGGGTGACCGATGCCTTGATCCAGCGGGTCGGCGGCGACCAGTCGATCGAGCGCCGGACCGACATTGTCGGCGCCCTCGCCCGGCTGGCCAACACCGAGGCACAATGGAATGGCACGTGGTGGTCCACCCGGCCCAGCAGTGTCGGCCCTTACTACAATCCCGCGCCCTGGGCGGAGACCCCGAAGATCCTGCAGGCGCTGACCGACGCGCTGAACCGGGCCGGGCCGGAGGAGACCCTCGCGATCGGCCGCCAATTCGCCCGGCAGGGCGTCGCGGCCGGTGCCGCCGTCAGTAAATTCATTTCTTTCGCCGAAACCGAACCGGCCCTGGTGCCGCAGATCGCCGCCTACTTCTCGAAGGCCGATGAAATCCCGGCCAACGCAATCCCCGTGCTCGTCAAGGCGGTGACCAACTCCTCCCACACGGCCAATGTCCGGGCCGATGCGATCACCGCGTTGACCAAGACGGCGGACCGCGGCAATTGGGCCACCCTCCTGCCCGCGGTGGGCCCGCTGGCGAATATTATCCCCGTGGTTCGTCCTGGCCGCGTGGTGGCGCCGACCCTTCCGCCCATTCCGGATGCCAGTACGACGCAGCAAATGCTGGTGACCGACATGACCGCGGTGCACGCGCCGTTGCTCCAGGCCGCGACCGCGGCACTCAACTCCTTGCTGGTGGCCTCACTCGGCGGTGACAGCAACACGATCAACGTCCGTGCCAATGCCCTGGCCCAGGCGGAGCAGGCACTGGCCACGGCTCGAGCGGATGCCTTCGCGAGGATCCAGACTTCGACCTCGCGATTCAACGCCGCCCAGTCCGCGGCCCTGGTCGCCCAGATTATGTTCCCTCCCGTGGCCGCCGGGCGAGGCGGCGGCGGGGCGCGCGGCGGGGCGGGAGTCCCGCCGGTCGATCAGGCGCGCGGCGCTGTCATCAACTCGGCGCGGCTCGACGAGATTTACCCGGTGCTGATTGAGGAGGCCGCGAAACTCAATGGCGACAGCTCGCAGTTGGCGGATGCCGCGCTGCTCACCATCTCGGGCCGGAAGTTCGGCGCGGAAGCCCCGCGGAATGCCGCGACCCGCGCGCTTGATGCGGGCTGGGCCGATCCGCGCCGCCGGATCCAGATCATGCTAGGGGCCGTCACCGCCCGCGATACCAGCCGGGCGGAACAGATCATCGCCGCGGCCAAGGACACCGATGTGGGCGTGGCCCGGACCGCTCAGTATGCGCTGCAGCAGCTCAGCATCGATCCCGTCTTTCGGGCGGCGGCCTCGGTCGGTCCCAAGATCGCCATGCTGCCGGTTGCGGCGGTGCTTGATGCCGTTGTGCCTGCGCGCGGCAACGTCGCCCGCGGCTCCCAGCTTGTCCGGGAGCTGGGCTGTGTTGCCTGCCACACCACCAGCTCCAGTGAGGTGCCGAAGGGACCTCCCTTGAATCTCGTCTCAGGGGTGCTGCCCCGCCGGGCGCTCGCCGAGGCGATCCTCCAGCCGAACAAGACCATCGCCCAGGGCTTCCACACGATCCAGATTACCCGCCGTTCGGGCGGGACGATCACCGGCTTCGTCGTGCAGGAAGCGGCCGATGCCGTTAGCATCCGCGATATCACGACCCAGCAGACCCGGATCCCGACTTCCGACATTGGGAGCCGCGCCCGGGTCGAGGTCTCTCTGATGCCGGAAGGACTCACCGGTAATCTGACGGTCACCGAATTCGCTTCGCTGCTCGATTATATCGAGAGCCTCGGCCGAGCGACGCCTTGACTTCCGGTGGCCATGCAAGGGTGCGCCCCTTCCATGGCCACATTCCCGCGTGATGGGCAAAAAGAGGCAGTGGGTCTGCGGAGTGATCAACGGGAAGGTGTTCTTGAGCCGGCGGCCGATTCCGAAGAAGCAGACGGAGGCCAGAAGGCCACACGCTTGAATTTCCGGAGGACGATCGGCAAAGAGTCGGGCCGCTGATCGTAGATTTTGGAGGCCGAGCCAAGGGTCAGGCCGCTTTTCGTTAGTTTTCTGACGTTCGAGGCAAAGGCTTGGGCCGGCTTGGAGAGCCTCAGCTCGGGCTGCTGCAGTTCGCACAGAAGGCAGCTTAATCGGAACAGCTTGGCTCATTTGCCAGACGTAGTCTTGTCAAAACCGGGAGTGTTCACCCTACCGGAGCCTCGGCGTATTTGCCGCTCCTCCCGCCATTTGACCGCTGGCCCTTTCCGCCCGTTTGCCGCTTTACTCGACTGACCAATCCCTTTCCCTCTGAAGGCGAGCGCCCGCAGGGCGCCACCCCCGCATGGCCCCCACCAAGGAATCTCTCGACCGTCTGAAGATTGACCGCTCCGTCGTTCCGGCAGGCAAACCGATCGGACCGTGGGTCGCGGTGATTATCGCCGCCATCGTCGTGCTGGGAGGAATCATTTGGTGGTTCCAGCGCCCCAAGCCGGCCGCCGTTCGCACCACCGTGGCCCGTGAGGTCTCCTCGGTCGGCGGCGCCCGCACCCTGCTCAACGCCTCGGGCTACGTCACCGCCCGGCGCCTCGCCACCGTCTCTTCCAAGGTCACCGGCCGCGTGGTCAGTGTCCTCATCGAGGAGGGCATGCGCGTGGAGGACGGCCAGATCCTCGCCCACCTCGACACCACCAACACCGAGGCCAGCCTCCGCCTCGCCGAGGCCCAGCTCGCCTCCGCCCGCAGCGGTCTCGGCGAAACCCAGGCCCAGCTCGACCTCTCCAACCTCACCCTCGCCCGGGTCTCCCGGCTCGGCACCGCCGGGGCCGCCAGCACCGCCGAGCTCGACCAGGCCAAGGCCGAGACCGCTGGCCTGACCGCCCGTCTCGCGCGCCAGCAGGCCGACATCAGCGTCGCCGAGCGCCAGGTCGCCATTTGGAAGCAGCAGATCGATGACGCCATCATTCGCGCCCCGTTCGCCGGTGTCGTGGTCGCCAAGAGCGCCCAACCCGGTGAGATGATCTCCCCCGTCTCCGCGGGCGGCGGGTTCACCCGCACCGGCATCTGCACCATCGTCGACATGAAATCCCTCGAGGTGGAGGTCGACGTGAACGAGAGCTACATCAACCGCGTCACCGCCGGGCAGCCGGTCTCCGTCACGCTAGATTCCTATCCCGATTCCAAGATCGGCGCCAAAGTCATCGCCATCGTCCCCACCGCCGACCGCCAGAAGGCCACCGTGCGCGTCCGCGTCGGCTTCGACCAGCTCGACCCGCGTATCCTGCCCGACATGGGACTGAAGGTCGCCTTCCAGAGCAACGAAGCTCCCGGCGCCGCCAGTCGCACCATCGTCGTCCCCCAATCCGCCGTCCGCCGCGCCGACGGCCGCGACATCGCCTGGGTCGTGAAGGACGGCCGCCTCGAGCGCCGCGCCGTCACCGTCCAATCCTCCCAGGGCCAGGAGACCACCCTCGCCGCCGGCGTGAATGCCGGTGAAAAAGTCGTCTCCGAGGGCCCGGTTGATCTGACCGAGGGCACCCGCGTCACGGAGCTGCCCTGAAATCCCAAACCTTCAAACCGGTTTCACGCAGAGACGCAGAGAACGCAGAGCAGGCAGGGTCCCAATCCGCGAATTCCCCCCATCCGTGAAATCCGTGCAATCCGTGGTTAAACTGGCTTGGATTCTGAGCCCCAAACCTTCCGCCCTCTGCGGTCCCTGCGGCCTCCGCGTGACACCCCTCCGATAAAACCATGAGCAACGACAACAACGAGGTATTGGTCGACGTCCAGGGCGTGGACCGCGTGTTCCGCCGCGGGTCCGAGGAAATCCATGTGCTGCAGAAGCTCGACCTCCAGGTCCGCCGCGGTGAGTTCCTCGCCCTGATGGGGCCGTCCGGCTCCGGCAAGTCCACCCTACTGAACCTCATCGGTGGCCTGGACCGCCCCTCCAGCGGCACCGTCGCGATCGGCGGCGAGCGCATCGACGGCCTCAACGACCGCCAGCTCGCCGCGTGGCGCGCCCGGCACGTCGGCCTCGTCTTCCAGTTCTATAACCTGCTCCCGGTCCTCAACGCCCAACGGAATGTTGAGCTTCCGCTCCTGCTCACGTCACTCTCCGCCGCCCAGCGCCGCGACCACGCCGTCGCCGCCCTCGAGATCGTCGGCCTGAAGGACCGCAACTCCTCCTTCCCCACCCAGCTCTCCGGCGGCGAACAGCAGCGCGTCGGCATCGCCCGCGCCATTGTCACCGATCCCACCATCCTCCTCTGCGATGAACCCACGGGCGACCTCGACCAGAAGTCGGGCGACGAAATCCTCTCGCTGCTCCAGGCGCTCAACCGCGAGCAGGGCAAGACGATCATCATGGTGACGCACGACCCGCACGCCTCGGCCCGCGCCAGCCGCACCGTGTACCTGAACAAGGGCCGTCTGCTGGCGGAGAAACCGGAATGAAATTGGCACCGACAAGAACTGTAGGCCGGGCAGACCTCTGCCCGGCGCGATCCCCCGGTAGAGGTCTGCCGGGGCTACATCCGATCTCGACCGAACCCCGGGAGTGGGGTCACCCCCGGCTACCGTCGGAAAACCCGCCGACATCCCCATGAAATTCGCCGGCCTCGTCTGGAGCAACCTGAAGCGGCGCAAGCTGCGCACCGCCCTCACCGTTCTCTCGGTGCTGGTGGCGTTCCTCCTTTTCGGGTTCCTCGGCGCGATCAAGCAGGCGCTCGTTGGCGGCGTGGAGATGGCGGACGCCACCCGGCTGATCGTGCGCCACCGCGTCTCAATTGTTCAGCTGCTCCCGGTCGCCTACGAGGCACGCATCACCCGCATCCCCGGGGTGGTCTCCATCTCCCCGCAAACGTGGTTCAACGGCATCTACCAGGATCCGAAAAACTTCTTCGCCAGCATGCCAGTGGCACCCGCGAGTTTCTTCGACATGTACCCGGAATTAGCCCTCCCGGCGGCTCAGATGCAGGCGTGGCAAGCAACGCGCACCGGCGCCGTCGTCGGCCGCGCCCTTTCGGACCGCTTCGGCTGGAAAATCGGGGACCGAGTGCCCCTGGTCTCCCCGATCTGGCCCAAGGCCGGAGCGAGTGAGACCTGGGATTTCGAGGTGGTCGGCATTTTCGACGCGACCAAGAAGGGCTTCGATACGTCGGCTTTCTACTTTCGACAGGACTATTTCGACGAGGCCCGTCAGAACGGCAAGGGCACCATCGGGTGGTATACCGTGCGGATCGACAATCCCGCCAACTCCGCCGCGGTGGCCAAGGCAATCAACCTCGAGTTCGAGAACTCACCGGCTGAGACCAAGGCGGAGTCGGAGGGTGCCTTTGCCCAGGGTTTCGTCCAGCAGTTCGGCGACATCGCCGTCATCGTGACGGCGATCCTCGCCGCCGTGTTCTTCACCATCCTCCTCGTGGCTGGCAACACCATGGCCCAGTCGGTCCGCGAGCGCACCAGCGAGCTCGGCGTCCTTAAGGCCATCGGTTTCTCCAACGAGCACGTGCTCAGCATTGTGATTGCCGAGTCTCTCCTCATCGCCGCGCTCGGCGGCGTCCTCGGCCTCGGCTTCGCCCTGCTGATTGTCGCCGCGGCCGCGCCCGCCCTCGCCACCTACCTTCCCGGCTTTTTCCTCCCCGCCAAGAACCTCGTCGCCGGGGCCGGACTGATTGTCGTCCTCGGCCTTGTCGCCGGCATCCTCCCCGCCCTCACGGCGATGCGCCTGCGCATCGCCGAGGCGCTCCGCCGCAGTGCGTAGCACGACTGCCAGCTTTCTCCCGGCAGGGGCGTGTGTCCCCAGGCACCTTGGTTCAAGGGCGGCTGAGGACAGCCACCCCTACCCTCGAATCATCCCGGGACGCCGGGACGTCGGCCCCTACCTCCTCGCTTCATGAGCAACTGGTTCTCCCAAGCCGCCTCCGTCACGGCCTTCAGCCTCCGCACCATCGGCCAGCGGCGCGGGTCCGTGCTGACCACTGCCGTCGGCGTCGCCGGCGTGGCCGTGGTATTTGTCGGCGTGCTATCCATTGCCGCCGGTTTTCGCGGCACGATGCAGTCCTCCGGCGCGCCCGACGTGGCGATCGTGCTGCGGACCAGCGCAAATGGTGAACTGAGCAGCGTTTTGTCCCGGGAAGAGACCCAGCTGATTGCCGAAGCTCCCGGCGTTGCCCGCGCCGGCGGGGTGGCCCAGTCCTCGGCGGAGCTTTTCGTCATCATCAATCTCCCCGACAAGAAGACCGGCAGCGACGCCAACGTGCCGCTGCGGGGAGTCGGCCCCGCGGCCTTCCTGGTGCGCGACCGTCTCCAGATCGTGGCCGGCCGGCGCTTCGAGCCCGGCCGCAACGAGATCATGGTGGGAGCCGGCGCCGCCCGCACGTCCGCCGGGCTCGAGGTCGGGCGCAAGATTAAGCTCGGCAACAACGAGTGGGACGTGGTCGGCATCTTCACCGCCGCCGGAGGCTCGGCCGAATCCGAGCTCTGGACCGATGCCGCGGTGCTCCAGACCTCGTACCAGCGCGGGTCCTCCTTCCAATCCGCGACCGTGCGCCTCGCCTCCCCCGAGAGCTACCAGGCCTTCAGGGACGCGCTCACGGCCAATCCCCAGCTCAAGGTCCAGGTGCAGCGGCAATCCGAGTTCTACGAGAGCCAGTCCGGGGCGCTGAGTGGGTTCATCGAGATCGCCGGCTTCTTCATCGCCGCGATGATGGCGCTCGGCGCGCTCTTCGGCGCGCTCAACACCATGTACACGGCTGTGGCCACCCGCGTCCGCGAGATCGCCACGCTGCGCGCCCTCGGCTTTGGCGCGGGGCCGGTGATCGTCTCGGTGCTCACCGAATCCATGCTCGTGGCCATCGTGGGCGGCACCCTCGGGGCCGGCGCCGCTTACGTGGCGTTCGATGGCTTCACCGCGTCGACCCTGAATTGGCAGAGCTTCAGCCAGGTGGCCTTCGCCTTCCGCGTCACCCCCGCCCTGCTCGTGCAGGCCATCGCCCTCTCCGCCTTCATCGGCTTTCTCGGCGGCCTGTTCCCCGCCCTCCGCGCCGCAAAGATCCCCATCGCCGCGGCACTGCGGGAGACGTGAGATCCCATCTTTCTCGTTCTCCGACTCGTTCCCGGATTAGATAGGACCGAATGTTTTTGCCGAAGGGCGCGAATTAAACGAAGGTTCCGATCTCGGGAAGTTTTGACCGCGAATTGCACGGAGCCACCGGATTTTGGGGTTCAACCCCGGAAGCCCAGCCAGGTTGGGCTCGGTGAGTCCGCTGCAATGATTTCCATCCCGGCGGACATGACATGTCCGCCCTTCCTGAAATCACCCCAGTCCCGCCAGCAGCCCGATCAGGCCAGCGCCGGCCACGACTGGGATGATTCCGACCTTAAAGAACTGCATGGCGGCAAAGGCCGCGACAGCCACCGCCACGGCAAATCCGTCCACGCCACCCGTCGCGGGGAAAAAGACGTGCCGTCCGAACCAGACGGCGAGGTTTAGAACGACTCCGACCACCGACGCGGTCACCGCGGCCAAGGCGGAGTTCAACCGCGTGATCGACCGCAGCCGCTCCAGATGCGGCGCCCCGATGAAAATCCACAGGAAGCACGGGACAAAGGTGGTCCAGGTCGTGATCGCGGCACCCAGCGTCCCCGCCAGCAGCGGACTCAGGCTGCCCGGTTGGTTCCAACCTCCGAGAAACCCGACAAACTGCACCACCATGATCAGCGGTCCGGGGGTCGTCTCCGCCAGCCCGAGCCCATCCAGCATCTGCGGCGCGGACAACCAGCCAAAATGATCCACCGCCTGCTGCCCCACGTAGGGCAGCACCGCGTAGGCCCCGCCAAAGGTCACCAGGGCGGCCTTGCTGAAGAAGAAGCCCTCCTGGGCCAGGGTTCCGCCCCAGCCCTGCCAGAGACCCGCCCAAAGCACGGGCGCGAACCAGAGGGCGAGGCCGAGGCCAGCAATTTTCAGCGCCGACGGCGCAGCGTCGGGCGCTGGATTGGACCGATCCATCGGATCCGGCCGATCGGACCGATCAACCGGCTTCCACCCCATGAAAAATCCGATCCCCAGCGCCGCCAGCACCACCACCGGGAACGGCACCTGCAGAAAAAAGATCCCCACGAATGCACCCGCGGCGAGTGCCCACGAGAACGGCCCGCGCAACGACCGCCGGCCGATCCGGATCACCGCCGCAGCCACGATGGCCGTGACCGCCGGCTTGAGCCCGGTGAAGATTGCCGCGACCAGCGGTGCACTGCCGTGCGCCGCGTAGAGCCAGCTCAACCCCCAGAGCAGCAGCGCCGAGGGCAGCACAAAGAGCCCGCCGGCCACCAGGCCGCCGCGAATCCCGTGCAGGCGCCAGCCGCAGTACGTCGCAAGCTGCGTCGCCTCGGGTCCCGGCAGCAGCATGCAGAAATTCAGCGCGTGCAGGAAACGCTCCTCGTCGATCCAGCGCTTCCGGTCGACCAGCTCCGTGTGCATGATCGCGATCTGCCCCGCCGGCCCGCCGAAGCTGATGCAGCCCAGCTTCAGCCAGAAGCGCAGGGCCTCGCGAAAGGGGGGCGTTACGGACATCACCCGACGCAAGCGGGCTTGGCGGGCCGCGGCGAGTCCGGGTTGTGTGACAATTCGGAAGTGACGATCAATCGGCAGGGCCGGACCGCTGGGGGCGCCTCAGCGAAACAGCTTCCAGCCGGCAAAGCTGAGACAAACCACCCCGGTCACCGTGAGCAGCCTCGTGCCCCAGGCAATGATGCTGATCCGGCGGCGGGCGGCCATTTCCGTCATCACCCCGTCCTTCACCGCCTCCTCCGCATCCGAGTCGAGTCCGGTGCGCTTGGACTGCATCCAGACACCCGCCAAGGTGGCAACGATGCCGATCAGCCCAAGGACCTCGTAAGTTTCGCGGATGCTCACAAGCGCCAGAGTGACAGGAGTCATTGTCCAGTATCGGCGAAGGCGGTTTCCCAAAGCGGAAACCAACGGGGCGAGGCTTTCACGCCACGAGCTAAATTCATATTCCGAACGACGTGCAAGCCGGCAACGGCCACAGTCAGTAGGTCCGAACAGGCCGGTATCCCATTTTACGACCCCAGCCGGAAAGTTTCAGTCCGGCTCAGCGCCGGAGCTTGAGCAGCTTTTCCCCAGCTTGGTGCAGGACGGCGGGCGAGCGCGCGAAGTGCAGCCGGATGTACCGGTTCTCGCGTCCGGGAAAGAAGCTCGAGCCGGGTACCGGGGCGACCCCGATCTCCCGGGCCATCCAATGCGAGAACTCCACATCGCTCGCCGCCCCGAAGGGCGAGATGTCGACCATTACAAAGTAGGCGCCCTCGGGCTTGGTGTAGGCCAGGCCGGTGCGGTCGAGGTAGCCGCAGAGCACCTCGCGCTGCGCCAGGTAGTCCGCCGCCAGCTTTTCGTAGTAGACCCCGGGGAAATTCAGTGCCGTCACCACGGCATGCTGCAGCGGCGCCGCCGCGCCAATGGAGAGGAAATCGTGGACCTTGCGGGCCTGGGCGATGATCGACGGCGACGAACGCACGTAGCCGAGGCGCCAGCCGGTGATGGCGTACGTCTTGGACAGCGAGGAGCACATCAGCGTCCGTTGCGCCATCCCGGGCAGGGTCGCGAAGTAGGTGTGCCGGTGGGGCGGATAGACGATGTGCTCGTAGACCTCGTCCGTGATCACGAAGGTGTCGAACTCCTCGGCCAGCGCCGCGATGACCCCAAGTTCCTCCCGGGTGAACACGCGGCCGGTGGGATTCGAGGGATTGCAGAGGATGAACGCCTTGAGTCCGCCCGCGAACGCCGCCCGCAGTTCCGCGGGGTCGAAGCGGTAATGTGGCGGGTGCAGCGGGACATGGACCGGGATCGCCCCGGTCAGGATGGCGTCGGCGTTGTAGTTCTCGTAGAAGGGCGTGAACATTCCCACGCAGTCGCCGGGATCGCAGACCGTCATCATCGCCACCATCATCGCCTCCGTGGCGCCGCAGGTGACGACGAGCTCACGCTCCGGGTCGACCGGCTGGCCCAGGTCGCGTGTCATCTTCGCCGCCAGGGCGGTGCGCAGCTCCGGGGCCCCCCACGTGATGGCGTATTGGTGGCGCCCGGCGTCCATCGCCTCGCGCGCCGCCTGCACGAGCGCGGGCGGCGGATCGCCGTCCGGGAATCCCTGCGACAGGTTGATCGCGTTGTGCTCCCGCGCGACCCGGGTCATCTCCCGGATCATCGACTCGTTGAAGGTCGAGGTGCGGCGGGAGGTGGCCCTCATGGGATCCGCAGGGTCATGCCGATCGAGAGGCTGGTTCCGTTCTTGAGGATATCGCGATTGGCCTCGGTCAGGGCCTTGACCCGCGTCGCGGACTGGTCGCCATTGTAGTACTGCCGGGCAATGGAGGAGAGGTTGTCCCCGGCGCGCACCGTGTGGGTCCGCGCGGCGGGGACGCTGCCCTTGGGCGTGGCGGCCGCGGTTTTCTGGGTCGGTGCCGAGGCACCCTTCTGGGACGTCGGCGCGGTCCTAGGGTCGGCCGGGGCCGCGGACTTCGGCGCAACCGGCGTCGATAACACGATCGTAGCCGGGGTCATGGCGGTGGCCGGGTTCAGGTTGATCGGGCCGGAGGAAGCCGCCTCGCCTGGATTCAGGCCCATGGAGTTCTGCGCCGGGCTGCTTGCCTGCGGGGCGAGCAGGATCTCGGAACGCGTCATCACCCCGGCCGGGGCCTCCCGGATTATTTTCAACTCGGCCTCCAGGCGGGCATTCTCGCGGGTTAGCTGGTCCACCTGCTCCTGCAGCTGCACGAGCTCGCCGCCGCCGAACTGGGCCTGGGCCAGCCGCTGGAAGATCATCTCCCGCTCGGCGGCCGTCACCTGCTGACGGATCTCGTCGCGCCGCGGGGAGTTGGGCTGCAGCTCGAGGTACTGCTGCAGGTAGATCCAGGCCCTGACGGGATCCTTCAGCGTCTGGAAATAGATCAGACCGGCGTCGAGATAAGACTCCGGGGCCGACTCGCCGTGGCGCGCGATGACCCGGCGGTAGGCCGCCAGCGCCTCCATGGGCTGGCCGCGCCTTTTCAGGTCCTGCGCGCTCAGGAAATCGGAATCCTCTTGCTCGCTCCCGGACCCGCCGCCGCCACGGCTGCACGCCGCCGCCAGCAGCAGCACGGCGAGCAGCGGGGGAATGCGGCGGAGGCTCATGTTCGTCGGGAAAGGGATTGAACGCGGAAACGTCGCGCGTAAGTTCCGCAAGCGCTCCGGACGACACAAGCCCGAACAGCCCGCTCCATGGCCCTCCAATCCAAATCCGCCCTCGCCCGTGCCCGTGCCTGCATCCGGATCGAGAGCGAGGCGCTCGGGGCCACCGCCCGCCGGCTCGGGCCGGAGTTCGTCGCCACCGCGCGCGCCGTCGAGGCCACGGTCGCGGCCGGGCGCAAACTGATCTTCAGCGGCATCGGCAAGTCCGCCCACATCGCCCAGAAGCTTTGCGGCACCTTCAACAGCACCGGGGTCTCGTCCTGTTTCCTTGATGCCACGCAGGCCCTGCACGGCGACCTCGGGCTCGTGGACGAGGGCGACCTCGCGATCCTGCTCAGCAACAGCGGCCAGACCGAGGAGATCGTGCGCCTCGTGCCCATCCTGCGCCGCTTCGGCCTGCGCCTCGTGGCGTTCACCTCGAATCCGGAATCCGATCTCGCCGGCGGCGCGGATTTCCGCCTTGTCTACCAGGTCCCGCGCGAGGCCTGTCCGCTGCTGCTCGCGCCGACCGCCAGCACCACCGCCGCCCTCGCCCTCGGAGATGCCCTCGCCATGGTGCTCCTCGAGAGCCGGGGCCTCACCCGGGACGACTTCGCCAAGTACCATCCCGCGGGCAACCTCGGGCTCCAACTGCTCCTGCGCGTCCGCGACATCATGCGCTCCGGCGACCGGCTGCCGGTGGCCTCCGAGCAGATCACCCTCCAGGACGCGATCCTGCGGATGACCAAGGCCAAGAGCGGCAGCATCGCGCTCGTCGCGCCCAAGACCGGGAAACTCACCGGCATCCTCACCGACGGCGACTTCCGCCGCAGCGCGCTGACCGGTCCCGGTTTCCTGCAGCAGCCTGTCGCAGCTTTCATGACCCGTTCGCCCAAGACCATCGGGGTCGACGCGCTCGGCGTGGACGCACTCCGGCTGTTCGAGGCGCACAAGATCGACGACCTGATCGTGATCGACACCAAGGGCCGCCCCGTCGGCCTCGTCGACGGCCAAGACCTGCCGAAGCTGAAGATCGTCTGAGACGCTTCGCGTCTCAGACCTATCTTTCTCGGTCTCTTACTCTTTCTCGGTCAATCTTCCGCCCCGCCATGGCCAAAACCGCCGAGCCCATCCGCCCCCCCCCCCAGCGGCATCCGCCTCGATTGCCGCGGCCGGGAGCTGCTCCTTGGCGGCGAGCCCCGGATCGTCGGCATCCTCAACGTCACGCCAGATTCGTTCTTCGACGGCGGACGCTTTGCCTCGGCCGAGGCTGCCGTCGCCCAGGCCCACCGCCTCGTGGCCGAGGGCGCCTCGCTGATTGACATCGGCGGACAATCCACCCGCCCGGGCTACGCTGAGGTCCCGCTCGAGGAGGAAATCCGCCGGGTGGTTCCCGTGATCACCGCCCTCGCCCACAGCCTGCCCGTGCCGCTTTCCATCGACACCTACCGCAGCGCCGTCGCCCGCGCCGCCCTGCAGGCCGGCGCTCATATGCTCAACGACATCCACGGCCTGCTCCGCGATCCCGGGCTCGCCGGCGTGGCGGCCGAGTTCGGCTGCCCGGTGGTCGTCATGCACAACGAGCCCGGTTTCAGCGCGGAAACCGGCGACCCGATCGCCCGGATGCTCCGGTACTTCGAGCGCTCGATCGCGACCGCGGCCCGCGCCGGCGTCCCCGCCGAGCGCCTCCTCTTGGATCCCGGCATCGGCTTCGCCAAGACGCAGGAACAAAACCTCGCCATCCTCGCCCGCCTGCCCGAGCTGCGCGTGCTCGGCCGACCACTCTTCCTCGGCGCCTCGCGCAAGTCCGTCGTCAGCCACGTGCTTGACCTCCCACCGGGCGAGCGCCTGGAAGGCACGCTCGCCATCACCAGCCTCGCCGCCTGGCACGGGGTCGAGCTGATCCGCGTCCACGATGTGCAGTCCAACCTCCGCGCAGCCCGAATGGCGGCTGCCATCCGGGCCAGAGGATCCGAGGATCAGAAGGCCTGAGATTCAGAATATCTGCCTTCCCGATCCTCCGCCCCTCTGATCCTCTGGTCCTCCGACCCTCCGCTCCATCATGACCGGTAAAATCCACCTCCAGAACATGGTGTTCTACGGCTACCACGGGAACCTCGCGGAGGAGAACGTGCTCGGCCAGCGGTTCCTCATCGACCTCATACTCACTCTCGACATCGCCGAGGCCGGCCAGACCGACCGGCTCGACGCCACGGTGGACTACCAGAAGGTCTACGGCGTCTGCCGCCAGATCGTCGAAAAGGAGCGCATGCGCCTGCTCGAGGCCCTCGCCAACCGCCTGATCGACGCCGTCCTCGAGGCCTGCCCACGCGTGACCCGCGTGGACCTCACCGTAAAGAAGCCCTCGGCCCCGCTCGGCGGCGTGCTCGACTACGTCGCCGTGGAGACCGGCAAGGATCGGACGCCCTCCCTTTAACTGTGGTCGGGGTGCCCTCACCCCGAATCGATCATGCCGGGTGAGGGCACCCGGCCTACACATGCGGAAAAATGCAACGCCCGTGACACCCGCCTACCTCGGTCTGGGCAGCAACCTCGGCGACCGCGCCCGGTACCTGTCGGAAGCGATCCGCCTCCTGCGCAGGCTCGCCGGCATCCGGGTAACCGCGGTCTCACAGGTCTACGACACGACGCCCGTGGGTGTCGTGGGCCAGCCCAACTATCTGAATCTGGTCGCAGGCATCGAGACCGAGCTGCCTGCCGCGCAATTGCTGACCGCCTGCCAGGGGATTGAGCAGGCGCTCGGGCGGACCCGCGACGTCCGCTGGGGGCCCCGCACGCTCGACATCGACATCCTGTGCTACGGCGACCTGGTCTCGACGAACGCCGCGCTCACCCTGCCCCACCCGCGACTGGCCGAACGCGCCTTCGTGCTCGTCCCGCTCGCGACCCTCGCGCCCGACCTGACCATCGGGGAAAAGACCGTCCGCGAACTCGCCGCGCTCACCGACCGCACCGGTGTGCGGGAATGTCCCGAGAACGGGATCGGATGATTGGCACGCCAGACGCTGAGCGCGCCGAGGCCCCGAAAAAACTTCCTTCTCCGAACTTCGCGTCCGTGGCGTCTTCGCGTGCAATAATCCGAATCCGTGGTTCAAAGAACCCGCGATGAAGATCCGCGAGATCACCTGCCCGCTCCCGGCGGTGGAGCTGTTCCACCGCCTTAGCCGGCGTCCGGGCTGCTTCTTCCTCGACAGCGCACAAGCGGCTGGCGGACTCGGGCGCTTCTCCTTTCTCGGCTGCGAACCACAGCAGGTATTCACCGCGACGGGAACCTCCCTAAGCATCACCGCCTGCGGCACAACCACCCGGCGCGAGGGGAACCCCCTCGACGTGTTGCGCGAGTTCCTCGCGAAGCGCCGCGGCCCGGCGCATCCCCTGCTGCCCTTCACCGCCGGTGCCGTGGGCGGGATTTCCTACGAGGCGGGCAGCGCACTCGAGGGCATCGTGAGCCGCCAACCCGCCACCACGGGGATGCCGGATCTCCATTTCGGGTTCTATGACGGCGGCTTCGCCTTCGATCACGCCACCGGAAAAGCCTACCTCACCGCCCACGCGCCGCCGGATGGATCGGATGACGCGGTGCTCACCCGACTCGAAGAACTTCTCGCCGAGCAGCTGCCGGCCGCCGCTCCCGAGGCGGGCTTCATTTTGCCGACGGCCATGGCACCGGCGGCAAATTGGAACAAGTCCGGGTATATCGCCGCGGTGCAACTCATCCGGGACTACATCGCCGCGGGTGATGTCTATCAGGTGAACCTCACCCAGCGCTTCGACGCTGTCCTCGGGATACCCGCGCCCGAACTTTACCTGAAGCTGCGGTCGCGCAGCCCGGCGCCCTTCGCGTGCTATTACGACGGCGGCGACTGGCAGGCGGTCGGCTGCTCGCCGGAACGTTTCCTGCGGCTCGCCCAAGGCCGGGTCGAGACGCGCCCGATCAAGGGCACCCGCCCGCGCGGCGCGACGCCGGAGGAGGACCGCCGCCTCCGCGCCGAGCTGCTGGCCAGCGCCAAGGACCGGGCCGAGCTGCTGATGATCGTGGACCTCGAGCGGAACGACCTGGGCCGGATCTGCGAGTTCGGGTCGGTCAAGGTGGATGAGGACTGCCGCCTGGAGGAGCACCCGACGGTCTTTCATCTGGTCGGCACCGTGTCCGGACGGCCGCGGCCGGGCGTGGATGTCTTCGACTGCCTGCGGGCCACGCTGCCCGGCGGCTCGATCACGGGCGCCCCGAAGATCCGGGCGATGCAGGTGATCAACGAGCTCGAGCCCGTGCGCCGCGGTTTCTACACGGGGGCCTTCGGCTACCTCGGGTGCGACGGCGGCTGCGACCTGAACATCGCGATCCGCACCATCCTTTGCGCCGGCGGGCGCGCGAGCTACCACGTGGGCGGCGGCATCGTGTGGGATTCGGACCCGGAGTCGGAATACCAGGAGTCGCTGGCCAAGGGTCGCGCGCTGCGGGCTGCGCTGATGGCCTGAGATTTTCTAGGTACGCCCCGATCCGTTTAAAACCGCGGATTTAACGGATAAAGCCGGATAGGGCTTCGATGCGCGGAATTTTTGCCCCAGAGACACAGAGCGCACAGAGCCCAAGCCTCGTTGTTTTGGTTCGGCGAAAGGCCGGCGCGCAGTGCCGGCCTTATGACACAATTTCGGCTGGCGCCGCGGTACCCGACCCGCCAACGTCTGCCCCGCATCAGGAACGAATCGGCCTAAAAGCCCGGTTCTGCCAACCGGGCCGGGAGCGGCCACGGTGGATCGGGTCCCGCACCTGCGGGACTCGGATGTGCGCGACCACGGGGTTGCGAACCTATCCGCTCCCGCAGACGAAGCCGACCTGATGCCTTGGGTCGGCTTTTTGTTTGCCTGGGCCTGGTGCGTTCAACCTCCAACCGCACCCATCCCATGCCCACGACCAATCAGACCACTGCGCTCCGCATCAACCCGGACAACGCCAACCACCACCTCTGGAACAACCACGGCACGTGGTTCCTGCACTACACCGTGCACCCCACGCCTTTCACCAAGGAGCGGATCCGCCGGACCCTCGGCACCCGGGACGTCCGCGTCGCCCGGGAACGCCGCGATACCTTTTTCGCCCACCTCACGCATCAAACGCATGCGGTGGCGGCGTGATCGGGCCAGAGGGGCGATGGGAATCCAGCGCTTAACCGCGGATTTCGCAGATGAACGCGGACAAGGTAGGGCCCAACGTCACGGTGGGCCGCGATGTTCGTCGGTTGTCAGATTACTGGTGACGGGCGGACTAGAATCCAACTATGTCCGTCGCATCGGAGCCCCACCATGAACAAGGTTCTACTACTCGTTCTGGCCGGCATTTCGATCGGCATTCTCATTCATGGGATACGAATGCGCCTCAAGGGAACAGGAAGCAGGCATTGGTCCAGGGCCCGGGGCGTGATCAAGGAGTCGTTCGTCGATACGAGTGTGAATACTGGCCTCAACGATCCCAATTCCGTGTCGTACTTTGCTGCCGTCACCTATTCCTATCGGGTCGGCGGCCGGGAGTTCACGGGCAAGCAGGTAACGTTTGGCGACCACGGAACCCCACGTCTCGCGCACGCCAACGCGATCCTTGCTCGCTATCCGGAAGGCCGGGAAATCGATGTGCATTTCGATCCCGACAGGCCTTCGTTCTCGGTGCTCGAAAAATCGCCGGGGGCGAACTGGATGGTGATCATGGCCGGGGCATGGTTCACCGCCGTTTCAATCTTCTTTCTGCTCAGGAAATGAGGCCTTCGACTCCCGTCGCGGCATTGAACACGAAAGCTTACCGCGGCACCGCCACCGGCGTCAGGTTCCCACGCCATAACTCCCGATAGATCGGATTGTCGGGCACGGCGACGCTACCGGCGTCCCACCGGCGGTCCTCCATGTGATCGAGGCCGTAGTGGAACGAGGCCAGCAGGACCGGATAGGAGAACGGCACCTTTTTCTTCTGCAGGTAGCTCCGGGTGTAGGCGAGGTAGTCGATGCCGGCCTCGAGGTTCGCCCGCCAGTCCCATACCGTGGGCTCATAGGGCCGTGATGAAACGGCCTTCCATGCTGCCGGCATCAACTGCATCAGACCCCGCGCCGAGCCGTTCCGGGCCTTGGGCTCGAAGTTCGATTCCGCGGCCACCAGCGCGTAGATGAACGCCGGATCCATCCGGTAGCGCGTGGCCCGCGGCTGGATGGCCGCCCAGATCTCGGCCTTTGTTGGTGGGGGTTGCTCGACCGCCGGCTCAGTCCGGCTGCAGCCGGACACCACGGCAACAGCAAGGCCGAGAGCCGCGAAACACAGGGTTGGTTTGATCCACGCCATGCGATGAAGCCTAAACCTTGGCCGCAAAAAGGCGCAAGAAGCGCAAAAAAATGAGCTCGTTTCCGGGTGAGGGCACCCGGACTACAAATCGGGATCGGATGTAGACCGGGTGCCCTCACCCGGTGGATCGCTCCCCATCCGCGTAATCCGTTAAATCCGCGTTTAAAAATTTCAGATCGCCCGGAAGACCACCGAGGCGTTCTGACCGCCGAAGCCGAGGTTGTTGCTCAGCACGGTCCGGACCTTCGCGGCGCGGGCGGCGTTCGGCACGTAGTCGAGGTCGCAGTCGGGATCCGGATGCTCGAGGTTGATCGTCGGCGCGAGCATGCCGGTCTGGATCGACTTCACGCTGATCACCGACTCGATGCCGCCGGCGGCACCGAGGAGGTGGCCGGTCATTGACTTGGTCGAGCTGATGGCGAGGCGGCGGGCGTGGTCGCCGAAGATGCGCTTGATCGCCAGGGTCTCGAACTTGTCGTTGTACGGCGTGCTGGTGCCGTGGGCGTTGATGTAGTCGATGTCCTCGGGCTTCACCTGCGCGCTCGCGAGCGCGCGCCGCATCGCCATCGAGAGACCCTTGCCGTCGGGATCCGGCTGCGTGATGTGGAACGCATCGCACGTCGCCGCATAACCGGCGAGCTCGGCGTAGATCCGGGCACCGCGGGCCCGCGCATGCTCCAGCGACTCGAGCACCATCACGCCGGCACCCTCGCCCATCACGAAGCCGTCGCGCTGGGCGTCAAACGGCCGGCAGGCGTGCGCCGGGTCGTCGTTGCGGGTGCTCATGGCCTTCATCGAGCTGAAGGCCGCGTAGGCGAAGGGAGTGATCGCGGCCTCGCTGCCCCCCGCCACCATCACGTCGGCATCGCCGCGGCGGATCATGTGCGCGGCCTCGCCCAGGGCATGCGTGCCGGTCGCGCAGGCGGACACGACGCCGAAGTTCGGTCCGCGCGCTCCCAAGTCGATCGCGACCAAGCCGGAGCAGATGTTGCCGATCAGCGACGGAATCGTGAAGGGTGAGACCTTCCGCGCACCCTTTTCCGCCATGACCTTCAGCTGCGACTCGTAGGTCCACATGCCGCCGATGCCGGAACCGATCACGACGCCAACCCGGTCAGGGTCGGCCTTGGTCATGTCGAGCCCGGCATCCTTCACCGCCTGGCGCGCGGCGACGTAGCCAAAATGGGTATAGCGATCGTTGCGCCGGACCTCCTTAGGGTCCATGTGGTCGGCGGGATCCCAGTCCCGCACCTCGGCGCCGATCTGGCAGGCGAGGTCCGAGGGATCGAAGCGCGAGATGCGGTCGATGCCGCAGCGGCCCGCCAGGAGGCTGGCCCAGAAGGTGTCGACACTCTGCCCAAGACCGTGGACGATCCCGAGACCGGTCACAACCACACGGCGCGGATCAGACGGGGAATTCTCCATCGGAAGGTGGCGGCGAGCTCAGGGGCGGAAAAGAAAAAGCGCCCCACCTGCAACCCTCAGGGGGTACTCGGTGGAGCGCCGAAAAACAAACGGCCGGGCGATTACTTGGCGGCGGCCTTGGCCTTGATGTACTCAATGACCTGACCGACGTTCTGGAGCTTCTCGGCGTCGGCCTCGGGGATCTCACCCTTGATCTCGTCCTTGAATTCTTCCTCAAACGCCATGATCAGCTCAACGGTGTCGAGAGAATCGGCGCCGAGATCGTCGAGGAACGACGCGGTCGGAGTGATTTGCTCTTCGTTAACGTTCAGCTGGTTAACGATGATTTCCTTGACGCGCTGTTCGATGGTTTTTTGGTCGGACATGAGAGAAAATCTTGTGGGGCCGAGGCTTCACATCGCCATGCCGCCGTCAACGGAAAAAACCTGACCGGTGATGTAGCCGGCCTCCTCGGAGCAGAGGAAAGCGGTGACATTGGCGATGTCCGCGGCCTCGCCAAACCGCTTGAGCGGCACGGCCTCAAGGATCTTCGCGGCAACCTCGGGATTGTTCACGAATTCCGTGGTCATGTCGGTCTTGATGAAGCCCGGGGCGACGGCGTTGACCGTCACGCTGCGCGAGGCGAACTCGCGGGCCAGGCTCTTGGTCAGGCCGATCATGCCGGCCTTGGCAGCGGAATAGTTGGCCTGGCCGGCGTTGCCCATGATGCCGCTGACGGAGGCCATGTTGACGATGCGGCCCCACCGGGCGCGGGTCATCGGCCGGGCCAGGTGCTTCGTCCAGTGGAAGCAGCTCGAGAGGTTGGTCTGGATCACCGCGTCCCAGTCGTCGGAGCTCATCCGGAAAAGCAGGCCGTCGCGGGTGATGCCGGCGTTGTTCACGAGGATGTCGATGGTCGGGAACTCGGCGAGCAGCTGCTCGGCCGCCTTCGCCACCGCGGCACCGTCGGCGACATCAACCGCGAGAGCCTTAGCCTTGCCGCCCGAAGCGGTGATCGCCGCGGCGACGGCGCCGCAGCTGTCAGCGGACTTGGACACGCAGATGACGGTGACGCCGTGGCGGGCCAGGGTCTCGGCGATGGCCTTGCCGATGCCGCGGCCGGCGCCGGTGACGAGGGCGGTGCGATTGGTGAAGGTGAGCATGGGGAAATTTTCGATTTGGGATTCTCGATTTTAGATTTTCGACCCAGCGCGCGATCCGCGCCCGGTGCAATCGAAAATCCAGAATCGAAAATCTAAAATGATCAATAGACGTCCCGCAGGTAGCGGTCGTCCTTCTTCATCTGCTTGACGTAGGCGATGGCGGCCTCGGGGGTCATCTTGCCCTGCTCGGCCACGATGGCATGCAGCGCGACATCGACGTCCTTGGCCATGCGCCTGGCGTCGCCGCAGATGTAGAACCCCGCACCGCCCGCGATCCACGCCCAGAGCTCGGCCGCATTCTCGCGCATCCGGTCCTGCACATAGACCTTGAGGATTTGGTCCCTCGACCACGCGAGGTCGAGGCGCGCGATCTGCCTCCGCTCCAGGTAGCCGAGCCATTCCTCCTCGTACAGGAAGTCGGTGGCGCGCTTCTGGTCACCGAAGAAGACCCAGTTGCGGCCGGTGGCGCCGAGCGCGACGCGGTCCTGCACAAAGGCGCGGAACGGGGCGATGCCCGTGCCCGGGCCGACCATGATGCAGTCGCGCGCGGGGTCCGCCGGCGGGCCAAAGTGCGAGTCGGACACAAAGACAGGTAACGGGGTGGCACCGATCTGGACACGATCGGAGAGGAAGGTCGAGCAAACGCCCGAGCGCTGGCGGCCGTTGGTCTGATAACGCACGATCGCCACGGTGAGGTGGACGTCGTGGGGGTGGATGCGCGAGGAGGACGCGATCGAGTAGAGACGCGGCATGAGCTTGCGCATGTGGTCAACCAGCTCCTGCGGGGTCAGGCGGGCGCTCGGGAATTCCCCCAGCAGGTCCGCATATTCGTGCTCGGCGAGGAAGGCGGTGAGCTGCTCCTTGGCCTCGGGGGCAAGCAGCGCGACCAGACGGGCCTCTTCGGCGGGATTGGTGGCCTTGCCGGCGAGAGTCGCGACAATCCTCGTGGTCGGCCCGGCGAGCGCCAGGCGTTCGGTCAGGGCCTCGCGCAGGGCGATCGGGGCTGGAAGCTTCAGCATGGCCGGCGAGACGGGTTCATCGCCGGAGGCCCCGAGGAGGCGCAGGAGCTCGGCGACGTCCTCGGGACGGTTGGAGGGCTGGATGCCGAGGGAATCGCCCGCCTTGTAGGTCAGGCCGCTGGCACCGAGGTTGACGACGAAATGCCGCGTTTCCTTACCAGAGCCGGCCCGGCTGAGCAGGCGATTCTCGGAAATACGGGCGGGAAAGGGACGGTCCTTGGTGTAGGCAGACGCTGCAGGGGTGACCATTGCTTGCGCATGAATGAATTTCGCCCCGGCTCTGGCAAGTTCCGTTTCGGGGCAAGGACCGACAAGGAAAAGGCTCAAACCCGGATGTTTTGCCACAGAGGCACAGGGCGCACAGAGACCGGAGGTTGGGTGGTTCCGAAAAACAACGAGGCTTGGGCTCTTTGCGCTCTTTGCCTCCGCGGAAAAACATCCGGTCATCCGGTGATTTTATGGTAGCAGCGGCCGGATCGCTTCGCGCAAGCTGCGTCCATGAGCGAAGCCGAACCCATCCGCCTGCAGAAGTTCCTGGCCGATGCCGGCGTGTGCTCGCGCCGCGCGGCCGAGGCGCTGATTGCCCAGGGCGAGGTTTGGGTGAACAGCAAGGCGGCCGTGCTCGGCCAGAAGATCACGCCGGGCGAGGACAAGGTCACGGTCAGCGGCAAGTCCATCCGCGTCGCCGCCCAGCCACGCATCACGCTCGCGATGAACAAGCCCCGCGGGCTCATCTGCTCCAACGATGACCCGCACCACGCCGAGACGATCTTCACCGTGCTGCCGCGCGAGCTGGCCCGCTACCGTTTCTTCTGCGCCGGACGCCTCGACAAGGACAGCGAGGGCCTGCTGATCCTGACCACCGACGGGGACCTGGCACACCGCCTGATGCACCCGTCGAACGTCGTGGTGAAGCGCTATTACGTGCAGCTCAAGCAGCCCTTCCCCCGCGGCCGGATCCCGCTCCTCCTGAAGGGCATCGTGATCGAGGGGGAGCGCCTGAAGGTCGAGCACGCGGTCCTGGTGGGCGACGGCGGCCCGATCTCCGAGGCCGCGCAGCTCGATGTGCACATGCACCACGGCAAAAAGCGCGAGATCCGCCAGCTCTTCACGACGCTGGGCTACGACGTGAAGCGCCTGAAGCGCTACCAGATCGGGTCCTTCCCCCTGAAGGGAATCCCGTTGCACGCCGTGAAGCAACTTTCCGCGAAGGAAATCGAAATGCTCTTCCGCGTGCCGCCGACCCACCGGCCGGCACCGCGCAAGGCCGAACCCTCCCATGACTAGCCACCTGTCCCGCACCCTGTTGGCCGCCCTCCTCCTCGCGGCCCCGCTCGCCTCGGCCGCCCCCCTGGCCGAGGCCGCCGGCATCCACAGCCGGCCAGATTCCAGCGCCCCCGTCATCGGCCAGTACAAGGCCGGCGACGAACCCGCCGTCGCCCCGGTAGCGGCGGCCTCCGCCCCCGCCGGATGGATCGCGGTCGAGGTCCCCGGCCCCTTCGAGGGCTTCGTGGCTAACGCGGACATGACCAAGGCGCTCGACGTCAAGGTCGGCGCCCCGATCCGCCTGGAGGCCAAGGCGGATGGCGCCGTGATCGCCCAAGGCGCCCAGGGCGACCTCACCCAGATCACCGGCCTGCGCGGCCGCTGGACGCAGGTCAGCATCAACCGCAAGCGGATCGGCTACATCCGCCAGCGGGTGATCGAGCTCGATGCCACCACCGCGGCCACCGGCGCCCCGGTCGTCGCCGCGCCACTGCTCGACATGGGACCGGGCCGGGCGGTCAATCCCGCGACCAGCCCGTCCGCCGCGCCGGCCACGCTCGCCCGCAGCTTCCAGGGCAAGTTCGTCTCCACCCGGCGCCCGCTGGCCCCGCGCCGGCCCTATGATTTCCAAGTGAACGACGGCACCGGCGAGCGTTTCGCCTACGTCGACGTGTCGCGGCTCACGCCCGCCGAGACGATGGACAAGTACACCGACCGCACGGTCATCGTGACCGGGGTCACCCGCTACTCGGTCGAGGCCCAGGGCCTGGTCATCGAGGCGGAAAACATGGTCGTGAAATAAACGCCCCGCGGCCCGGGACCCCGTCCCATCCGCGCCCTTCCCCCACCCTCTTTCCCATGGAACTGATCGACGGCAACCGGATCGCCGCGGCCATCGCGGCCGAGCTCAAACAAAAGGTTTCGGCCCTCCCCGGCCGCAAACCCTGCATTGCGTTGGTGCGCGTGGGTGAGGACCCGGCCAGCGTCTCCTACGTCCGCAAGAAGGAGAAGACCGCGGAGGAGATCGGCATCTCCAGCCGCGTCATCCTGCCCCCGGCGACGATTTCCCAAGCCGAGTTGCTCACGCTGATCGACCAGCTGAACGCCGATGAGGGCGTGGACGGAATCCTCGTGCAGTCGCCCCTACCCAAGCAGCTCGACGAGCTCCAGATCTTCCGGCGCATCGCCCCCGGCAAGGACGTCGACGGCCTCGGCACGATGAACCTCGGCAAGGTCGCGCAGGACGACGACACCGGCTTCGTCTCCTGCACCCCGGCGGGCATCATGGAATTGCTGGCCCGCAGCGGCGTCGACCTGAAGGGCAAGCATGTCGTGGTCCTCGGCCGCAGCCTGCTGGTCGGCAAGCCCGTCGCCTTGCTCGCGCTGCAGAAGAAGTCGGGGGCCAATGGCACCGTGACGGTCTGCCACTCGGGCACCGCCAACCTCGCCGTCCTGACCCGCCAGGCCGACGTGCTCATCGCCGCCATCGGCCGGCCCGAATTTGTGACCGCCGACATGGTCAAGCCCGGCGCGGTCATCATCGACGTGGGCATCAACCGTGTCGCGGATGCGAGCAAGAAGACCGGTTACCGGCTGACTGGTGACGTGCACTTCCCGTCCGTGGCCCCGCTGGCCGCCAAGATCACGCCCGTGCCGGGCGGTGTCGGTCCGATGACGGTCGCCATGCTCATGAAGAACACCGTGAAGGCGTTCGAGCAGCGATCGCAGCGAAGCTGAGATCGCTGGTAGGGGCGCGTGTCCCGCACACCTTGGGTCGAGGGCGGCTGTAAGAATCGCCCCTTCCTCCGTCGTTTGTCCGGCGCGAGCTTGCGCCCGACAGGGCGAACCGTCTGACTGTGGCCACTTTATGACCGTCCCGAAAATCCTGGTCGTCGACGACCAGCCGATCAACGTCCAGCTGCTGAAGCGAAAGCTGGAGCGTGAGGGCATCAAGGTCACAACGGCCACGAACGGCCTGGAAGCACTTAGTTCCGTCAGGTGGGATCGTCCCGACCTGATCCTGCTCGACGTGATGATGCCCGACATGGACGGCATCGAGGTTTGCCAGCGGCTGCAGGCGGATGAGGCGACCAAATCCATTCCCGTCATCTTCATCACCGCCCGCACCTCCAAGGAGGGAAAAATCGAGGGTCTGGGCGTCGGCGCGGTCGACTACATCACCAAGCCCATCGATCTGGACGAGACGATGGCCCGGGTGCAGACCCAGCTGCGTTTCGTTTCCGCCAACCGCGAGCTCATCGACCTGCAGCGCCGGTTGTCCGAGGCGCGGCGGGCGGCGACGATCGGCGCCGTCACGCAGGGCATCGCCCACAATCTCAACAATCTGCTCGGCGTCGTCATCGGCTACCTCGACTTGGTCAAGGCCTACTACGACAAGCCGGAGCTCGTGAAGAAGAACGCCGCCTGCGTGGAGGAGGCCGTGCTGCGAATCGTCTCGATTATCAAGCAACTCAGCACCCTCGTCGTGAAGACCCGCCTTCCCCTGATCGCGGGCGACCTGAGCCAGCTCATCGAGAGCGGCGTGCAGCGATTCCGGACCGAGTACCGGATCGACGGGCCCGTCACGTTCGAAAACACCCTCGGCACGCTCGCGATTGACACCCACTACGAGGTGTTCGAGGAGGTCCTGTCCAAGGTCCTGATCAACGCTTGGGAAGCCTACGGCGACGCCCCCACCAGCCAGCGCCCCATCACGATCCGCACCGAGATCGTGGAAAAGCCGGAGGAAGGCCGCCAGCTCTTCGTCAAGGTCGAGGACCAGGGACGGGGCATCGAGGCCGACATCCGTGATCATGTCTTTGAGCCCTTTGTCAGTTCCAAGCAAACCGTCGGCGTCGGCATGGGCCTCACCGTCGCGCGCCACGCCCTGCGGAATCTGGGCGGCGATGTCTCCCTCGCCGATCGCCCGGGCGGCGGCACCATCGTCACCCTCATGCACCCGCTCGACCGGAAGAACCGCCGGTCCACCGTCGAATAATCGGGTTCCCCTTCGGGGTGGCCGCGATCTGATCTTGTAGTCCGGGTGTCCCCACCCGGAGATTAACTGTCCATGAACAAAATCGCATTTCTCGGCGCCGGCCGCATGGCCGGGGCCATGGTGGGCGGACTGTTGGCCAACGGTGCGGCCAAGCCGGGCGACCTGGCCTGCATCGGCGGTGACGACAATACCGCCGGCGAACTGGCCCAACGCACGGGAATCACGGCGGCAGCCAATCTCGACGCTCTGTTGCAGGGTGCCGACATCCTCATCCTCGCCTGCAAGCCCCAGCAGCTGGCAGGCCTCGATCGCAGCCTGGCCGAACTCACCACCGGCAAGCTCATCCTCTCGATCCTCGCCGGCAAACGTCTCAACCGGCTCGCTCAGACCTGTCCCCGGGCCCGCAATGTCGTGCGGGCCATGCCCAACACACCAGGGCAGATCGGCGCCGGCATCACCGCCTGGAGCTCCCTGCATCCCCTGGCCGCGGCGGACCGCGCCGCGATCGACACGGTGCTCGGTTCGCTCGGCAAGGTCATCACCGTGCCCGAGCCCGACCTGGACGCCGTGACGGGTCTGAGCGGCAGCGGACCCGCCTTTGTCTTCGAATTCGTGGCCGCCCTGCGCGAGGGCGGGATCGCCGCCGGCCTCTCCCGCGAAGCCGCCGCCCTGCTGGCGCAGGAGACCGTGCTCGGCGCCGCGAAGCTGCTGGCTGAGTCCAAGGCCGAGCCCGAGGCGCTCCGCGACCAGGTCACCTCCCCCAACGGCACCACCTTCGCCGGACTGAAGAAGATGGAGGCCGGCGGCTTCCGCGCCCTGCTCAAGGACACGGTCGTCACGGCCAAGGTAAGGTCGGAGGAATTGTCGCGCGATTAAGCGCGCAACAATTTCCCGGTTAACGGTTATTGGTTGGCCAGGCGGTCATTCCGTAATCGCCGTGATGCGCCCACCGCGGCGGCGAGCGGAATCGCCGCCCTGCCGGCCGGATTTCAGGCTTCCGCCGGACTTCCCTTCCGCGATTTACTTCCCCCATGAGTTCCCTCGACGGAAGAATCCTCGTCACCGGCGGCGCCGGCTTCATCGGCAGTGCCTTGGTCTGGGCGCTCAACCGCCGCGGGCACGAGGATATCGTGATCGCGGACTTCCTCACCCCGGGGAAACTCTGGCAGGGCGCAGTGCCGGTCAGCACGTCCAGCGAGGAAAAGCGGAAAAATCTTCGCGCGCTCCGCTACCGTGAGTTCGTGGAGGCCGACGAGCTTCGCACCCGCGTGCTGCAGGACCCGGGAGCGTTCGGCCAATTCTCGGCCGTGCTCCACCTCGGTGCCTGCTCGTCCACCACGGAGAAAAACGCGGACTACCTCGCGGACATCAACCTGCAGTACACCGCCCAGCTCGCCACCTGGGCCCTCAGCCATGGCGCCCGCTTCATCTACGCCTCCTCGGCCGCCACGTACGGCGACGGCGCGGAGGGCATGGACGACCGGGACGACAACCTGGCCCGCCTGCGGCCGCTCAATCTCTACGGCCGCTCCAAGCACGACTTCGACCTGCTGGCCCAGCGCGAGGGCTATCTGAACCGCATCGTGGGCCTGAAGTACTTCAACGTTTTTGGACCGAACGAGGACCACAAGGGCGACATGCGTTCGCTCGTGAACAAGGCCTTCCACCAGATCACGACTTCCGGCCGGCTCCAGCTGTTCAAGAGCCACCGGCCGGACTTCCGCGACGGCGAACAAATGCGCGATTTCCTCTACGTGAAGGACGCGGTGGAGATGACCCTGCACTTCGCTGAAAATGGCGTGAACGCCGGCGGACTATTCAACCTGGGCTCGGGCGAGGCCAACACCTGGCTGACCCTCGCGCGGGCGATCTTCACCGCGCTGGGCCGGGAACCGGCCATCGACTTCATCGACATGCCCGAGGTCCTCCGCGACAAATATCAGTACTACACCAAGGCGGACATCGGGAAGCTGCGGGGGTCAGGTCACTCCCGTGGCATGACGCCGCTCACCGAGTCAGTGCGGGACTACGTGGGCAACTACCTCGTCCCCGGGCGCAAGCTGGGCGAGGAGCCCTGACGGAGCACAGCGCTCAGGAGCTGGCAGGCCGATAAAACTTGGGGTTCGGAAGGTCTGATCCCTGCCCCTTTTTTACCCCAAACTCCCGAGCCGTGCGCTCGCGCAGCTTAAGGGAGCTTCTCCAGGTCAGCCGCGGTCCAGGCGCCGTGGGCGCCGACCTTGGTGCGGACCTCGGTGACCTTGGCGGCCGTGATCGGCGGGGCGCTGTTGCCCCACTCCTGACGGATATAGGTCAGGACGGCCGCGATGCTGTCATCCGACCAATTGAATGCTCCGCCCGGCCCAAAGGCCGGCATCGCCTGGGCGGTCGGACCGGAGCCATACTGCTGGCCGTCAACCGTGACCGGCCCGCTCAGGCCATGCAGGAGGACGCGGATCAGGCGCTCCTCGCTGCCGGTGACCCATTCGGATTTTGCGAGCGGGGGAAACATGCCCGCCATGCCCAGACCGGTCGCCTGATGGCAGCCGACGCAGGTGGTCGAGTACTGGCGCTTGCCGACGGCCACGACGTCGATCTTGACCTCGGCCACGGCGGCCATCGGTGAACCGCGCTCGTCGTGGACGGTCGGTGCGAAGTGCCCGGCAAAGAGCCCCAGGTAGGTGCCGCCAAAGAAGATCAGGCCGCTGAACAAGAACAGCAGCACGAGCGGAAGCAGCTGGTAGTTGCCGCCGTCATCGGTCTTTTCCTCACCGGCATGGTCATGGACCTGGATGAGTTCCGGGTCGGTCAGCCGGCGTGGCTCGGAGGGATCGGTATGCTGGGCGCTCATGGCTTGTGCTCCTCCGCGGCGGGCTTGACGGCGTTATGGGCCGCCTCGGGGCCGTAGACATGCGGACTGTTCAGGGAAAGGACGTAAGCGGCCAGATCCATGGCCCGGCGGGTGGGAACAACTTGGCGGCCATCGACCTGGCCGACGGCGATCGCTCCGGTCTGCGCCCCGGCCGGGGACTCGGAGAACAGGAAGGCGTAGGCCGGCATGGTCGCGGTGCCCTGATGAAGCAGCTTGTAGACGTCGGCGGCGGAAGTCAGCCGGGCGCCCACGTTGGCCAGATCGGGGCCCACCCGGACCAAGCCCAGCTGAGGGCGTCCCTGATAGATGTAATCCCGGGCCCAGCTCTGGCGGGTGCCCCACTTGCGGTCGAGATCGTTGCCCAGGTCACCCCGGCGCACCTGCTGGGTGTGGCATGACGCGCAGCCGAGGTCCTGGTAAACCAGCTGGCCACGGGCAGCGATACCAGACATGGGCTCGGGGAAGGCCTTGGCCTCGGCGACATCGTAGTACGGGGCCACGGCGCTGAGCTGGCGATGGGAAGCCAAGGCCAGACCGGCCCACGAGAACGTGAGGGAGGCCAGCAGGCAGAGGAAGAAGATCGGTCCGTTTTTCATGTGGCGGACTTGGCGGGTGAATCACTGACGACGGACTCGGAGCAGCAGGATTCCACCTGCAGACGCACGAGATGGATGAAGGCAATGATGGCGGCCCCAAGCAGCAGGAACTCGCCGGCCGTGGCGATCAGGAGGCCGGGCTTGGCGGCCGCCGCGATGGCGGCAAAGCCGTTGGCCGTGACCGCCAGGGCATGGCCCTGAGACCAGCCGGCGAAGGCGAGACCGAGGACGGTCACCACCGTGCCTAGCGCCGCCACGCCAAAATGAGCACGGATAAGGCCGGCCGAAGGCCACGGGATGCCGGTGATCCGCGGCCCCATCTCGTAGACAGCTGCGTAGATCAGGAAGGAAAACGCGCCGCCGAGGAGGAGCTTGCCCTGGGCCACGCTGAAATAGGTGAAGTCGAGGAGCTCGTTGATGGCATGGGACGAGGCCAACACATCGCCCAGGCCATTGAGGAGATACGCGGTGAGGCCAAAGGCGACGAAGCGCAGCGTCGTGGAACTGTTCCAACCGAAGAGTCCGGCCGGCAGGTTGACGGCCACGATCACGTAGTGGAAGAGGAGCAGATAGAGCGCGACGACCGCGACGGTCGGCACCCACACCGGGGCGGGACCACCGATCAGGTGCCGGCCGCCGGTCCAAGCGCCAAAGACGACCAGCGCCCAGAAGCCGAGTTTGGCAAACTGGTAGTGGGCCACGGGACGGCCCGAGAGCTTGGGCACAAGGTAATAGGCCGAAGCGAGAGCGACCGGGAGCAGCCACAACGCAATCAGGTTCTGGGAGAACCACCCTGCCACGATGGTCTGGGTAATGCCGTGGACCGGATCCGCCAGCAGCATGACCTGGGCGGCGGAGAACAGCCACGGGAAGAGGAAGATCGCCGCGACCGCATACCATTGCGAGGCATAGGTCGAGTCGGTGCTGCGGCCGGTCCAGGCCAGCACACCCGGTGTGGTGATGGCGGCGGCGGCCACAAAGAGCAGCGGCTGGATGTAGCCGGGCATCTGCAGGAAGGGAATCGAGGTCGCCTCACCGGCGGCGATCGCAACGACGCCAGCGGTGACACCGAGGTTCCAGAAGGCCGTGGCCGTGGCCAGCAGGCCCGGGCCGCGCAGGGGCGAACCCCCGAGGGCGGAAAGCAGCCAAAGCGAGACGGCGAAGGCGGCGTTGCCGGCCCAGCCATAAATGAAGGCCGACTCCTGCATCGCTTCCACGCGGCCGTGCGTAAAAGCCGCGCAGGAGGCCAGGAAGGAGGGAGTATGCAGCTGGATGGTGCCAATCAGCGAAAGGACCGTGCTGAGGATCAGCCACCCAAAGGCGGACACCAGCAGCAGGGCCAGCGGACCACGCGACGTGGTGTCGGATTCGCTGATGATCGCTTTGGGCTGGGAAGACATCGGAAGAGGGCGGCAGGTTCAGCGCTTGGCGCGGGCGTTGAGGTCTCGGACCGCCAGTTCCATAGCGCGGTCAACCGGGAGCTGGATCGAGCCCTTGGCCTGGTCGATCCAGGCGTACTTGCCGGCCTCGACGGACTGATCCTTCTGCAAACCGGCGCGGTAGGCCTGACGGGCCCCGGGCGTGGCCTTCCAAGCCTGATCCGCCGGCAGCTGCTCGGCGGGCACGTTGTAAGGCATCGTGGCGGCCCGCGGACGGTAGAACTCGGTGACCACGCCGTAGAAGAGGGCGAAGCCGGCAAAGACGACAAGCACGGTGACCCAGGAGACGGAGCGTGAGTAGGAATCACTCATGGTGCGTGAGGCATTCGACAATGCGGGGATCCCGGATCGGGATGATCTTGGTCGTCGGCAGACTGCGAAGGTAGGCCCAGAGGCAGACGCCGCCGACACCCACCACCGAGCTCAGGACCCAGACGAGGTTCATCGAGAGGAACGGCAGGGAATCACCGTGCTCGTCCTTCAGGGCCGGCAGGATGTTGTAGCAAAGATCGATCAGGATCACCGCGAGGATCCAGCAGGCGATCTTGGTGATGATGTGATGGGTAATCTTGAAGCGGTAGGAAAGCAGGGCGAAGAACGGGATAAAGAAGTGGCCGAAGAGGATCACCAGGCCGACGTACCACCATTGGTTGGTGCTGCCGTCATGATTCAACTCGCGGAGGTTGTACCAGAAGGTCTCCTCGGGGACGTTTGCATTCCAGATCAGGAAATACTGCGAGAAGGTCACGTAGGCCCAAAAGACGGTGAAGGCCAGCATCAGCTGCCCGATGCTGTGGAAATGGTTCGGGTTGAGGATCCCCTTGAAGTCGCCGCGCCGGTACAGCCAGACCATGATGAGCACGCCGCAGCAAAGCGCCCCGCGGATGCAGTTGGCGAAGAACCACACGCCGTACATCGTGGAGAACCAGTGGTACTCAAGGCTCTTGATCCAATAGATCGCGGCGAAGGACAGGGAAATCGCGGTCATCGGGATCCCGAGCGCCGCGGTCACGCGGTTCATGCTCGTCCACTTGATGTCTCCATCTTGGTCCTGGGTGAAGGAGGCCTTGCGCAGGCGAGCTCCCAGCCACACCCAGGAGAGGAAGAAGGCAACCGTCGCCCCGGTGAGCATGCCCAGATTGAGGAAGCCGGACTTCTTCTGGTAGAGAATATCCTCTCCCACCGTGGTGCCGTGCATGTCGTAATTCAGGTTCATCCACGGCCAGACCAAGTCATGCGTGCCCATCCATGAACCGATCAGCAGGGGCAGGAAAAGCAGCCCAAGCCACGGAAAGGCGGCGAACCCATGCTCAAACTGGCGGCGCAGCACCACCGACCACGAGGCGTCGAAGATGTGATGGATCAGGACCAGCAGCAGCATGCCGATGGCGATCGCGGTGCAGAAGCTGATGCCGACCAGGTACGACAGCGCCACGGCGTGGGAGTCGTGGGAAATGAAGAAACCGACCGCGGTGAGCACGAGACCGGCAACCCCGATCATCAGCGCACGGCTGGCGCCGGCGCCGGAAGCGGCCGTGGCACCGGGATTGGCTGCAAGCGTGGCGGTGGAGGTGCTCATCGGATGCCGAGGGATTGGCGGACAGCGGTGTCGGTGACGTCCGCGGCGGTGCCCTGCCGGGAACGCTGCAGCGCGCGCACGTAGGCGACGACCGCCCAGCGGTCTTCCGGCTCCAGCTTGTCCGCGTAGGAAAGCATCAGCTTGCTCGGGGAGCCGTTGGTGATCGTGTCGAAAATCTGGCCGTCCGCCATCTGGCGCAGGCGGTCGTCATGGTAGCTGGTCGCCGCCACGCCGTACTTCTTGACGACACCGTTGCCGTCGCCGAGGGAACCGTGGCAAGGGGCGCAGTAGATCAGGTAGCGCTCCTGGCCGCGGGCCATCAGCTTGGCGTCGATGATGATGCCGGCCGGAAAGGTCGTGACGAAGGCGCCGGCGGTGTCCTTGCCACGGTACATCGCGTCATCGGCACGCAGCGGCAGGCTGGCGGGGACGACGTTGGCGGGCAGCGGGCGATCGGCGCGACCATCGGCGAAGAAAGTGCTGGAAGACTGCGGCCGAAACTTCGGCTGGTACTTCATCCCGGGGAAGGCCCACTCGGGAAAGACATCCATCGGAGCGGAGGTGAACTGCTCCCCGCGGAAACCGAGGAGGGAAACGGTCAGGACGACCAGGAAGGCGGCGACAAGATAGACGTAGCGCATGGGTCAGGCCTCCAGCTCCTTGATATCCAGGCCGCCGGCCGCCTCGAGGAGAGCGCGGGTCTTGGCGGCATCGAAGCGGTCATCCCGGGCCTCGATCACGATGAAGAAACGATCATCCATGCCGCGGCGGATCTGGTCGTGCTTGAGCACCGGATGGTAGTGCATCGGCAGACCATTGAGGACCAGCATCCCTCCGATCGTGGCAAACGCCGTGAAGAGGATGGTGAGCTCGTACGAGACCGGGAACGCGAACATCGGGCTGAAGAGCGGTTTGCCGCCGACCATCAGCTTGTAGTCGTAGGCGCCGGTCCACCAGATCATGCTCATGCCGGTGCAGAATCCCGTGATGCCGCCGGCGAGAGAGATCCGAGGGACAATCGAGCGCTTCAGACCCATCGCCTTGTCGAGGCCGTGCACCGGGAAGGGCGTGATGCAGTCCCAGCGGCGGAAACCGGCATCGCGCACCTGCTCCGCGGCGTGGTAAAGCGCGGGGGCGGTGTCGAAGGCGGCGATCAGGCCGTAGTTTTGGGCAGCCATGGTCGGATCAGCGCTGGTCGTGCCCGCCGTGGACATCGGCCTGGGGCGTGACCGCCTTCAGCTCGGCCATCGGCATGATGGGGAGAAAGCGGATGAAGAGGAGGAACAGGACCGAGAAGACGCCGAAGGTCCCGAAGAAGGTGAAGATCTCGACGATGCTGGGCGAGTAGTAGCCCCAGCTCGAGGGCAGGAAGTCGCGGGCGAGCGAGGTGACGATGATCACGAAGCGCTCGAACCACATGCCGACGTTGACGAAGATCGAGAGGATCCAGACGAGCGCGGTGTTCGCGCGGATGCGCTTCGACCAGAAGAACTGCGGGGTGATCACATTGCAGGTGATCATGATCCAGTAGGCCCAGGCGTAGGGACCGAACGCGCGGTTGATGAAGGTGAAGCCCTCGTAGGGATTCGCGCCGTACCACGCGATGAAGAACTCCATCGCGTACGCGTAGCCGACCATCGTGCCGGTCGCCAGGGTGATCTTGCACATGCAGTCGATGTGGTACTGCGTGATCAGGTCCTCGAGCTTGTAGACGGCGCGCAGCGGCAGCATCAGCGTCATGACCATGCCGAAGCCGGAGAAGATGGCGCCCGCGACGAAGTACGGGGGGAAGATCGTGGTGTGCCAGCCCGGGATCAGCGAGACGGCGAAGTCGAACGACACGATCGTGTGCACGGAGAGCACGAGCGGGGTCGAGATGCCGGCCAGGATCAGGTAGGCCATCTCGTAGTTGCTCCAGTGGCGGTTCGAGCCGCGCCAGCCCATCGCGAACAGGCCGTAAAGGAAGGAACGAAGCTTGTTGCCGGCCGCCTCGAAACGGTCGCGCAGAGTCGCCAAGTCGGGCAGGAGACCGACGTACCAGAAAAGCACCGAGACCGTACCGTAGGTCGAGACGGCGAACACGTCCCACTCCAGCGGTGAGCGGAAGTTCTGCCAGATCCAGTTGGAGTTCGGGATCGGGAAGAGGTACCAGGCGTACCAGACGCGACCGACGTGGAAGACCGGGAAAATCGCGGCGCACACGACAGCGAAGATCGTCATCGCCTCGGCGGCGCGGTTGATCGACGTGCGCCACTTCTGGCGCAGCAGGCAAAGGATGGCCGAGATCAGGGTGCCGGCGTGGCCGATACCGATCCAGAAGACGAAGTTGACGATGTCCCACGCCCAGTTGACCGGGTTCGCATGACCCCAGACACCGACACCCGTCGCGATCAGGTAGGTGATGCCGGCCACCGTGAAGGAGGCCACGCAGCAGGCGATGATGAAGCAGATCCACCACCACGCGGGGGTCTTGCCCTCGATGATGCCGCAGATCTTGTCGGTGATCCACGCAAAGCTACGGTTGTTCTCCACGAGGATCGCCCGGGGGAGAACCGCCGGCTTGACCTCCTGCAGGATGGCGGGAACTGGGACGCTGGATTCCACGTGGGCCATGTCAGTGGTGGGCTCCGGCCTTTTCCGCCGGGGTGCCGGCCGCGCCAGCGGCAGGTTCGGCGTGGTGCGCCGGGTGGTTCTTGTCGTTGTACTCTTTGCGACTCAAAGGGAGCGCGGCATAGTCCGGCATCTTCGGGTTCGGATTGCGCAGCTTGCCGAGGTAGGTCGTGCGCGGACGGATGTTGAGGTAACCGAGCACCGCGTAGTCCTGCTCGCGGGCCTTCGCCTGCGAAACGCGGCTGTTGGGATCGAGAATATTGCCAAACTCCACGGCCTCGACCGGGCAGACCTGCTGGCAGGCGACCTTGATCGTTCCATCCGGCACGATGACGTCCGCCGGGTTGCCGGCCTGCGCGGTCTTCGTGCGGTACTCGATCTTACCGTTCTGGATGCGCTGGATGCAGTACGTGCACTTCTCCATGACACCGCGCATGCGCACGGTGACCTCGGGGTTCTTCACCATCTTGACGAGCTCCGGCATGCCCTGCGGACCGAGCGGGCCCATGTAGAGACTGTCCAGCTGTCGCTCGTTGAAATCGAAGAAATTGAAGCGGCGGGTCTTGTAGGGACAGTTGTTGGCGCAATACCGCGTGCCGATGCAGCGGTTGTAGGCCATCGTGTTGATACCCTCGGCATCGTGCACCGTCGCATTGACCGGGCAGACCGTCTCGCACGGGGCGAGTTCGCAGTGCTGGCAGGCCATCGGCTGCAGCGAAACCTGGGGATCCTCGGGCAGTTCGCGGTTGCCCTCGCCGCCAAAGGCACCGGCATCAGCGGTACCGGATGAATAATAACGGTCGAGGCGGATCCAGTGCATTTCGCGGCCGCGCATGACCTGTTCCTTGCCGACGATCGGGATGTTGTTCTCCGCCTGGCAGGCCACCACGCAGGCGTTGCAGCCGGTGCAGGTGTTGAGGTCGATCGACATGCCCCACTGGTGGAAGCCGTCGAGATTCGGCGTTGCATACATCGACTGGCCGCGGGGCAATGACGCCTGCAGGCCGCCGCCGTGGATGCGCTTCTTGTAGTCGACTTCGCTCTCACCCGGCCGGCGCGCGCCTTCCTCACCGAGGACGGCGGGCGTGTGCGACTCCATGCCAATGGTGTCAACATAGGCGAGACCCTTGCCGCCTTCCTTCTGGACCTCGTCGAGGTTGGCCTCGCGCACGATGTCGCGGCCCTCCATCGACCAGTGCTCCTGGGTGTTCGCAAGGAACATGCGCCCACCCGTCAGGGTGAGTTTGGCGCCAGTGACAAAATGGGGGGCGGCGGCGGTCCGCAGCGGATAGGCGTTGTAGCCGGCCCCGCGGCCGACGTGGCCGGTGGTGGTGCGCCCGTAGCCGAGGGGCAGCACGATCGTGTAATTGGAGAGGCCGGGTTGGATGTGGATCGGACCGCGGACCTTGCGGTTACCGACGGTAACCTCGCCGATGTGGGCGTTCTCCTTGCCCTGACTAAAATCAGCCTCTTCCTTGCGGGCCACCTGAAGCATCGCACCCTTCGGATCGATGCCGAGCTCCTTGCCGAGCTTTGGGCTGACCAGGATCGCGTTGTCCCATGAAATCTTGGTTACCGGGTCCGGGCACTCCTGCAGCCAGCCGTTGTTGGCGAAGCGGCCGTCGTCCATCTTGTAGTCGGCGATGAAACGGACCTCGAGGTTCGCGGCCGAAAGCGCCGGGGCCGAAACCGTCACCGCCGCGGCGGCCTTGGTCTGGACCTGCGCGACCACCCGGTAGGCGGAATTCGCGAGCAGGCCGTCGTGGAGGAACTTCTCCATCGCCTTGTCCGCATCGCCCCCGGCGAGGGCGGTGATCGTGGCGCGGACATGCGCATAGGGGTCGGGCTCGGTCTGGCCGGCGATCCGGGCGAGGACCTCGAGCTGGGTCAGTCCGCCGAACAGGGGGACAATCATCGGCTGCACCGGCACGACGGTGCCGTCGACCGTGCGGGCAGCGCCCCGGGACTCGAGGTAATGGGCCGCGGAAAGATGCGTGCCGGCGAGCGCGGACGTCTCGTCGACGTAGCCGCTCAGGTGGATGACATCGGCGACCTTCTTCTGCGTCGCGCTCCAATCAAGGTCGGCCGGGGCGTTGTAGGCGGGGTTGCCGCCGAGAATGACGAGGGTGCGGACCGAGCCGCCATTGATCGCCGTGGCCAGCTGCGAGATCGTCGCGGCGGCCGGCGCGGCCGGGACTTCGACCAGATCCATTGTGCGGCCCACGTTGCCAAGGGCGACATTCATCCGGTAAGCCAGCGCGTGCACCGAGGCCGGAAGGTGGGCACCGGCGACAATCAGCGAGGCGCCGCGGTTCGCGAGGAGATCCTCGGCGCAGGCATCGATCCAAGTCTGGTTGATCCCGGCCACTGCGGCGGGGGCGGCGGTGCCGGCGATCTTGGCCGACAGGGCGGCGGCAAACGCCTCCATGTGGCTGCTCGCGAGGCGAAGACGATGGTCCGCCATCGCCCCGGTGAGCGAGAGGTTGCTCTCCGCCATGTAGAGGCGGTTCATCGGGTCGTCCTTCTTGGTCACCCGGCGACCCTTGGCAAACTCCCGGGCGTAATAGATGCTGCCGGCCTCGGACTGGAGGAAATCTGCCTCGAGCGAGACAATGCGACGGGCACCGGCGAAGCGGTACAGCGGGCGCAGGTTCGCATTGCCGAAGACGGAAGCCGCGGCCGCAGCCGGGGGCAGATCGGTCACCGGCTCGTACTCGGCCCAGACGGCCTGCGGGTAACGCTGGCGCAAGGTCGCGACGAGGCGAGCACGGGTCGGCGAGGAGGATTCGTCAGCGAGGAAAGCCAGTCCGGCGCCGGCGGCCGGCGTGTAGGTCGCGGCGATACCCGCGAGAAGGGAGTTGACCGCGGCGGCATCGAGCTTCGCCCCACCCTTCGTGTGCGCCATCGAGCGCTCCGGGTCGTAGAGGTCGAGCACCGAGGCCTGGGCCAGCAGTGAACTGGCGGAGCCGTGCGGAGCGTAGGTCGGATTACCCTCGATCTTGGTCGGGCGGCCCTGATGGGTCTCGGCCAGCAGCGGAATCGCGGTCTGCCGGATCGGCATCGAGGTCGCAAAGTACAGCGGAAGGCCGGGAATAACGCCCTCCACCGACTTGCCGTAGGGCAGAATGAATTTCTCGGGACGACGGCAGCCGGCGAGCCCAAGGCCTCCGAGTGCAAACGACGCCGCCATGATCTTCATGAAACGGCGGCGATCGACGCCGTTCAGCGAGTCCGCGCCCTCGGGAAACTCCCGCGCCATCCGATCCTGGAAGCCAGGGGTGGCCGCGAGTTCGTCGAGGCTCCGCCAGTACTGCGGGCCGGAGAGGGCACGTTCAGAAGGAGCCGGATGCTGGAATTGGCGTTTCATCGATGGCAACCGGAGCAGCTCTCGGGCGGTTTGATTTTCCAGTCGGAAATGAACTTCAGCCCGGCCTCGACGCCCGACTTTTCCGCAATCGTCTGCGAGTCGAGGTTGAAGATGTCGCCCTTCTCGCGCACCCGGGTCTCGGGATTGCGGTGACACTCGAGGCAGAAACCCATGCTCAGCGGCTTGGCGTGGGCCACCACGTCCATCTCGTTAATCTTGCCGTGGCACTCGACGCAGCTCACCCCGCGGTTCACGTGGGCGGCATGGTTGAAGAAAACATGGTCCGGCGTGGCGTGGATCCAGACCCAGGGAACCGCCTCGCCCGTCTCGGCGCTCGCGCGCACCGGGGCCAGCAGGGCACTGTCCTTCTTCACCTGGTTGTGGCAATTCATGCACGTCTGCGAAGACGGCACGTTCGAATGGCCGGACTTCTCGACGTTCGAGTGGCAGAAGCGGCAGTCGAGGCCGAGCTGGCCGGCGTGCAGCGCATGGCTGAACGGGACGGGCTGCACCGGCGCGTATCCGACGCGGGTATACTTCGGCGTCATGTAGTACGTGACGCCCGCCGTGGCGACGCCGCCAAACACCATCAGGAAGATGATGATCTGGAGCGGGAGCCGGTTGGACGATTTCGGAAAGAGCTTCGACATGGCCGGGTAATCAGAGGGAATCGTTCCGACGGGCAACCGCCCGGGACTCCACCGCAAGCTTCACCGGGGTCACCACTTCCGCCGGACCGGCCGCTTTCGCCGGAGCCTGCTTCGCCCAGGCCCGCGGAATGACCACGGCAGCGGCCGTCAGCCCGAGCGCTTTCGCGAGGAAGAGTTTGCGTGACTGTTGTTGGCTCACAGTTGAACGGGTGAGGAAATAATCAGCGCCGAAGGAAGGAGTCGGCCCGGACGATGTAAACGAAAATTCATTCCGACGTTTCCGCGCGGGGATTAATTAGCATCGCGCCACCCCAAGCGCGCCTCGGCTTATTGCGCGCTCATGGTCGCGCGCTGCGCGGCCAGAATCAGACGAAGACCCCGTCGCGCATCGGCCGGGTGGCGTCGCAACGGGTGGCGATATCCGGATTGTGCGTGACCAGGACGACCGCCTGGCCGTTTTCCTTGGCCAGCCGGGTGAGCAGGTCGAAGACGAGGGCGGAGTTCTTCACGTCGAGGTTTCCGGTCGGCTCGTCGGCCAGGATGATCGTCGGCTGGTTCGCCAGCGCGCGCGCCACGGCCACGCGTTGCTGCTCGCCGCCGGAGAGCTGGGTGCCGAGCCGGTGGCTTTTCTCGCCCAAGCCGACCGAGGTCAGCAGCGAATGGGCCCGGGCCACCATCTCGGCGTCCGAGAGCCGGCCCAGCTTGCGCATGGGCATCATCACATTCTCAAGCGCCGTGAACTCCAGCATCAGGAAGTGGAACTGGAAAACGAAGCCGATGTGCGCGCCGCGCGCCGCGGTGCGGGCCGCGTCGTCGGTGTTCGACATGACATTTCCATTAATCGAGATCTCCCCGCCGTCCGGCTGATCCAGGAGGCCGAGCAGATAAAGTAGCGTGCTCTTGCCGCAGCCCGACGGCCCGACGATCGCCTCGACCTGCCCGCGCCGGGCCTCGAAGGAAACCCCTTTCAGCACATGCACCCTGCCCTCGTCGCGGCCGAGGTAGCGGTGAAGGCCGGAGCAACGGAGAACGACTTCACCGGACGGATTGGCGGAAGCGGCTTTCATTGGGCGGTACCGCGAACGATGTCGCCCGGCTCGAGCCGGGCGGCCCGGCGGGCCGGGATGATGCTGGCGAGCATGACCATGACCAGCGCGGTCCCAACCGCCTGCGCGTAGTGCCAGCCGGACCAGGCGACGATGAAATGCTTGGTCGAGAAGATGCCGGTGATCTCGATCGGGACCTTGGAGATGATGTAGGTCGCCGTCGCGCCGAACAGACACCCGAGCGCCGAGCCGATGAGCAGGACGATCACGGCCTGCCAGAGGAAAATCTGCGTGATATCCAACCGCTCGTAGCCCATGGACCGCAGGATCGCGAT
>CAMDOO010000021.1 GCA_945903545.1 Opitutus sp. GAS368 | reverse complement strand
CAGCCCTACCTTCAATCCACGGAGTTCCCGGGGAGTACACGCGACCAGAGGTTGCGCACCAACCGGTCGGCCCCGAGCGCGAAGAACAGGTGCACGACCACGATCGCGAGCAGGCAGGCGGTCGCGAGGTTGTTGTACGTCGCGATGATCTGGCGGTCCTTCCAGCCAAAGTCGTCCTGGAGGATGTTGAGGTCGCCGCCGGCGTCCTCCTCCCCGCCCACCATCGAGCCGAAAGGCAGGGGGATGCGTCCGTAGCGGATGTCGCGCCACATTGTGAAGGCCCGCGCAAAGACTCCGGCTCCGAGAAAGACGAAGAGATAGCGGCACCAGCCCCACCCGAACTTTTCCGGCAGGCGCACGTGGAAGAGCGCGATCGCTGCCGCGCTGAGGTACAACTCGCCACCGCAGCCGACAAAGGCCACCCACAGATCGTAGCGGTGCTCGGGCTGCACCCACGACAGGTAAAACTGGAGGGGCAGCAGGGTGACCGCGATCAGCACCGGCCAGACCTTGCGCTCGCGGATGCCCGCGACGATGAGGACTACCAGCAGGAAGATGATGCCGAAATAGACGAACGGAGTCTTCGGCCCGGTGTTGGTCCAGCCGATCGGCAGCGGACTCGCCGTGTGACCCGCGAGCCAGGCGACCGTGGCGTGACCAAACTCGTGCGTCCATACATGGAACCCATCGAGGAAGAACCCGAGCGGCGTCTTGGAGACGCCGATCGCAATCAGGGCCACGATGACCGGCCCGAACGCGGTCACCCACCGGTTGTCGTAGTCGTCCAGATCAAAGGACGCGGGCCGGGCGGGAGGCACATAGGCCGGCTGTGGCGCCTTGTAGCCGGGCGGAGGCAGGATGACCTCATCCCGCGGCAACCGGCGCCGGATCCGGGCATTCAGGACATTGTGCGAGTCACGCAGGTCATCCTGTTCCGAAGCCGGCAAGCTCGCGACGAGTGCCGCATAGGCAGCGCGCAATTCCTCCTGCGTGTAATCCGGGGACAACCCAAGCCGGATCAGGTGCGGGTCGGGCTCTGGGGTGGGCATACTGGATGCAGAGGACGGATGGCGGAGGACAGCGGGCGGACCGGAAACGCTCAACTTTTAACGCTCAATCCCGAAGGGTAGGAAACCTGAATGTTGAGCGTTGCCCGGGGGTTGATCGCGGACCGCCGTGACGTCGGGCCCCTCCCATGGATCATGCAGCAAATTGCCGTTGTCCGCCCTCTGTCCTCCGTCTTCCGCCCTCGGGCGCAACGCGCCCTCAGGTCCCCATCTCAACACGCTCCGCGCTCAGGTTGCGCCAGCGGTCCATGATACGGCGGTGGATTTGGGCCGGTGCGAGGCCGTGGGCGGCGCGGAGGTCGTCGACGTTCGAGCCGTGCTCGATGAAGCGGTCGGGCCAACCGATGCGCTCGAGGGCGACCGGGCAGCCGGCCTCCTGGAGCACCTCGAGGACGGCGCTGCCGAAGCCGCCGGTGGCGGCGTGGTCCTCCATCGTCACGAGCAGCGGGATGCAGGCGGCGTGGCTGAGGAGCAGGGTGCGGTCGAGCGGCTTGACGAAGCGGGCGTTCACGACGCCGACGGAGAGCTTCTCCGTGGCCGAGAGACGCTCGGCGAGCTTGAGGGCATCGTCCACCATCGGTCCGAGGGCCCAGATCATGATGTTCGAGCCCTGGCGCAGGACCTCGGCGTGGCCGAGCGGGAGGATGGCGGCGGGACCGCGGTCGGCCGAGATGCGGGCGGTGCCGCGCGGGTAGCGGATGAAGGCGGGACCGGGGTGAGCGATGGAGGTCGCCATCATGTCGACGAGCTCATCGCCGTCCTTCGGCTGCATCACCACGGCATTCGGGACGCAGCGGAGGTAGGAGATGTCGAACAGGCCGTGGTGCGTCGGGCCGTCGTTGGGCGAGAGGCCGGCGCGGTCCATGCAGAACGTGACCGGGAGATTCTGCAGGGCGACGTCGTGGATGATCGGGTCGTAGGCGCGCTGGAGGAAGGTCGAGTAGATGGCGCAGACCGGGCGCAGGCCTTTGGTCGCGAGGCCCGCGGCAAAGATCACGGCGTGCTCCTCGGCGATGCCGACGTCGAAGAACTGACCCGGGAGCTGCTCGGCGAAGGTCGAGAGGCCTGTGCCGGAGGGCATGGCGCCGGTGATGGCGATGATGCGCTTGTCCTGGCGGGCCATGCGCAGAAGGGTCTGCCCGAAGACCTCCGAGTACGTGGCGGTGGCGGTCTTGGTGCTCTCGCCGGTCTCGGGATTGAAGGGGCTGGCGCCGTGGAATTTCTCCGGGGCGTTGATCGCGGGATCGAGTCCGCGGCCCTTCTTGGTCAGGACGTGGATCAGCACGGGCACGTCGGCGTGGCGGGCGAACTCGAGGTTCTTGGTCAGGGCCTCGAGATCGTGGCCGTCGACCGGTCCGAGGTAGCGCAGGCCGAACTTCTCGAAGAGGGAGGAGCCGACGATGAAGTCCTTGGTCTCGCGCTTCCACTTGGAGTAGACGCGGTTCATCTCGGTGCCGCCGGGGAAACTGCGGAAGAAGGCCTCGATGTCGTGGTGGAGCTTGTTGTAGGTCGGGCTCGTGCTGAGCCGGTTCAGGTAGCTGGAAATGGCGCCGACGTTCTTGGCGATGGACCACTCGTTGTCGTTGAGGATGACGATGAGGCGCTTGGTCGAGGTGACGACGTTGTTGAGTGCCTCGAGGGTGATGCCGCAGGTGAAGGCGGCGTCGCCGCAGACGGCGACGACATGCTCGGAAGTGCCATTGAGATCGCGCGCGGTGGCCATGCCGAGGGCGGCGCTGAGGGCGGTGCCGGCGTGACCGGCGCCGAAGGAGTCGTGCGGGCTCTCGCCGCGGGTGAGAAAGCCGCTGAGTCCGCCCGTATGGCGGATCTTCTGGAACTCCGGGCCGTTGCGCCCGGTGAGCAGCTTGTGCACGTAGCCTTGGTGGGCGACGTCGAACACGAACTGGTCCGTGGGGGTCTCGAAGACCCGGTGCAGGGCGATGGTGAGCTCGACCACGCCGAGATTGGGCCCGATGTGCCCGCCGGTGCGGGACGTGACCGAGATCAGTTCCTCGCGGATCTCGGCCGCAAGCTGCGGGAGTTGGGCGGGCGCCAGGGCCTTAACATCGGCCGGGCCATGGATGCCATCGAGGAGGCGGGGGGAGGACGTCATCTGGGAGAGTGAAAGGGAAAGTGCAGGTGAAGGAACGGGCTCAGGCACCGGGGATGACCTTTTCAAAGGCCACGCCGTCCTTCTGCTTGCGGAGCTGCTCGATCTTGAGCTCGGCATCCTTCAGGCGCGTTTCGCAGACCTTGAGGAGCTTGTTGCCGTCCTCGAACTTGGCGAGGAGCTCGGCCAGGGGCACGTCCCCGGCCTCCATCGACTCGACAATTTGCTCGAGCTGGGTGAGGGCGTCCTCAAAGGACAGGCTTTTGGCTTTGGCTTCCACGGTTGGAAAGGTGCCCCGGGGGTGCCCGGGATTCAAACCATCTTTGCGGTCCCTCCGTGAAAACGGCTTCATCCGGATTTCACGCCTGGCGCATAATGGGGGTCTCGATCTCCAGAGTTTCATCTAATAGATGAAACTTTGGAGGGAGCCCGGGAAGGGGGATGCACGGTCGTCGACCGGCGGGTGGCAATGTCCGGGAAGATAGGGAATGGATATGAAAAATGGTTCGCCCCGGGCGCGGGGGTTTCGCCACGATGCCCGGACATGGCCACGTTCCAGACCCTGCCCGGTTTCCGCGAGTTCTACCCGGAAGATCTTGCGCGCCGGAACCACATCTTCCGCCTCTGGCGGCGCAGCGCGAACGCGTTCGGCTTCGCGGAGTACGACGCACCCGTGCTGGAGCCGCTCGAGCTCTACAAGGCGAAGTCGGGCGACGAGATCGAGGGGCAGCTTTTCAGCTTCACCGACAAGGGCGGGCGCGAGGTGGCGCTGCGGCCGGAGATGACCCCGACGGTCTGCCGGCTCGTCGGTGCCAAGGCGAACGCGCTGAAGCGCCCGATCAAGTGGTACAGCATTGGCGAGTTCTACCGCTATGAGCGGATGCAGCGCGGCCGGGGCCGGTGTTTCTTCCAGTTCAACGCCGACATCTTCGGCGAGCCGGGGGTCGAGGCCGAGATCGAGCTGGTCGCGCTGCTGGTGCAGACGATCGCGGCCTTCGGCCTGACCGAGCAGGATTTCTGCGTGCGGCTGAGCGACCGCAACCTGTGGTTCTTCTTCCTCGAGGCCCTCGGGCTCGACGAGGCGCGCAGCCGGGCGGTGCTCAGCGCGGTAGACAAGTATGAGAAGGCCGGCGACGAGGCGTTCAAGGACTACGCCACGGAATTCGGCCCACTCGATGCGACGCTCAAGGCGAAGATCCTTGGGTTCCTGCAGATCAAGTCACTCGCCGCACTGGAGCAGGCGGCCAACGAAGTCGGCGGCGAGAAGATCGCCGCCCGTCTAAACGATTGGCGCCGGGTGCTCGGCGCGCTGGATGCGATGGGCCTCGGCCAATTCGTCCAGGTGGACCTCGGCGTCGTGCGCGGCCTGGCGTATTACACGGGTTTTGTCTTCGAGGCCTTCGACCGGAAGGGTGAGCTGCGCGCGATCGCCGGCGGCGGCCGCTATAACGACCTGGTGAAGAAACTCGGCGGACCGGACCTGCCGGCGGTCGGTTTTGCCATCGGTGACATGACCTTTGCCCTGTTACTGGAGCAGCGCGGGCTGATGCCGCAGCTGGTATCGGCGGCCGATGTCTTCTGCGTGATAGACGGCGAAAAGGGCCGGGCGGCGGCGTTCCCTGACATCCAGGTGCTGCGCGCGGCGGGTTATCGCGTCGAGTACGTGCTGCGTTTCGCGGAGCTGGCTTTCGGCAAGCAGTTCAAGGCCGCCACGGATTCCGGCGCGCGGCTGGCCCTGATCTACGGCGGCGACGAGATCGCCAAGGGAGTCGTGAAGATCCGCGACCTGACGAACCGTACGGAAAATGAAGTACCCTCGGCCGATGTGGCGGTGGCGGTGCGGGATCTATTGAGCGGTTAGGACGATCTTCACCGGAAGATTCCAAGCCTGTTTCACACAGAGACGCAGAGAGCACAGAGAAAATAGTTCATTCAGGTCTCTGTGTTCTCCGTGTCTCTGTGTGCCAAAGGTTCGACTGTCCGCTCTATAGCTTCTGGCGCTTTAGGTTTTTAGGCCCGAACGCCCCGGGCAGCAGGACATCGAGGGTGGTTTCGATCCGGGCGCGGCTCTGGCCCACGGAGATGATCGTCGCCTTGGGGCCGAACTCGTGGATGACCTGGCGGCAGGCGCCGCAGGGGCGGGTGAGAGCCTTGGTCGGCGTGTAGACGGCGACGGCCGTGATGCGGCGCTCGCCGGCGGCGATGGCGGAGAAAATCGCGGTGCGCTCGGCGCAGTTGCAGAGGCCGTAGGAGGCGTTCTCGACGTTGCAGCCGGCGTAGATTTTGCCCGAACCGGCAAGCACAGCAGCCCCGACCTTGAAGCGGGAATAGGGCGAGTACGACTTGGCGGCGGCCTGCCGAGCGGCCTTTTCCAGGCGCTGGCAGACGGGGCGGGGGAGCATGCTCATGACGCGAGTGGAGACGGAAACCGGCGGACAGACAAGGCGGACCGCGCTTTCCGTCGGCAGGAGGCGACTCCTTTCGCCGCCGGGAACTGTAGTCGGGGTGCCCTCACCCCGAAACGATCATCTCCGGGTGGGGGCGCCCGGACTACATCCTGTCTCGGGACCGGCGGGAGCGAAATTTCATTTTCAGTCTGCCTCCCACGACGGAATCCTTGCCACCGGCGCCAGAGATCGCACGGTCTCGGGTCCAATCTGACACCCAATGTCGAAGAGAAAAACGCATGCCGCATGATGTCACGCTGATCGCCACCCTCGCGGTGGCCTTCGTGCTCGCCTTCGTCTTCGGCTATGCGGCGCAGCGGCTGCGCCTGCCGCCGCTGGTCGGCTACCTCCTCGCCGGCGTGGCGATTGGTTTCCTGCCGGGCTCGGTTGCCGACCGGGCGATCGCGGGGCAGCTCGCGGAACTCGGCGTGATGCTGCTGATGTTCGGTGTGGGCCTCCACTTCTCGGTCGCCGACCTGATGGCGGTGCGCCGGGTCGCGCTGCCGGGTGCACTGCTGCAGATCGTGCTCGCGACGGGTGCCGGCATGCTGCTCGCGCACCGCTGGGGTTGGAGCTGGGGCGGGGGCCTGGTCCTCGGCCTGAGCCTGTCGGTGGCCAGCACGGTCGTGCTGCTCAAGGCGCTCGAGGAGCGCAACGCGGTGGCCACGCCGAACGGCCGCATTGCCGTCGGCTGGCTGATCGTCGAGGACTTGGCGATGGTCCTGGTGCTGGTCCTGCTGCCGGCGACGGCGGGCGTGCTCGGCGGGCCGGTGGCGGCGGAGCCGGGTGAGCCCGGCGGGGGCAATCTCTGGCTGACCCTGGGGCTGACGCTCGCGAAGGTCGGGGCGTTCGTGGCGATCGCGGTGACCGTCGGGCCGAGGGTGGTCCCGTGGATGCTGCGGCAGGTGGCCCGCACGGGCTCGCGCGAACTGTTCACCCTCGCGGTCCTGGCGATCGCCATCGGCATCGCGTATGTGTCGGCCGCGCTGTTCGGGGCGTCGTTTGCGCTGGGCGCCTTCTTCGCCGGTGTGGTGCTGAGCGAGTCGGAGCTGAGTCACAAGGCCGCGGCGAACTCGCTGCCGCTGCAGGACGCCTTTGCGGTTATCTTCTTTGTCTCGGTCGGCATGCTGTTTGATCCCTCGATCCTGATCGAGGCGCCCGGCAAGGTGGCGGCGGTGCTGGCGCTCGTCGTGGCGGGCAAGGCGCTGATCGCGCTGCTGCTCGTGGTGGCACTCGGTTATCCCCTGAGCACGGCCTTGCTGGCCGGTGCGGCCCTGGCGCAGGTGGGCGAATTCTCGTTCATCCTCGCCGGCCTGGGACTCAGCTACGGCCTGCTGCCGCAGGAGGGGCTGAGCCTGGTGCTGGCGGTGGCGATCCTCTCGATCACCCTGAACCCGCTGAGCTTCGGACTGGCGGGCTGGCTCGCGGCCAAGTCCGTTCAACACCCCTGGTGGCGGCGCCACGGCGAGGACCGCGGCGCGGGCGCGTTTGCCCGGCTGGTGGAGGAACTCGCCGCCGCCAAGGCGGCCCTCGAGCGCAAGGCGGCCGTGCACCGCACGCTCGGACCGGAGGAACTCGTGCAGCGCTTTCCGCTGTTCACCGGCCTGACCCCGGAGCAGCGCGAGGTGTTAGTGCTCCACTTCCAGCCGCACGAAGCCCAGCCGGGCGAGCGGATCATCCGGGCGGGCGATGCGTCCGACACGGCCTATTTCATCTCGGAGGGCGCGGTTGAGGTGGTGGTGGGCGGGCGACGCATCCGGCTCGAGGCGGGCGATTTCTTCGGCGAGATCGGGCTCCTCACCGGCGGTCGGCGCTCGGCGGATGTCACGGCCACTGACTACAGCAAGTTCCTCATGCTCAGCCAGCGCGACTTCCGCGAATTCCTGCGGCGTCACCCCGAGCTGCGCGAGCGGGTAGGCGAACTCGCGGCCCAGCGCGGGGAGATGAACCGGCGGATCCAGGCGGACGGGCCGGAGACAGAAGAGCCGGCGAGCGGCGGACGCTAGGCCGTGGGTGGCCAGCGCAAACACTTGACCGTGGTCAGCAGGCACCGGGGTCAACGGCCCCGGCTACCGCAGGGCTGGAACTGCTTTAGCGATTGCCGTTGTTGGGGCCGGCTGGGGGCGGGGCGGGGCGGAGTTCCTCGGGATTGATTCGTCCGTCGTTGTTGCGATCGAGCCGGCGCAGCGCGGCCGGTGCGTTCGAGATTTCCTGCGGGTCGATCGTGCCGTCGCCGTTGGCGTCGAGGGCGTTGACGACAGGTGTCCGCGCGCCAGGGCCCGGATTACCAGCGGGATTGTCCGGTGGGGCGCCCTGGCGGGGCGGGCCGGTGACGACAAGCAGCCATGCGCCGTCCTGCAGAGCGACGGCACCCGGGTCGGCGCCCATGACCTGGGGCAGACTATTCTCCAGGGTCCACATGGCGCCGTCCCTGCTCGTGGCGGACCAGAGGCCGCGCGGTCCGCCGCTGCCGAAGAAACGGATCAGCGGGCCGTCCGACTGGGCGTTGCCGAGCCAGCGCCGGCTGCCCTCGATCCTGAGGTCAGGTTCACGCGTGAAGGCGAGACCATCCTGGCTGGTGGCGTGGTAGGCGGTGCCGGCCGAGGGCAGATCCTCGGGGCGGCGGTTGGGCGCGCCGGGATTGGCGCCCGCTCCATTATCGGGGGCGAACAAATGAAAGATGCCCTGGTGCAGCACCACCGCGCAATCGATCACGGGCCGGCCTGCTACCTCGAAACGAACGCCGGCCTCGTAAACGTAACTGAGGCCGTCGCGGGAAACGGCCGAGTGGATCGCGGGCCGGTCCTCCTCGAATTGCCGGCCGCGCAGCGAGGTGAAATAGAGCCGGATGCGGCCATCGGGCAGCGGCACCAGCGTGGGATCGAAAGGGAAACGCATTCCGGCGGGCAGGCCCTCGAGCTCGATCACGGCCGGGGACGTCCAGGTCCGGCCCTCGTCGGAGGAAAAGTGCACCGCGACCTTGTCGAAGGCGGCATCATCGTCCGCGGGGAAATGCTGGTGCGCCGCGATGAGGCGGCCATCGGCCAGGCGCGCGGCCGTCGGCACTCCGGCCCGGGGAAACGTGGCGAGGCGTTCCGCAGCTCCGTCCGCCGGCACGCGGAACACGAGTACATCATTGTTCCACGGTCCGTTCTGGCTGCGGTTGGGCTGGCCGGCGTTGTTGAACGGCGGCGGCTCGGCTGCCGCGGCGCGGGCCGATGCCGGGTCGGAAGCTGCGACCAGCAGGCCGAGGCTCAGGACGAAACCAGGGTGGGGCAAACGCATCCCGGCAGGCTGCCGGATTTTCGGCGGAGAGAACAGACGGGAGTTGACCGCGTCGAATGGGGTTTGCCTCGGGTCGGGGCCCCGTTTCTCTCGGACCCCTGCGATGCCGAATACGTTTTACCAGGATTTCGACACTGAGACCCAGGGCGAGGTGCGCCAGCCCGACTACCGCACGGCGTTCCAAATCGACCGGGACCGGATCATCCATGCCCACGCGTTCCGCAAGCTGCAGTCGAAGACCCAGGTGTTCCTCTCGGGTGAGTACGACTTCTACCGCACCCGCCTGACGCACTCGATGGAGGTGGCACAGATCGGTCGCTCGATCTGCCATTTTCTCCGGACGCAGGGCGGGCCGCTTCGGGAGGACTTCCACATCGACGGCGACCTCGTGGAGGGCGTCTGCCTCGCACACGACCTCGGGCATCCGCCCTTCGGTCACTCGGGCGAGCGCACGCTGCAGGAGTTGATGCTGCCTTATGGCGGCTTCGAGGGCAACGCGCAGACCCTGCACCTGCTTACTACGACCCTCTACGAGTCCGAGGCTGGGGTGCGCGGCATGCAGGCCACGCGGGCGCTGCTCGACGGCGTGCTGAAGTATAAGAAGCTTTTCCGCGAGTTTCCCGCGCCGCCGGCGAATCATTTCCTCTACGACCCACAGGAGTCGGTGCGGACGTTTGTCTTTGGGGGCGCCGCGCTTCCGTCCGCGCTGCAGGCGGGGGAGGAGCTGAACTCGTTCAAGAGCGTGGAATGCCAGATCATGGACTGGGCGGACGACGCGGCCTACTCGCTGAACGACATCGTCGATGGCGTGAAGGCGGGTTTCCTGACCCTCGAGCGGATCGAGCGCTGGGCGGCGGGCGAGCCGATCGACGCGCGGCGGCAGCGGCTGCTCGATGAATTGTTCGCCGCGATCCGGGCCGACAACGTGGAGCGCACCTTCTCGCAGAAGATCGGCGGCTGCATCCGGGCCTGCCGGTTGCGCGAGCGCACGAATTTCATGTCGGCCCGCACGCACCGCTACCGCTACGACCTGGTCGTGGCGCAGGAGGCGCAGGACGAGGCGCTGTTCTTCAAGAAGATGTCGAACGACATCATCTTCGAGAGCACGCAGCTCCAGCAGCTGGAGCACAAGGCACGCAAGGTGATGTTCGAGCTGTGGGAGTCATGCTGGCATCACCATGTCCGCAAGACCGGCCGGGCGATCGGCATCCTCCCCCCGCGGGTCGTGCGCCTGATCGACTCGGCCCCCGACGAGGCGGCCAAGGCCAGGCACCTCTGCGACTGGCTGGCAGGCCTGACCGACGGCCTGATCGTGCGGACCTACCGGCGCTTGTTCGACCCGGAGTTCGGGTCGTTCCGGGACCTCTAGCGAAGGGAGCTGGATTGGGGTAGGTCGGACATGTCATGTCCGCCGGGGCCGGCTGCATCGCGACGAGATAACATTTCCGGCCTACCTTTCCGCCGGAACTCCGATCCTCTGCTCCAGCAAGCGGACGACGCTGGCTGCGAGGGCAGGACCCGGGACACTGTTGGCTGCGGTCACCTGAAAACGCGGGAGCGAATGCAAACTGGCGATGAGTTCCTTGGTGCCCTGGCCGGCGACCGGGTTGCCGGGATGCTTCCGGGCACGTTCGAGCTGGTAGCGAATTTTCCGGATCACGAACGGCTCGCCGGCGACGGCCTGATTCGCATCGGCGCCCGCCTGGCCGACGAGGACGAGCTTGTAGTATTGTTGCTCGCCACTGCGCATGGACTTGTCGGTGCGAACGAGCGCGATCTGGTCGCGGGGCACGCGCTGCTCCTTCCAGCCGCCGAGTTTCCTGGCGCGCACCACCACCTCGGCTGGCTGCACCTCGACCTCCGTGTCGCTGGTCCAGACCGAGTAGGCGATGAGGAGGAGAATCAGGTCAAAGAAGCCGACAAACAACGCTGGCACCCACAGGCCGAAGGCCAGCAGGGCCGCCACACCGGCGGAGGCGGAAAACGCGAGGGCGGCCATGACGATCTTCGTGGCACGGATATGTCGTGACGAAAACGCGATCGCCGGGTGACCGCCCGGGCCGGCCGGCAGCAGCGTGATGCCGGCGGCGGCCAGGGCCTCGGGCGTGGCGGTGTCCTCCCGGTACTCGGCGAGCAGGGGTTTGTCCGGATCGGGCGTCGCCACGGTCTCGCCGGTGGTGAACACCGGGACCTCGAACGTGCTCTCGAAGTCCACGCCGGGGACGGCGGCCTTGGCGGTCAGGCGCCAGTAGGTGCGCGGATCGGAAGTCTTGAGGTCGGAGTCGGGCTGACCCGCGGGAATGTGAAAAAGCACGGGGATGTCGGTCCCGGCCGAGCCGGTGGCGAGATTCTCGCGGGCGATGCGGACCTCGTGTTCCCAGACGATGTCGGTCTGGACGCTGCGATTCTTGCCGCTGCCGGTGACCGTGGTCCGGCAGGCCTGCAGCGCGAGGCTGACCTCGGTCTCGGACTGCACCGTGGAAGGCACGTGAATGACGCCGCCGAGATAACCGCCGACCACGCCCGGGACGCCCGTGGGCAGAAAGACCGTTCGGCCGAATTTTCGCGCCCGGATCGTCTGGTAGATGGCTGCCCAGAGAAGGAATACGCCCACCAGCGGGAACAGGAACACCAGCCAGACCGCCTTTTCGCCGCGGCCGATCTGCGGCCAGGCCGCGAAGACGGAGGTCCAGCTGATGGTATTCCAGAGGAGGGCGAAGAACCACATCGCGAGCGCAGCCTTGCCCCCGGTGGCCTCGATCCGGCCGGCGTTCCATTCGGGCCGCCATTTCCACGGCTGGTTCGGGAAGTCCGCCTCGAGCTTCTCCTGCGCGGCCTGACGCGCGAGGGCCCGGCGCATGGGAATCAGGAAGAGGAACCCGCCGGTGACCACGAGCAGGCCAAGGGCGGTCAAAATACGACGACCGACGACCTCGGAATCTGCTGCGGGCGCAACGCCCACCATGAGCATGAGCAGACCGATGGCGACCACCGTCCCGATGAACAGGTACCCGCAGCCGGCCTTGGCTTTGGGCGCGCTCACGACCTTGCCTAGCCGAGCTTGGCGCGAACCGCGGTCGGCACGGTGACACGCGTGGTACCGATGCTGTGGATCTCGGTCCGGATCGTCCAATTGACCGGGAGCGGGTTGCGGTCGCCGGGCAGGTTCACGGTGCCGGTGATCACGATCTCGTACCGGACGACCACGCCATTCTCGATCCAGCAATGAAAGGAGCCGGTGGCACGCCGGACCTCGACCTTGGGCTGGGCGAAGGCGCTGAGAAAGAGGGCGGCGCCGGCGTCGGTCAGCTCGCCGGTGAAGCTTTCACCGGCGGCCCGGAGGGTGGTGTAGGAGCCGATGATCAGGTCGAGATCCTCGTGCGGGTGCCGGATCTCGAAGTTGAAATCGTCGACCTGGGTGGGGATGGAGGAAAGCGCCACGCGCCCGCCGTTGCGACCGCCGCGCGCGGCGGCGGGATTGCGCGGCTGCGAACGCTCGGTTGAAGTCTGCGCCGGGGGAAGTTCCTCGGGTGCCAGCCAGCCTTGGTCGGTCAGGATGACGCAGCGGTTGCTGCCGCGGAAAAAGGCCTGGCTGACGCCGTCGGCATCGCGGACTGCGCCGCGGTTGCGGAGGACATCGGAGACATTGCGGGGCAAGAGAAGGGTGTAGCCGCCGCGCACGGTCTGGCCGTCGATCCGGGAAAAACCGCCGCTGGCATCGTTCGAGATCGCGGAGCTCCAGCTGTAGCTGGCCTTCTCGGCCAGCCGTGCGGCGGCCACGACTGCCACGTCATCGGCCGCGGGGGCGGCGGCGGCCCGGAGCGCGAAGCAGGCGAGGACAGTGGCGGCGGCGGTTCTCATCGGCGGGGTGACCGGGGACCGATTGGTAATCCGAACGGGTGGCGGCGCAACAGCCAACTCGGCCCAGGGCTTGACGGATCTGTTACCTGGGGAGCGGGGCCGCCGGATTTTGCGATGGAAGGTTCGGGTTTTGGTGTGAACAGTCCGCGGTCCTTCCTCCAACTGATGAACGCCAACATGCTCGCGACCGTGGCCGCCACGGGATTTACCGTGGCGTTTTTTCATGCCGCCATCCCGACGCATTGGCTGCCCTTCGTGCTGGTGGCGCGGGCGCGGAACTGGACCAAGGCGCGGGCCATGGGCATCGCGGCGCTCGCCGGCATGGGGCATGTGCTGCTGACCAGCCTGCTGGGTCTGGTCATCGCCCTGCTCGGAACGGCGCTGGTGGATTCGGTGGCCTGGATCTTCCCGTGGATCGCGGGCGGCAGCCTGCTCGTCATCGGGCTTTTCTATTTCTGGCGGCAGTGGCGGGGTGACGGCATCTGCCATCATGCGGTGCCGGGCGGCCACCACCATGCCGACGAGCATTGTGGTCACGAGGAGGACCGCAGCCACTGGGACACCGAGCTGAAGGACAGCACGCTGGTCTCGCCCAAGACAGGAGACTGGTCGGCGGTCAGCGGCCTGTTCTTGATGCTGACGTTGTCGCCCTGCGAGGGCTTCCTGCCGATCTACCTCTCCGGGGTGCAGTTCGGCTGGACGGGATTCCTCGTCCTGAGCGGGATCCTGGCCGCCGGCACCCTGCTGGGGATGCTGCTGTTCACCTGGCTGACGCTGCACGGCCTGCAGCGGTTCAAGCTCCAGAGCTTCGAGCGCAACGAGGCGGGGCTGCTGGGGGCGATGTTCACGCTGCTCGGCTTGCTGGTGATCATCCTCGAACGTTGAGCCCGGATGCTTCTAGCTTGGCGCCAGTCCGCCCTTCCCAAGAATTTCTGAACCTTTTCGCGAACGTAGCGTCTTAACCGCACCATCTTACACCCAACCATGATTTTTGCCGCGATCGACGGAATGCGTATCATCAGGGAGGCCGGCCTGCTGGCTTATCCGCTCGGCCTCTGCTCGCTGGTGGCCGTCTTCATTATCTGCGAGCGCGCCTTTGCGCTCCGGAACGCGACGATCATCCCGGATGACCTCGCCGAGGCCTCGCTCGAGGGCAAACCGGTCTCAGGTGGCAATCACTCCGCCCTCGGCCGCATTATCAGCTTCGTGGAGCGGCACCCGGGCGACGCCGACGGGGCCAAGGCCTATGCCCGCCTCGAGATCATGAAGATGGAGCGCGGCGTCAGCTACCTTGATGTCATCTACACGGCGGCGCCGCTGATCGGGCTGATCGGCACGGTGTCCGGCCTGCTCGTCGCCTTCTCGGTGATCGATCCCGACACCAAGATGCCCGACCCGGTGAGCTTCACGGAGAGCGTCGGCTACGCCCTGTCGGCCACGCTGCTTGGCCTCTGTATCGCGGTCGTGGCGCTGATCGGCAACGGTTTCCTCCAGCGCCGGATCGACAAGCATGCGGCGCGACTCGACGTGCTCCTCGAGCGGGTCCTGGCCAACCACGGTCCGTCGGACGCCCCGGCCGGCAAATGAGCAACGGCCTGCGCACCCAACGTCGTCGGCGCCCCGAGCTGCCGCTCGTGCCGCTGATCGACGTGCTCGTGATGCTCGTGCTGTTCGCGTTTGTCACGATGCGCTTCAGCGCCAGCCGCACTCTCAACATCACGGTGCCCAAGGCCCAGAGCGCCGGCCAGAACCAGTTCAGCGGTGCGATCGAGATTGGCATCGGCAAGGAAGGCAGCGTGTCGATCAATGGCCGCGTCGTGCCTGACAGCGACCTCACCGCCGTGCTGCAGGACATCCAGAAGGTGAACCGGAACACGAACGTGCTGGTGCGCGCCGATGAGGAAGGACAGGTCAAGAAGCTCATGGAGGTCTGGGACCTCTGCCGCACGCTCGGCCTTAGCCAGGTCCGGATGCAGGTCCGCAAGTAGGACCCGGCCGCCATGGTCATCGTTATCACGGGCGTGACCCGGGGACTCGGGAGGGCATTGGCGGAAGAATTCATCGCCGCGGGCCACACGGTCGTCGGCTGTGGCCGGAGCGGGGAGGGGATCATCGACCTGCGTTTCTCCCATCCGGCGCCGCAGGACTTCGCGGTCGTGGACGTGACGCAGATGACCAAGGTCGAGCTGTGGGCCGACCGGGTGATCGGGATGCACGGAGCGCCGGATTTCCTCATCAACAACGCCGCGCTCATGAACAACCCGGCGCCACTTTGGCAGGTGCCCGTGGCGGAGTTCGACAAGCTGATGGCGGTGAATGTCGGCGGCGTGGCCAACGTGGTCCGGGCCTTCGTGCCGGCGATGATCAAGCGCGGCCAAGGGGTGATTGTGAATTTCAGCTCCGGCTGGGGGCGCAGCGTCGCGGCCGAGGTCGCGCCCTATTGCGCGTCGAAATGGGCGATCGAGGGCCTGACCAAGGCTCTGGCCGAGGAACTGCCGGCGGGTTTGGCCGCGGTGCCGCTGAACCCGGGCGTCATCGACACCGACATGCTGCGCCAATGCTGGTCGGGCGAGGCATCCTCCTATCCCAAGGCCGCAACCTGGGCCAAGGCCGCCGCGCCATTCATCCTGGGCCTCGGTCCGAAGCAGAACGGCCAGTCTGTAAGCGTGGGAGACCATGAGTAGCCCTTTGCCCGGCGTTCACGTACGCCAGTGCAGGCGAAGGGCTTGCCGGGTCGAAGCCGGTACTTGGCGGCCTCGCCCGCCTTCGTCCCACTCGCGCGGGACTTCGGCGCGGCAGTCTTCGCCACAACATCGCGACCGGCGAAGACCGGTGGTGGGGCGGCTGGGATTCGAACCCAGAACCAATTGCTTAAAAGGCAACTGCTCTACCATTGAGCTACCACCCCCCAGTTCCCCGAGGTTTGCGAAGAAGATTTTCGCGCGGAACCTTGGCAAGGCTTTTCGGGACCCTACGGTCCTGCCTGTTACCGGTCAAACCGCCCCGGCCGACTCCCAGAATCCAGTCCGACTTTAATCCTCCAACGTGGGAACAATTCAAGACCAAGCCCGTCAGAGCCAAGCCGAACGCATGTCATCCAAGGCACAGGAAGTGGCTTTTGATCAGACCCTCGTCGCCCGCTTCAAGGGCGGCGATCAGGCGGCGTTTGACGAGATGGTGACCCGGTACTGGGACCGCATCTACTCCATGGTGCACCAGCTGTTGCGCAACCAGCAGGACGCGGAGGAGGTCACGCAGGACGCCTTCATCCGGGCCCACCGCGGGCTGGTGAACTTCCGCGGTGACTCGGCCTTCTCCACCTGGCTGTACCAGATCGCGACCAACCTCGCGCGCAACCGCTACTGGTACTGGTGGCGCCGCAAACGGGATCGGTCGATCTCCTTCGACGCCCCGGTGAGCCACGAGAACGAGACCACCCTCGCCGAGATCATCCCGGCGGATGTCGAAACGCCCGGCCAAGCCTCGGTAACACAGGAACTTTTGGACAACATCGCGATCGGGATGGAGAAGCTCGGTACCAAGCACCGTGAGATCCTCATCCTGCGGAACGTGAAGAACCTCTCCTACGAGGAGATCGCGGCGATCCTGGGCATTTCCGTGGGGACCGTGAAGAGCCGGATCGCTCGCGCCCGCGAGAGCCTGCGCGCCAAACTGGGGGAAGATTTCAAATGAAAGACAGCCGGTTCATCGAATTGCTCAATCTTTACGTCGACCGCGAGATCTCGCCGGAAGACGCGGCCGCGTTGGAGGCCGAGGTCCATCGCAGCGCGGAGCGCCGCCAGGTCTTCGATCAGTACTGCCGGATGGACCGGGGCTGCACGCTGCTGCTCTCGCAGGGCGCGGCTTCCCCGGCACCCAAGCTGGCCGCGGCCCTCGCGGAGGCGGAACGCAAGGTGGTGGAATTTCCGGCGGATGCCGGCGGGCGTTCCAAGCTGTTGCTGTTTGGCGGCCTGATGGCGGCCGCCGCGGCGGTGGCGATCGTGTTCGTTAACCGCGATTCCGTCCCGACCACACTCCCGACGGCACCCCAGGCGCAGGCCCCGATGGCGGTGGCGCCGCCGGCCCCGGTTCCCACTGGCCGCGAGGCTGTAGTGACCCTGCCGCTCGGTGGCAGCACGGCGCTGGTTAGCGCGGACAGCGTCAATCTTGCCTGGATGCGCCTGCTGGAGCTTTCCCGGGTCACGCCGCTCGCTGACGCCGACCTGCTGCTGGCGACGCGGACGGACAAGACCTTCTCCGCCGGCCTCACCTGGGGCCTGCACCGTGAGAATGCGACGTTCCCGAAGGCCGGAGCCACGCGGCCGCCGGAGGAACTGAACGCTTACGAGCTCCGCAAGTGAGACACGGCGCTGGTGCGCCGCGTCGGTTGTTGGTTATCCGTTGGGAGCTATTGGGGACGAGCTGTGTGCCCCAACAGCCCTGAGGCTGCTAAAGGAAAACGCGGCGCAGGCTGTTCAGTTCAGCGCCCGCTTGATCAGGGCTTCGGTCGTCGGCTCTTCGCCCAGCGCCAGCGCGGCCCGGCGGACCGCCTGCTCGGCATCCGCCGGCTTGTAACCGAGGGCGCCGAGCGCGGCCACGGCATCGGCATGGGCGGAGTTGCCCCCAGTGGACGCGGCCATGGCCGCGTTGCCTGACGTGGCGCCGACCTTGGCCTTCAATTCGACGACGAGGCGCTCCGCGGTCTTGCGGCCGATGCCGGGGCACTGGGCGAGCGTGGCGATGTCGCCGGCGCGGATCGCTCCCTCCAGGACAGGCAAAGAGAGCTTGCTCAGGATCGTGAGCGCGACCTTGGGACCCACCCCGGTCACCTGCTCGATCATCAGCCGGAAGAAATCACGCTCCGCCTCGCCGTGGAAGCCGTAGAGGACCTGGTTGTCCTCACGGTACACGACGTGAGTGTGAAGCTTCACCGGCTTGCCCGGCGCGGGGAGTTTCTCCGCGGTCGTGACCGGGATATGGACCTCGTAGCCGAGCCCATTGAGCTCGATGACGGCGCGCAGAGGGGTGGCCGAGGTCAGCGTGCCCTGGATCGAGGTGATCATGCTGGGCCCGCGGAGCGGGCGGTGACAGGTGACAAGTGACGAGTGACGAGCACGGATAGCATGACGAGCGCGATTCTGAACTCGTCACCCGTCACTTGTCACTCGTCACTTTGCCGAGCCTCACTTGAGCCCCAGCACATCCTGCATGTCGTAGAGGCCCGGCTTGCGTCCGGCGACCCAGCCGGCGGCCCGGAGCGCGCCGCGGGCGAAGATAGCCCGGTCGCTCGCCTTGTGGGTGAGCTCGAGGCGTTCGCCAAGGGCGGCAAAGAGGACGGTGTGGTCGCCAATGACATCACCGCCGCGGAGGGCGTGGACGCCGACCTCGGAATCGGTGCGGGCGCCAGTGAGGCCGGCGCGGCCGTGCCGCAGGGCCTTCCGGCCGAGCCGGCGCTGCGTCAGGATGATCTCGAGCAGGCGCTCGGCCGTGCCGCTGGGCGCGTCCTTCTTGAAGCGGTGGTGCATCTCGATGACCTCCGCGTCGTAGTCCGGCCCGAGGATCCCGGCGGCGCGGTCGACGAGGGCGAAGAGGAGGTTGACGCCGACGGAGAAGTTGCCGGCCCAGACGCAGGGGATCTTGGCGGCGAGACGACGAAGGGACTTCTTCTCGGCCTCGCCGTGCCCGGTGGTGCCGAGCACGACGGCCTTGCCGTGGGAACGGGCAACCTTGAGCACGTGGGCCGTGGCGGCCGGGGAGCTGAAGTCGATGATGACATCGCAGCCGGGCACGGCTGCGGCGAGATCGTCGCCAGCGTCGAGGGCGGCCACGACCTTGAGACCGAGATCGGGAGCGGCGGCGGCAAGGGCCTGGCCCATGCGGCCCTTGGACCCGTTGATGAGAATGCGGAGCGCCATGGCGGGGATCAGACCTTGATGCGGCCGAAGAGTTCGCGGACCACGCGGAGGTTGGCCGGGGTGATCTCGCAGAGGGGCGGGCGGACCTCGGCCGACTCGATCACGCCGTGGTCGGCGAGGCCAACCTTGATCGGCACAGGGTTCGGCTCGATGAAGATGCCACGGAACATCGGGTAGAGCTCGCGGTGCAGTCGGCCCGCCGCGGTGAAGTCGCCCTCGAGGGCGAGGCGGACCATGCGGGTGACCTTCTTCGCGTAGAGGTTCGAAGCCACGCTGATCACGCCCTCGGCGCCGACGGCCATGAAGGGCAGGGTGAGGGAGTCGTCCCCGCTCAGCACGGTGATGGCGGAGCCCATGGCCTGCTTGAGCTGGTCAACGCGGTCGACGCTGCCGCCGGCCTCCTTGATGATGCGGACATGGGGATAGCGGGCGCGGAGACGCTCGACGACCGGCACGCTGATCTCGATACCGCAGCGGCCCGGGATCGAGTAGAGGATGATCGGGCGGTCGGTGACCTCCGCGAGCGCGGCGTAGTAGCGGTAGACCCCTTCCTGGCTCGGCTTGTTGTAATACGGTGCGACCACGAGCATCGCGTCGGCACCGGCGTCGTGGGCGAGCTTGGTCAGGCCGATGGCCTCCTGGGTGGAATTCGAGCCGGTGCCGGCAATGACCGGGACGCGGCCGCGCGTGTCGGCGATGACGGCGCGGACCACATCCATGTGCTCCTCATGCGAAAGGGTCGGCGACTCGCCGGTGGTGCCGACCGGCACGAGCCCGTTGATCCCGGCCTTGATCTGGAATTCCACCAGGCGGGAAAGATCGTCGAATGCCACCTTCTGCTTGCGAAAAGGAGTGACGAGGGCGGTCGTGGTGCCAGTGAACGGTCGGAGCTTCATGCGAGTGCGTTGGGCAATGTTGCCTTGCTGAACTAGGGCATGGCGATTTAGGAAGTGCGCAACGTTTTTCTCCCGAGCCACCGATGACCCCACATACCGAGATGTTTAACGATTTGCTGAAGCTCGCTGTCGACAGCGGCGCCAGCGACATCGTCGTCAAATCGAACAAGCCCGGCTACGTCCGCCTCGCGGGCCGCCTCAAGCCGGTGGACATGGAGCCCATCACCTGCCCGGAGGCCCAGGCCTTCGTGGACTAGCATGTGCCAAAGGTCTTCAAGCCCCGCTGGGATGACGAGGGGCAGGTCGATTTCGCCTACGCCGCCGACAACGTCGGCCGCTTCCGCGTCAATGCCTTCCACCAGCGCGGCCTCGTCAGCATCGTCATGCGGCACATCAAGAGCCGCGTGCCGACCTTCGACGACCTCGGCCTCGGCCAAACCCAGGACGCGCTGATCAAGCTGGCGCAGGCCAAGGACGGCATCCTGCTTATCTGCGGTGCGACCGGTTCCGGCAAGAGCTCGACGATGGCGGCGATGATGAACTGGATTAACTCCAATCTGGACAAACACATCGTCACGATCGAGGACCCGATCGAGTACACGTTCCAGGACGACAAGTCGCTGTTCCAGCAGCGGGAGATCGGCCTCGATGTCCCGAGCTTCGAACTGGCGATCAAGTCGGTGCTCCGCCAGAACCCCGACATCATTCTGATCGGTGAAATGCGCGACCGGGAAACCTTCGAGACCGCGATCAGCGCGGCCGAGACCGGCCACCTGGTGTTTTCCACCATGCACGCCGCGACGGTGGCGCAATCGCTCACCCGACTGTTCGAGTTCTTTCCGCCTGAGCAAATGGAGCAGGCCCGGCGCCAGATCGCCGGCTCGCTGCGCGGCTTCATTTGCCAGAAGCTGATACCCACGATCGAGGGCACGGGCCGGGTACCCGCCAACGAGATCCTCACGGCGGACGCGGTGATCAAGAACCTCATCCTCGAGGGCCAGAACGAGAAGATCCAGGGCCAGCTCGAGAACGGCAGCGACTCGAACAGCTTCTCGTTCAACAAGGACATCTACCGGCTGATCAAGGCCGGCAAGATCAGCAAGGGCGAGGGCCTCAAGTACTCGCCGAACCCGCAGGCCCTCGAGATGAACCTCAAGGGCATCTTCATGAGGAGCTGACCGGCGCCCTGGTGCCGCGCGATGAACCGCATCCGCATCACGTTCGCGCTCGCCGCCTTTTTGCCGGTCAGCCTCGGGGCAGCCGACAATCCTCCGGCGGCCGACCGGCCGTTTGAATCAGTGCGGCAGGATCTTGGGGCGCTCAAGTCCGCACCCCCGGGAACCATTCCCGGTTCGGGACTGGATCTGGGGGCCGCGGCGGGCATTGGCGGCTCGGGTAACTTTGCCGCGCCGCCGGCCGTGACGGCACCGGCGCGCCCGCCTGATGCCGGTGCCGCCGCCCAACCGCCAAAGTCGTCGGGCTGGTTGCTCGACGCCTTGGAGGAAAATTCCCGGCGGGCGGGGACAGGCAGCAGCGGCGCAGGCCGGCTGGATGATTCGGCAAGTGCGGACGAGAAGGAACCCGGGATCAACTCCCGCGATCCATTGCCGGCCGCCGCCAAGAAAGCTGCCTCGACTCTGCCGAACGCCGTGAACAGCCCGTTGTCCGGCTATATGTCGGCTTGGCTGAGCCCGGATGAGTTCCGCCGCCTCGGCAACCTCTACCCGGAACTGGCGGGCGGCGGACCCCAGCAGGACGCGCTGGCCGATCCCGCCAACCTGCGGCGCCTGGACGGCAAGGCCGCCGTCACCTCCGGCTTGACCCCGCAGGAGGCCGCGCAGCTCACGCCGGGTTCGCCCGGTTCCGTGCGGGTGCCCGACAATCCCTTCGTGCAGGCGATGCAGGCCGGGCCACGGTCATTGACCCCGGTGGCGCCGGGCGGGTTGCCGCTGCTGGTCGCAACGCCGGCTCCAACTCTGGCGAGCCCTGTTCCCGAGTCGCCCCGACCCCCGGCCACGGCGCCGGAAACGCCCGGCGCCGATGACCGCCGGTACTTCCCCCAGCTGAAACGTTTTTAGGGCTTGGATTCGGCGCCGCCGGGGGATTCTCTCGTCGGTTCTTAACATGGCACTGGCACTTCTCTTTGCAGGACAGGGAGCACAAAAGGTCGGAATGGGGCGGAGTTTGCATGACTCTTCGCCGGCGGCGCGTGCCCTTTACGAGGAAGCCGGCGGCGTGCTGGGCTGGGACCTGGCCAAGCTCAGCTTTGAGGGCCCGGAAACGACCCTGACCGAGACCAAGGCCTGCCAGCCGGCCCTGTATGTGCATGGCCTGGCGCTGCTCTCGGCCTTGCGCGAACAGGGGAAGATTCCGGCCGAGGACCCGCGCCTGGTCCTGGGGCTGAGCCTGGGCGAGGTCACGGCCTGCGCGGCCGCGGGCGTGTTTGATTTTGCGACGGGCCTGCGGATCGTCGCCGAGCGCGGCCGGCTGATGCAGGTCGCGTGCGAGCAGACCACCGGCAGCATGGCGGCCGTGATCGGCGAGGAGCCGGCGGCGGTCGAGGCCCTCTGCGCCGAGTTCGGCATCGAGGCGGCGAACTTCAACGCCCCGGGCCAGATCATTGTTTCCGGCGAAAAGTCCCGGGTAACCGACGCCGTCACGGCGGCCAAGGCGCGCGGCATGAAGAAGGTGATGCCGCTGAACGTGGCCGGTGCCTACCACAGCCGCCTGATGGAGCCCGCCCGCGCCGCGTTTGAGGCCTACCTGGCCCCGATCCCGTTTGCCGGGCCCCGCTGCCAGATCTTCACGAACACGACCGGCCAAGCCGTGAGCAATCCGGCCGACATCAAGGCCGCGCTCGTGCGCCAGGTGGTCTCGCCGGTCCGCTGGGAGCAGTGCATGCGCTCGGCCGCCGCCGCCGGGGCGGGCCCGTTCTGGGAGCTCGGGCCGGGGGGAGTGCTCGCCGGGCTGGCGCGCCGGACCGACAAGGCTTGGGTCGTGACCAGCTTCACGGAGTTTTCCGACCTGTCGGCCTGAGCCGTCGCCGCCCCTTTCATGTCTTCCGTACCGCTCACGCGTAATTTCTGCATCATCGCCCACGTCGACCACGGCAAGACGACCCTGTCTGACCGGCTCCTCGAGTACACCAACACCGTTTCGCATCGGGTGCTCACGGCGCAGCACCTGGACTCAATGGACCTCGAGCGGGAGCGCGGGATCACGATCAAGTCCCACCCGGTGACGATGACGTACCCGGCGAAGGACGGGCAGATCTACAAACTCAACCTGATGGACACGCCGGGCCACGTGGACTTTTCCTACGAGGTCTCGCGGAGTCTCGCGGCCTGCGAGGGTGCGCTGCTCCTGATCGACGCCGCCCAGGGGGTGGAGGCCCAGACCGTCGCCAACGCGCACCTCGCGTTCGCCCAGAAGCTCAAGGTCATCCCGGTCATCAACAAAATCGACCTCCCGAGCGCCAATCTCGAACTCTGCCTGAAACAGCTCGAGGACATCCTGACGATCTCCTCCGAGGAGGCGATTCTCGCCAGCGGCAAGTCCGGCATTGGCATCGTCGACATCCTCGAGGCCGTGGTCAGCCGCGTGCCGGCGCCGCGCTGGACCGATTATCCGCAGCCCCGCGCGCTGGTGTTCGATTCCCTGTACGACTCCTATCGCGGCGTGATCGCCTATGCCCGCGTGTTCTCCGGCAGCTATAAGGCCGGTGACATGATGATGCTGATGAACACCGGCCAGCGGGCGGAAATCAAGGAGGTCGGAGTTTTTACCCCCAAGATGATGAAGGTGGACGTGCTCGGTGCGGGTGACGTGGGATACTTCGTCTCGAGCATCAAGACGCCGTCCGAGATCAAGACCGGCGACACCATCACCCTGGCGAACAAGGCAGCCACAGACATGCTGCCGGGTTACAAGGAGGTCCGCCCGATGGTGTTTTGCGGACTCTATCCGGTGGAGACCTCGGACTACGAAAAGCTCAAGGCGGCCCTGGGCCGGTTGCAGCTCAACGACGCGGCGTTTGTGTATTCCTCCGAGAGTTCACTCGCGCTGGGCTTCGGATTCCGCTGCGGCTTCCTCGGGCTCCTGCACATGGAGATCATCCAGGAGCGGGTGCGCCGCGAGCACGACGTGGACATCATTTCCACGTACCCGAGTGTCGTCTACCACATCGTGACCCACGGCGGCGCGATCGCGCAGATCGATAATCCCGTATTGCTGCCGGATCCGGGCACGATCCTCGAGATCCGCGAGCCCACGATCAAGGCGTCGATCCACATCCCGAACGACTCGATGGGCGACATCCTTGCGCTCGTCATGGAAAAGCGCGGCGTCGTCGAGCACACCGACACGCTCGATGCGCATCGGGTGATGCTGACCTGCATGCTGCCGCTCAATGAGATCCTGGTGGATTTCAACGATCGGCTGAAGAGCATCACGCACGGCTACGGCTCGATGGACTACGAGCTCAGCGACTACCTGGTCTCGGACCTCGTGAAGATGGAGATCCTGGTCAACAACGACCCGGTGGATGCTTTCGCCAGCATCGTCCACCGCGACAAGGCCGAGGGCAAAGGCCGGGCCCTCTGCGAGAAGCTCGCCGAGATCATCCCGCCGCAGATGTTCAAGGTGGCGATCCAAGCCGCGATCGGCGGCAAGATCATCGCCCGCGACAACGTGAAGGAAATGCGGAAGGACGTCACCTCGAAGTGCTACGGCGGCGACATCTCCCGCAAGCGCAAGCTCCTCGACAAACAGAAGGAGGGCAAAAAGAAGATGAAACAGTTCGGCAAGGTCTCGATCCCATCGGATGCCTTCATCAAGGTGCTGAAAACGAACTGACCCGTGATCACGCTGATCGAAATCCTCGAAGTAACCGGCCGGTTTGCTGGTCGGCTGGTAGGGATTCGAACGCAGCAAAGCCGGATGCGCTCCACGGCGGAGCATTGGATCGAATTGGCGGAGCGAGTCTGGCATTACCGGCGCGACCAATTGACGGAGCCGGAGAGACAGCGGCTGCTCGGTCACATGCAGGAGCTGAGAGAAGCCGTTCGGGCGAAGCACGATGCTGCCCAGTTGAAACTTGGGATCGAACGGCTCGAGGAAACGCTCCGCGAGGTCGGCGGCCGGGTTTACCCGAAGAGCAGCCTGGTGGAGAACGTGGAGTTCTTCCTTATGGCCGCGATCGTGATCCTCGGGATCAAGGTCTACTTCATCCAGCCCTTCAAGATCCCGACGAATTCGATGTGGCCGAGCTACTATGGGATGACCCCTGAGGTTTATCCTCGGGGCGAGCCCACGCCGTCACTGCCGAAGCAGGCCGCCCGGTTTGTGCTCTTCGGGGCCGTGCATCATGAGCTGGTCGCCCCGGAGTCGGGCACGATTAGCGTTCAGGTGCGGTACAACGAATTAACTGGGAGCAATGGCCTGTTGCACTATGACCCGGTGGACGGGCGCAAGTGGTTTGTGCTCCCGACGAAGTTGCGCCAGTACCTGTTTTATGTGAACGAGGTGCCGATCAAACTGCTGCTGCCGCTTGATTTCGACTTCGATACGGCCTTCCGGGAGGCATTCGGGGTCACCGCTGATCAGATGGTTGGCGAGGCAAGGCGATCGCGGCGCGGCGGGAATGGCATCCGCCTGGTTGAACTGCCGGGGAAGGCGGAGGCCGGGAAGTCCTTACTTTCGTTTGATGTCATGACCGGCGACCAGCTCTTCGTGGATCGCGTCAGCTATCATTTCTTCCGGCCCGAAGTGGGGCAGGGATTCGTTTTCCGGACGGGCAACATTCCGCGCATCGCGGCCGATTACGGCGACCAGTATTACATCAAGCGCCTCGTCGGCCGGCCCGGTGACGTCATGGAAGTCAGGGAGCCGGTGCTGTGGCGCAACGGCGCACCGATCACCGGTGCCAAGGCTTTTGCATCGAATGCGCGCCGCGACGGGAAGTTCCAGGGCTACGGCTACGCCCCGGAGGTCTATGCCTTGCTGTTGCAGCGCGGCACGACCGCCACGGTGCCGCCGGACAAATTCCTGGCCCTCGGTGATAATTCGGCCAACAGCTCCGACGGACGCTACTGGGGCTACGTCCCGGCCAAGGACGTCGTCGGCAAGCCGCTGTTCATCTATTTTCCGTTCACCTCGCGCTGGCTGCATTCGCCTTAAGCCGCTGGGCTGGTGGCAAACCTCTTGGTTGCCTAGGTCCACTCTGGGGTCTCATTCCATCATAGGCATGAGACGCACAATAGAGATTATGTTAAGTAACGTTCGAAGCCGGGGGATTACACCGAATCACTTCGCCTGCAGGAAACCCTCGGCCAAGCCGAGGGCATCATCTCCGGAGTCCTCGAGCACGTAATGCCCTGCATCGGGGATCCGATCGGCTATGGCTTGAGGAAAGATCTGTCGCCAGCGCGTGAGGAAGTAGTCGTTGAAGCAGAAATCCTTCCCTCCCCAGATGATTTGCACCTGATGACCCCGGAAGAATTTCAGGTTTTGCTCCACCTCCTGCAGGGTCGCCCAACTCCGGTGCGCCTGCTCCATCGGGATATCCAGCACAAACGCCGCCACTGCCACGCGGTCGGCGGTGTTCCCGTAAGGAAAAAGATACCCCGCCCGTTCCATGGCGGTGAGTTTCCGGCGGTTCATGGCCATCCAGGTCGCCGGACCCGCAAAGGCGTTCAACGTTCTCACCGCCCACGGGCCCAGGCCGGGAAAACGGCAAAGCGCGATGCGCAGCGGGATCTTGGGCGCCAGGAATGCCGCCGTGTTGGTGATCACGATCCGGCCCACGTGCTCCGGATGCCGCCCCGCCCAGCCAAAGCCGATGGCGCCGCCCCAGTCATGCACCACGAGGTGCACCTTCCTGAGGCCCAACCGGGCGACCAGCGCCTCGATGTCCGCAATCCGCGTCGCCAGCGAATAATCGTAGTCGGCCGGCTTCTCCGAGAGTCCCATCCCGATGTGGTCCGGCGCCACACAGCGCATCGTCGGCGCCAGTTCCTGGATCAGGTTCCGGTAGTAAAATGACCAGGTCGGGTTGCCGTGCACCATCAGGACCGCCTCGTCGTGGCGCGGCCCCTCGTCAACGTAGCTCATCCGCGCCCCGCCCGGCGTGGTGAAACTCTGCGGCTGAAACGGATAAAGTTCCGCCAGCCACCCGGGGATCTGGGGCGGCGTCACCATTCCAGCGCGAGCATCAGGCAATTCAGGCCGCTGCCGATGCCGAGCAGCCCGACGCGGTCCCCCGGCTTGACCGCGCCCGCGTCCACCGCTGCCGCCAGTGTGGCGGGCAAGGCCACCGAGCCGGTGTTGCCGAGGGTTTCGAAGGTCGAGAAATCCCGCGCGAGGTCGAGGCCCAGCGTCTCATAGAGGCGCCGCCGGTGGGTGCTGCCCACCTGATGGCAGATAAAGCGTTGGAACGAACCCGGGGCATACCCACCAGCAATCGTGAAGGCCGACCAAGTATCGCGTGCCAGCGCAACACCCGCCTCCAGGAGCTGCTCGGAATCAGTCTGCATGGCCAGTCCCTCGGTGCCGTGAGTGTCGCCCTGGCAGAGCTCGCTGTGCTGCGTGGCGGCCCGCGCCTCCCCACCCAGCAGCCGGTGCGCGCCGGGACCGGCAAGTGAGCGGTGACACAGCACCGCGGCCACCGCGCCCGAGCCGATCGTGAGGTTGGCGAAGTACGGCTTGATCTCGTTCCGGGTCAGCGGCCGCTCCAGCAGGGTGCGAATCGTCTGCTCCACCAGCGGCCGACCGTTCTCGCCCGAAGCGATCAAGGCGCAGCGGATCTGACCCGACTCGATCAGGCCCGCCGCCAGGGTCATGGCGTTCAGGAAACCCAGGCAGGCGTTCGACACATCGAAAATCTGCGTCGTCGCCGGCAGGCCGATCTTGCGGTGCGCGAACGACGCGGTCGCCGGCTCGAGCATGTCCCGGCTCACGGCCGCGTGGATGAAAAGCTCGACCTGCTCCGGCCGGAGGCGGGATTTCGCGAGCACCGCCCGCCCAGCCTCGGCGCTGGCGTCCGACGGCCGTGTACCCACCGGCCAGACCCGGCGCTCGCGAATGCCGCTCATCAGCTCGAGCCGCCCTGCGGGCAGCTTGAGGCGCTCGTACAGCGGCCGGAGCCGTTCCTCGATGCCGGCAGAGGTCCAGACTTCGCCCGGCAGCGCGGTTGCAATCGATTCCAGACAGACATTTTCATACCGCATCATTTCAAGAGGTAGGGCTGGCTCGACGAGCCGGCCGCGATAATCCGGATGGTGTCACACAGAGACGCAGAAAGCACAGAGCTCGGAATGCATGAGGATCGGTTCTCTGTGAACTCCGTGTCTCTGTGTGCCATTTCCCAAGTATATCCAACCCGGCGGAATTAAGCACCATGGAGCTTGGGTTTCATCTCCGGCCGCATCGCGAGCCGGATGAGTTCGTGGTCGAAGAAATTGCTCCCCAGCCCGGCGTCGACGACCAGCGTCGCCCCGTTGATGCCGCTGCTGCGCTCGCTGAGCAGGAACAGCACGGTGTTGGCCACCTCTTCCGTCGCAAGGTTGCGCTTTCGGAAGGTCAGCTTCTCGGCGTAAAGATAGCTCTCCGCGTAGCCCGGGATGCCCGCCGACGCGCTGGTCTTCAGCGGACCCGCGCCCACCACGTTGCAGCGGATCTCGGAATCAGCCGAGAGCGACTTGGCGACGAAGCGCGAGGCCGACTCCAGCGCGGCCTTGATCGGCCCCATGTAGCCGTAGTTGTCGGGCGTCACCTGCAGCGAGGAGATGCCGATGGTCACGATCGAGCCGTGGCGGGCGAGGATCGGGCGGAACGCCCGGGCAATCTCCACCAGCGAGAACGCCGAGATGGCCGTGGCCTGCAGGAAATCCGCCCGGCCGGTCTCGAGGAACGGCCGGAAGCCGTTGCGGTAGTTGGCAAACGCGATGGAATGCACGAGGCCCTGCAGCGGGGCGTGCCCGGCCGCCTGGATCTCGCCGGCCAGTCGCTGGACCGCACCCTCCTGCTCCACGTCACAGACAAACACCGGCCGGTCGCCCACGAGCGCCGCCAGCGAGGCCCGGCGCGCTTCCGAGCGCACACTGAGCACGACCTTCGCCCCCTGCGCTTCAAGCTCGCGCACGGTGATCCACGCGACGCTTCGCCGGTTGGCGACGCCGAACACCAGGAAGGTTTTCCCGGCGAAGTTCAGGAAATCAGACATGGGCCGCGGGACCCGCGCTTTCGCCGGTCTTCGTCATGTTCTCGGGCGTCTTCCACGCCACGGAGAAATCGAGGGTCATGACCCGCTTGCCCTGGTTGGTCATGACACCGCTCAGCATGGTGAATCCGCCCATGGCTTCCTTTTCGGTGACCTCGATCTGGATCGTGTCGCCCGGATAGACCGGGCTCCGGAAGCGGACCTCGCTGATCTTGGCGATCAGCGGCACGCCCTCCCCGGGCTTCAGGCCGGCCGCGTGCGCCTTGCGGGCCATGTAAAGTCCGGCCGTCTGGAAAACCGCCTCGCACAGGAGCACGCCCGGCGTGATCGGCGCGCCGGGATAGTGCCCCTTGTAGAATTCCTCGTCCGCGCGGAACGTGCGCCGCGCCACCAGTCCCTTGGGTGTGGCGCTGACGATCTCATCGACGAACAGGAACGGGGGCCGGTGCGGGATGAGGCTGAGGATTTCAGGGCTGGCACTCATGGGACGGGAGGTTTGGCCGAACGGTGGAAGAGTTGCTGGTCGATCTTGTTGGCGACGATGACGCCATAGTTGATGGTGCCAAGCCAACCCGACATGATGATGCCGACGGAGCCGGCATGGTAAAGCCCGGGCATTTGCTCGGGGAGGTCCATCGAGACCTTCAGGCCCTCGAACTTCGTGCCGAACGAGGTGCCGCCGGCGTGCGTGGTGTAGCGCTCGATCGTCCGCGGGGTGGCCGCCTCCGTCCAATCGATGCGGGAGCGCACCCCGGGGATGTGCTTCTCCAGGGCCACGATTGATTCCTCGATCAGGCGCGCCTTGTGCTTCTCGTACTCCTCGTCCGAAAGAGTGTTCCAGTCCGCATACCGGGCATTGAGCGAGACCACCACCGTGTAGCGGTCCGAGCCGGGCCGGGTGTCGGGATAATAGACGGAGAAGGTCCGGCTCGTGGTGTGGAAATCCACCAGCTCCTCGCTGCTGAAATGCGGGTTCTCCGAGGTGAACACGAGGTCGCCGATGTGCGGGAGCGACTCCCCTTTCCGGATCCCGAGGTAGACCTGGCAGGAACTCGTATTGATGCGCACCGCCTGCGTCGCGGCCACGTATTCCGGGGTGAAGTTCTCGGCCCCGCCGAGCTTCAGGATGGTGTTCTTGAGGTTGGCGTTGGACAGGATGGCCTTGGCGCGGACCACCCGGCCGTTGGCGGCGACGATGCCCACCGCGCATTTGCGGCCGTCGCGTTCCTCGATCAGGAGCTTCTCGACCATCACCTTCTTGCGGACCTCGACCCCGTTCTTCCTCAGCTCGGCGATCATCTTCTCGATCAGCACATCGGAACCGCCCCGGAAGGTGTACACGCCCGAGCCCATGAAATTGGAGAAGACGATCCCGTACGTGATCGCCGGGTCGTCGAGGGTCGAGCCGTTGGCGTAGGAAATGGGCTCCATCAGCAGCCGCTTGACGTCGTCGCGCCCCGGGAAAAACCGCTCCAGCATCTGGCCCGTGGTCTCCGGGTTGTTGTCGTAGTAGTTCATCGACCGGAGGTGGTCGTAGAACCGCTCGATGTGCGCCCGCTCCAGCTTGAACTGCTCGACCAGCACCCGGGTGTAGTCCTCGCGCGTGAAGGTCGTCCAGACGTCCATCTGCGGGTTGACGAAGCGGATGTCCTTCAGCGGCACGATTGCCTCGGAGATCTCCTTCGACCAGTACTTCCGGCACGACTTGATCATGCCGACCGGGAAGCCGTGCAGCGAAATGTCGAAGATGTGCCCGCCCTTGCGCGTGAACCAGGTCGCGAGGCCGCCGAATTGGTAGTGGTGCTCGAGCAGGAGCACGCGATGCCCGGCCTTGGCGAGGACGTTGGCCCCGGTCAGGCCGCCCAAGCCGCTGCCAATGACGATCACATCGTACTCGTCAGCGACGCCTTTGAGCCAGTCGTAAGCCATGGAAGGGCGAGGAGTGAACGCGCCCCGGTGCCCGGCGCAAGGGGCTTTTGGAGATGGTTATCGTTTATTCTCTAATGGTTATCAGGTCGATGCCTCAATAACGGTGGCCGAATAACCAATAACTCGGTTTTGCCCAATCTGTCGTCTGGCATCCGGCCGCTGACATCTGCTTTCTGTTTCCCCCGCATGTCCCGCCTCGCCTTCACCCTCGAAAAAGAAGCTCCCGGCTCCAAGGCCCGCGCGGCGCGCTTCCGGACCGGTCATGGCGAAGTGCTCACCCCGGTGTTCATGCCGGTCGGCACCCAGGCCACGGTCAAGAACTCGACCGTCGAGGTGCTGAAATCGGTTGGCGCCCAGGTGCTCCTCGCCAACACCTACCACTTGCTGCTCCGGCCGGGACCCGAGGTGTTCAAGAAGTTCGGCGGCATCCACCGGTTCATGAACTGGGACGGCCCCGTGCTCACCGACTCGGGTGGATTCCAGATTTTCTCCCTTCCGGACTCGCGGGTCATGACCGAGGCCGGCGCGCGCTTCCGCAGCTATGTGGACGGCGAGGAGCATTTCCTTTCCCCTGAGACGTCGATCGAGATGCAGCGCCTGATTGGAAGCGACATCATGATGGTGCTCGACCAATGCATCCCCTCGACCGCGGGCCACGCCGAGACCGAAGCCGCGATGCACCTCACCCACCGCTGGGCGGAACGCTCGCTGCGCGCCCGGGGGGATTCGCCGCAGGCCCTCTTCGGCATTGTGCAGGGCGCCTGTCACCGCGACCTCCGGACCCGCAGTGCCGAGTTCCTGCGCGCCCTGCCCTTCGATGGGCTCGCGATTGGCGGGCTCGCCGTGGGCGAAACCCATGCCCAGCGCTACGATTTCACGGCCCACACGACCGATCATCTGCCCCGGGACCTGCCGCGCTACCTCATGGGCGTCGGCACACCGATCGACATCCTTGAGTCCGTGCACCGCGGCGTGGACATGTTCGACTGCATCATTCCCACCCAGCTCGCCCAGCGCGGCACGGCCTTCACCTCCCACGGCAAGATTCATTTCCGCCGCTCGGTGTACAAGCTCTCCGAGGAGCCGCTCGACGCCGAGTGCGACTGCACCACCTGCCGGAACCACCCGCGGGCCTACCTGCACCACCTGGTCAAGTCTGACGAGGTCCTCGGCTGGCAGCTGCTTGCCACGCACAACCTCGCGTTCTACCACCGGCTCATGGCCGAGATGCGCGCCGCCATCCTCGCCGGGACCTTCCTGGACTACTACGAGAGCCACCGCTTCGAGCTGGCCCGGGATGATGCCGACAACCCGCCGGTGCATCCCGCCAAGGCCAAGGTCCGGCGCCCGCCCCAGCTCGGCGACTACGAGATGCAGACCTCCATCGGAGGCGTCTCCAGCATCCGCCAGATCAGTTCCGGCGAGGTCATGCACTCCGTCTCCGCTCCGGCCGATGAGGCCAATCGTCTCTACATCGAGCAGTCCCGCCTCTCCGCGCGGTTGCGGCGCGAAAGTGAAACCGATGAACAGCCGTTGGTGATCTGGGACGTCGGCCTCGGCGCCGCGTCCAACGCGATGGCCGCGCTCCAGTGCGCCGAGCGTGGCCTCGCCGCCTCGGGCCCGGTCGGACCACGACCGCTGCAGATCGTCAGTTTCGAGTGCGACCTCGATCCCTTGATCCTTGCGGCGCGCCACGCGGCCTGGTTCCCGCATCTGCGTCATGCCGCGCCCCAGGCTTTGCTCAAGGCAGGCCGCTGGGCGCATGCCTCCGGCCGGATCGAGTGGCGCCTGCTGCCGGGTGATTTCCTCGAGCACCTGGAAGCCGCGCCGGCGCCGGACCTGATCTTTTACGATCCGTTTTCGTCCAAGACCGATACGGCACTTTGGCAGACCGAGGTCTTTGCGCGCATCCACCGCCAGTGCCAGCCGCGCCCCGCGGAGCTTTACACCTACTCGGCCGCCACGGCAGTGCGGGTCGCTCTCCTTGTCGCCGGGTTCCATGTCGCGGAAGGTGTCGGCACCGGGCCCAAGGCAACCACGACCGTGGCCTACAGCCGGGCGGTCGCCATGCATGGCTCTTCCACCTCCCCTCGCCTCCTGGGCGCTGACTGGCTCGCCCGCTGGAAACGCAGCGGCTCAAAGTACCCGCCGGGCCTGCCGGAAGCCGACCGCGCCACCTTCGAGCAACGCTTCCTCGCTCATCCGCAGTTTGGCGCAAAGTGAGACTGCCGGGCAAAACACCGAATCACACGCAGGGACTGCTGCACCCGCGCAATGTGCACCGGGCGCCGTACGACTTTGTGCGGCTGGTGGGCGCCTGTCCCGGGCTCCGGGAGCACATCCGGCCGCATCCGGTGTCCGGTGAGACCATCGACTTTGCCAATCCCTCCGCGGTGCGGGAGCTCAACCGGGCCCTGCTGAAACTGCACTACGGCATCGGGCATTGGGAAATTCCCGACGGTTACCTCTGTCCGCCTATTCCCAGCCGGGCCGATGCGCTGCATGCGGTGGCCGATCTGCTGGCGGACGGCGGCGAGATCCCGCGGGGTCCGACCGTGCGGGTGCTCGATATCGGGACAGGGGCGAACTGCGTCTACCCCCTGCTGGGCACCCAGCTTTATGGCTGGAGTTTTGTCGGCACCGAGATCGATCCCGTGGCGGTCGCCGCCGCGCGCCGCAACGTTACCGCCAATCCCGGTCTGGCGGACCGGATCGAGATTCGCCGGCAGACCTCGGCCGGATCGATCTTCGCGCACGTCGCGGCCCCGGGGGAAACCTTCGCGCTCTCGCTCTGCAACCCGCCCTTCCATGCCTCGGCGGCGGAAGCCGCGGAGGGCTCGCTCCGCAAGCTCCGCAATCTTGGCGGCGAGCGGAAGGTTGCTCGGCCTGCCCTCAATTTCGGCGGACGCAGCCATGAGCTGTGGTGCGAGGGCGGTGAACTCGCCTTCGTGCGCCGGATGATCACCGAAAGCGCGGCGCAGGCCGGCCTCTGCACCTGGTTCACCACCTTGGTCTCGAAGCGCGGCAACCTCCCGGCGATCGAGCGCGCCCTGGCCAAGGCGAGGCCGACAGATTTCCGCATCCTGCCTCTCTTTGCCGGCCAGAAACAAAGCCGGATCGCGGCGTGGACCTTTCGGGGTAGGGCTGACCCGCTGGGTCGGCCGCGATAATTTCCCAGCCGGTTTCACAAAACGGCGCAGAGGCCGCAAACGATTCGATTCGTCTGCCCTTCGCTCGCTTTGCGGCCTTCGTGTAAAACAGGAATCTGGGTTGTTCACCCACCTTGTTGACCGCTGGCCGACGGGATACGCTGGACAGAATGCAGTCCGCTTCCCCCGAACTGACTCTCAAATTGTTCGATGCCCTCGTCCAGGGAGGATTCATCAAGGGTGCCACGGTCCTCGTCGCCGGACAATTTATCACCGTCGACCTGACAATTGTCAGCACGGCGAAGCGGGAGCAGGTGCAGAGCGATATCCGCGGCGTCTGCCCCGAGCTGGCGATCGAATGCCAGCCCGCTCTTGCCTCCGCCCTCGAATGCGCTCCCGGCGCAGAGTACTGGAGCCTGAAATTCGACTTCACAACCGACGAGGCCGCCAGCCTGGTCACGCTCGACGCGGATCGGCTGATGAAACACGATTAGGGCCACGGCAGGCGGACTGGAGTATTCCGACGAGCGGTGTCATCGTCGCGCATGATTCCATTCTCGATCTTGGACCTTGCGCCCGTCGCCACCGGGCGCACCGCCGGCGAGGCCTTGCACCACTCCCGTGACCTGGCCCAGCAGGCCGAGAAGCTTGGTTACCGGCGGTTCTGGCTGGCCGAGCATCACAACATGCCCGGCATCGCCAGTGCCGCGACCGCGGTGGCGCTCGCCTACGTCGCCGGCGGCACCTCCACGATTCGGGTGGGCTCGGGTGGCGTGATGCTGCCGAACCACGCCCCGCTGGTCATCGCCGAGCAATTCGGCACGCTGTCCGCTCTTTTTCCCGGTCGGATCGACCTCGGGCTCGGCCGCGCCCCCGGCACGGATCCCATGACGGCACGGGCCCTGCGCCGCGGCCAAGCCGACACGGCTGACACCTTCCCGCGGGATGTCGCCGAACTGCAGGCCTATTTCCGCCCGGCCGTGCCGGGTCAACTCGTGCAGGCGGTGCCGGGCGCCGGCTTGGAGGTTCCGATCTGGCTGCTGGGCTCGAGCCTGTTCAGCGCCCGCCTGGCGGCGGCAATGGGGCTGCCCTTCGCCTTCGCGGCACACTTTGCGCCGGATTTGCTGATGGATGCCTTGGAAATCTACCGATCGGAATTTCACGCGTCCCCTGCCCTGTCCAAGCCTCACGCCATGGCGGCCATTGGCGTCTATGCCGCCGACACGGATGCCGAGGCCCGGCGACTGTTCACCTCGCAGCAGCAGGCTTTCCTCAACCTGCGCCGGGGCCGCCCCGGCCTGCTCCCCGAACCCGTGGACAGCATGGACGGACTCTGGAACCCCATGGAAGCGGCAGGAGTGAACCATGCTTTCCGCGAGGCGGTCGTGGGCGCGCCGGAGACGGTTCGAGCCGGGCTGGCCGCATTCATTGAGCGCACGGGCATCGACGAACTGATGGTGACCTGTGCCATCCACGACCACGCGGCGCGCGTCCGGTCGCTTGAGTTGATCGGAGCAGTCCGGGGTCTGCAAAGAATCCGCGCCGGGTGAAACTGAATTGCTATCCTCAGCCATCCGAGCAGGCATAATTTTGTGATAAGGCCTCATCATGTCTTCCGGACGTTAATCGTCTGGCTCGGTTTGGGAGTCGTCGTCCCGACGGCGTCGGCGCAGGTCACGTTGTTTGGCAACACGGTGGACCTCGGGGGCAACTCACTCCACTCCCCGGATTTCCTTCTGGGATCGGCCATCAATGTGACCACCTCCGGCACCCTGTCCGATGCCGGAATTATTTTTCGCAGTAGCGGCTACCAAGGTCAGGTGGCCCTCTACGATGCGACCTCCGGGAACTTGCCCGGGCAGCTGTTGGCGACGACGGGGACCTTTTCAGTGTCCACCACTGGCCCCGTCCTCATTCCATTCACGACCTCCCCGGTGCTGAACGCAGGCACCTATTGGTTCATGGCGGTTTTCAGTGCCAATGCTTCGATCGGTTTTTCCGACAACGGAGCCCAGCTTGTGGCATACAAAAGTTTGAGTTTTGGCTCCCCGCTGCCGGCCACATTCGGAACGCCGAACACCTACACCGGCCAGGCCTTCAATTATTATCTCCAGCTGAAGAGCATACCGGAACCTGCGACGATCGTGCTCGAAATGTTCGGCGTTTGCGTCCTGGCCGGTTTCTTCGGCTGGCGTCGAATGACCGGCCTGCGGTTGCTCACCCTTGCTTCTGCAGGATGTGGTAGTTCGCCATCGAAATGCCGCTGAGCATCGCGCCGACGATGCCGAGAAAGCCCTGGTCGGTGCCGCAGAGGTAGAGATTGGGCAGCGCGGTGCGGCCTTGGCGGTTCTTCACCGGGGCGCCATAGATCGCGCCTTGGAGGTGGCCGGTGAACTTGGTGATCGTGCGGGGTGTGAACATGTCGGTCGTCACGGTGGCCTTGGCGAGGGTGTCGTCCGCCACGGCCGGGAGGAAACGCCGCGCGCTTCGCTGTACTTCGGCAAACCAGCGCGCCTTGTCGGCTTGGTAGGTTTCCTCCGGGAGATTGGCCCACCGGTCGTAGTTTGCCATGCAGGTCACGCGCAGAAAGCCGTCGTCCAGCGCCTCGCCTGCCGGATAGGCGAAGTTGTTCGGGAAGCAGATCACGCCGCTGCGAATGTCGACCTGCCCCTCGGGCTGGGCGTAGTCGAAGCGCGGCGAGTCATTGAAGAAGACGATGGTGTCATCGCCCCAGCCGAGGTCGGATGGCTGTGTGCTTAGAACCGTGATCGTTTCCACAAAGGACAGCCGGCCAGGCGCTGGTGGTGACGAGTGACGGGTGACGAGTGACGAGTCCGTCAGCGCGGCGGTCTCAGGAGCGCCGATGGAGGAGATGACATGGTCGGCGGTGATCTCGTCACCGGAATCCAAAAGCAGCGCCGTGGCCCGGCCCTCGCGGGTCACGATCTTTTGCACGCCGCATTTCATCCGGCGTTCGCCGCCGGCGGCGCGGTACTTCTCAAGGAGCACGCGCAGGATCAGGCGCACGCCCTCGAGCGGACGGGCGAAGCCCTCGAGGTAGAGCGCCTTGAACATGATCACGAACTGGCCGAATTCCATATCGTGCTCCTGGGCGCTGCCGTAGTACATCACGGGACAGAAGATCATGTCCTCCAGCAGTGGGTCGGTGATGTGGCGGCGGACCACCTCCCGCGCCGAGACCGGCACGGCGTCGAGCGAGACGTCATCGTAGGTCTTTACCGCCGCGACCAACGTGCGGAAACCGTCGGCCTGTTTCGGGAACTGGCGCGCCACCTCGGACTCGAGCACGGCGAAGTCGTTCGTGAAACGGAGCGAGACCTCACCCCGCGGGCCGAACGCCACGCGGGACTGCTTTTGCTCGCAGAGGGCAAATTCGTCCCGCTCGATCCGGAGCTGGCGCAGCAGCTTGGTGAGCGGCGTGCCCTTTACGCCCGGCCGCACGTAGTTCGTCATCGCGTGCAGGCCGACGTCGTACTTCCGGCCGGCGAGGCTGTAGAAGCTGTTCAGGCCACCGACGGCGTTGTGGCGCTCGAAGATGCAGACCCTTTTTCCGAAGTGAGCCAGCCGGATGCCGGCGGCGAGTCCGGACATCCCGGCCCCGATGATCGCGACGTCGTAGTGCGAGGCGGAGTTCACGGATGATTTTGCCCCAGCGGCACAGAGCTCACAGAGACGGGAAGTTTTGGTGATCGGTCATCACATCCCCAAACAACGAGGCTTGGGCTCTGTGCTCTCTGCGTCTCTGTGGCAAACAGGTTTGGGGCCTTAAAGTCCACGCGCGGCGGCGAGGACGGCGTCGGCAGTCATGCCGAGTTCCTGCATGGCCTGCTGGAACGGGGCGCTGAGGCCGAAGCGGTTGATGCCGAGGATACGGCCCTGGGGACCGACGTACTTGTGCCAGAGGGCGGACACCCCGGCCTCGATGGCGACCCGCTTGGGGCAGGACGGCGGCAGCACGCTGTCGCGATAGTCCTGCGGCTGGCGGTCGAAGATCTCCATCGAGGGCATGGAAACCACCCGCACGCCGGCGCCGAGCTGCTTGGCGGCGGCCACGGCATGCTGCACCTCGCTGCCGGTGCCGATCAGGATGTGGGTCAGCGGGGCGGTCTCACGCATGAGGACGTAGCCGCCTTGGAGCACGCCGGCGCGACGGGCGTCGGCGGTCGCCTCGTTGAGCTGCGGCACGGCCTGGCGGGTCAGGGCGAGCATGGTCGGGCCAGAGGTGTGCGCGAGGGCCGCGGCAAAGGCGCCGGCGGTCTCCTCCGGGTCCGCCGGGCGGATCACGGTGAAGTTGGGGATGAGGCGCATGGCCGAGATGGTCTCGACCGGCTGGTGGGTCGGGCCGTCCTCGCCCACGCCCACGGAGTCGTGGGTGTAGATGTAGATGACCGGCAGCTTGGCCAGGGCGGCGACACGCATGGAGGGCCGCGAGTAGTCGGCGAAGACGAGGAACGTGGCGCAGGACGGACGGAAGATCCCGTCGTAGGCGAAGCCGTTGCACATGGCGGCCATGGCGTGCTCGCGGATGCCAAAGCGGATGTTGCGGCCGCCGTGGTGCTCCTGGTCGAAGTCGGGCGCCGCGGCGATGTAGTTGTAGGTTGAGCCGTGGAGATCGGCGGCGCCGCTGATCAGGAGCGGGAGCGCGGCGGCAAGCAGCTGGAGGACGTCGCGGCCCGCGGCGCGGGTGGCGAGCTTGGCGTCGGCCGGAAAGGCCGGGATCTTCGCGAGGAGCTCGGTGGCGACGGGCGACTGGCCGCGGCTCTCGAGGAGCGTGGCGAGGGCCGGGTTGGCCTCGCGCCAGGCCTCGAAGGTTTTCTTCCATTTCGAGTAGGCACGGGCGAGCCGCTTCTTGTGGGCGGCGAAGTAGGCATAGACCTCGGGGCTGACAAAGAAGTGCTGGTCGGTGGGCAGGCCGAGTCCGACGCGGGCAGCGTCGCCGAATTTCGCCCCACCCTCGCCGTGGCCCTTGGCAGTGCCCTGCACCTCGGGGATACCCTTGGCGATGATCGTGCGGGCAATGATGAGCTGCGGTTTGCCGCTGGTGGCGCGCTTGGCCTTGTTCACGGCCTTGAGGATGGCGGCCGGATCGTGGCCGTCCGCGAGGGTCTGCACATCCCAATTGATGGCCTTGAACTTGGCGGCGGTGTTGGCGCTCTGCGTCTTGTTCGCCATCGCGTCGAGCGTGACGTCGTTGGAGTCGTAAATGAGGATGAGGTTGTCGAGGCCCTGGTGGCCGGCGAACTCGGTGGCTTCCATGCCGACGCCCTCCTGCAGGCAGCCGTCACCCGCCAGGCAGATGACGTGGTGGTCAAAGATGGCATGGGCGGGCGTGTTGAAGCGCGCCGCGGCCATGCGGCCGGACATCGCAAGGCCGACGGCGTTGCCGATGCCCTGCCCGAGCGGGCCGGTGGTGGCCTCGACGCCGGGGGTCTCATGGAACTCGGGGTGACCGGGGGTCTTCGAATGCAGCTGGCGGAAGGCCTTGATGTCATCGAGCGAGACCTCGTAACCGGAAAGGTGGAGCCAGGCGTACACAAACATCGAACCGTGGCCGGCGGAGAGGACAAAGCGGTCGCGGTTGAGCCAACGCGGCACGGCGGGATTGTGCACCAGGGCGTGGCCGTAGAGGACAGCGCCGATCTCGGCGGAGCCGAGCGGAAGGCCAAGGTGGCCGATGCCGGCCTTGTGGATCGCGTCGATGGCGAGGCCGCGGGCCTGGTTGGCAGCTTGCGAAAGGATGTCAGTCTGGAGTTTCATGAAGGACGAAAGGGACGGCGGAAGGAGCCAAGGTCAGTTTTGAGGCACAAAAAAAGCGAGCCCAGAAAGGCTCGCTTCGATGCGTCCCGTTCATGGGACAAAAGACCTTGCTTCTCAGTTGGCGGCGGGGGCCTCGTAGCGCTTCTCCTTGACCAGCACGGCGGCCTTGCCGAGGCGGTTGCGGAGGTAGTACAGGCGGGCCTTCATCGGCTCGGACTCGCGCTCGACCTCGATCTTGTCGATGTTCGGGGAGTTGACCGGGAAGACGCGCTCGACGCCCTCGCCGTAGCTCATGCGGCGGACCGTGAAGGTCTCGTGGATGCCATGACCCTTGCGGGCGATGACGATGCCGGCGTAGATTTGGACACGCTCCTTGTCACCTTCACGCACCTTCGTGTGCACTTTGACGCCATCGCCGACTTTGAACGGCGTGGTGTCTTTTTTTACCTGGGAGGCGGTGATCTCGTTGATGATCGGGTTCATGATGCGGGTCTATTTAAGTAAATCTGGTCGGACTTGACGGGTTTTCTCCACCTGTCGCGCGTGCCGCCATTTCTCGATTTCGCCGTGATTTCCAGAGAGAAGAACCTCCGGAACGGACATGCCTCGGAATTCGGCGGGACGCGTGTATTGAGGAAAGTCGAGGAACGTGCTGGTGAAGGATTCGTGCGTCAACGACTTTTCTTCCCCGAGCACACCGGGGATGAAACGGCTCACGGCATCGAGCACGACGGCGGCCGCGATGGTGCCGTTGGTCAGCACATAATCGCCGATGCTGATCTCCTCATCGATGACCTGGTCGCGGATCCGCTGGTCGATCCCCTCATAGTGCCCACTGAGGAAGATCAAGTGCTTCTCGCCGGAGAGGCGCTGGGCGGTCGCAGTGGAAAACGGCACACCGTCAGGGGTTAGGTAAATGCGCCGGCACCCGGGGGTCTGGAGCTGCTCGATGGCGGCGAAGACCGGTTCGGGCTTAAGGACCATGCCCGCCCCACCCCCGAACGGGCGGTCGTCGGCAGTGCGATGCTTGTCGGTCGTCCAGTTGCGGAGGTCGTGAACCTTCACGCTCAGGAGCCCTCGTTCCAAGCCCTTGCCCAGGATGCTTTCGGCCAGGAAACCGTCGAGCATCCCTGGGAACAGGGTCAGGATGTCGATGTGCAGGCGCATGGCGTGGGTCCCGGATGTAACATGAAGGACGCCGAGGTCGCTAAGAAAGAAAAAGCCCCGGGTTTATCCGGGGCTGCTTGGGGGCGTGAACTGCTTCGCGCCCTTTGCGGATGGCGTGTAAAACTCAGGCCGTGGCGGCCGGCACGGCGCGGCGCGCCTTCTTGATCATGGAGTTGAGGGTGTCGCTCGGGAGCGCGCCCTTGCTCAGCCAGTAGTCGACGCGGTCGAGCTTCAGGTTGACCTGCTTACCCTTGGTGCGGGGATCGTAGGTGCCGATGACTTCGACCGGATCGCCATCGCGGCGGGAACGGGCCTCAGCCACGACAACGCGATAGTGCGGTTGGTGGGTGGTGCCGACGCGGGTGAGACGAATCTTGAGTGCCATGGATGGTGAAACGACGGTGCTTTTGTCAGGAAAAGCCGAGGAAAAGACCGGGCGGCAAATGGGTTGTCAAGCACCTAGTCCCGGGGGATTTCAAAGTAGGAGCGGGTTTATCCCGCGAATGATCGCATGAATCGCGGCTTAAAGCCGCTCCTATAACGGGAACGATCCTCGGTTCGACCTTGCGCGCAATGCTGGAGCCCGCCGTTTTGGGTGCATGCTCATCGCCTGGACCACCGTGGCAAGCCGGCCCGATGCCGAAAGGCTGGCCGCGGAGATCATCGCCCTAAACCTGGCGGTGTGTGTCCAGATCGACGGGCCGGTGACCTCGGTTTATCGCTGGAAAGAACAGGTCGAGCGCGCCACGGAGTTCCGGCTCAGCCTGAAATTCCTGCCCGGCCAGTCCACTGAGCTTTCCGCGTGGGTGCAGGCCAACCATCCGTACGAAACTCCCGAGTGGATTGTGGTCCGCGCCAGCGAGGTGGGAGAAAAGTACTTGTCATGGGCAGGGGCGCTGCCTACCAATCCGCCCCTTTAATCGTCCGCCAACCATCAATTTCCCGCCATGTCCCAGCACAAAAGTCTCCAAGGCGCCAACGGCCTGGTCATCAAACGCAACGTCCTCAAGCGCTTCGAGCGCGTGGCCATCCTCAAGAAACGCGGTCAGTGGAAGGAAGGCGACCGCGTGATGAGCCTCCGCAAGACCAAGCCGGACGTTTGATCCGTTCCCCTTTTCCCCGGCAGGCAGTCACCACTGCCTGCCTTTTTTATTTCTCCCGCCCGGCACCCCCATGATCGATCTCGCGAAGCAGCTCGTTGATTTCATCCTGCACATCGACGTCCACCTGGCGGAGATCATCACGCGCTTCGGTCTCTGGACCTATGGCGTGCTGTTTCTGATCATCTTTGCCGAGACCGGGCTGGTCGTGACGCCCTTCCTGCCGGGTGACTCGCTCCTTTTCGCCGCCGGCGCCTTCAGCGCCCGGCCCGACACCGGCCTCAACGTGCACCTGATGGCCGCGCTGCTGTTCGTGGCCGCGGTGATCGGTGACACGTTGAACTACGCCATCGGCGCCAAGCTCGGGCCCGCGGTTTTCAAGCGCGACGACTCGTTTTTCCTGCGCAAGAAACACCTCGAGCGCGCCCACGCCTTTTTCGAGAAATACGGCGGCCGCGCCATCATCCTCGCCCGTTTCGTCCCGATCGTGCGGACCTTCGTCCCCTTCGTGGCCGGCATTGGCAGCATGACCTACCGCCGGTTCCTCGCCTACAACGTCATCGGCGGCTTCATCTGGATCTATTTCTTCACCTACGCCGGTTTCTTCTTCGGCAACCAGCCGTTCGTGCAGAAGAATTTCAAGCTGGTGATCCTCGCCATCATCTTCCTCTCCGTCCTGCCGATGGTGTTCGAGGGCTGGCGGGCTTGGCGCGAGAGCCGGAAATCCGCCCCCGGCGTCTGACCGTTCGTCTTTGCACTCGACAGGCCGCGCCGCCCGGCCGCAATTTTTTCGGCGAACGCGAGCGTAGCACAATGGATAGTGTAGTGGCCTCCGAAGCCATTGATCTGGGTTCGATTCCCAGCGCTCGCACCAGCCTCCGCCGAGCCTACGGCTGGCCACGCCAGCTGAGGCGAAGGACGAAGGCTGCGGGCCGTAGGCTCGGCGAAGGTCCGCATTTCGCTCCGTCAGGCGGTTGACCGGTTCGTCACCGCCACTTCCTCCTTGCGGCCAGATTAATGCCCCCCGACAACTGCCCCCGATGTCGCAGTCCTTCGCGCGAATCGTCTTCGGGCTGACCGCCGCGTTTTTCGCGGTGTTCTTCCTCTGGCCCATCCTGCAGATCCTCAAGGGCGGCTTCGTGGACGCCGACGGCAAGGTCACCCTCGCCTATTTGACGGCGCTGCTGTCCGACCCGACCTACCTCGGCGGACTTTCGAACTCCTTCCTGCTGGCCTGTGCGACCACGGTGCTCGCCCTCGCGATCGCGCTGCCCCTGGCCTTCATCAGCGACCGCTTCCTCTTTCCCGCCAAGGGCCTGCTGGGCGCGATCGTGCTGGTGCCCATGATCCTGCCGCCCTTCGTCGGCGCCATCGGGATCAAGCAGATCTTCGGGCAGTACGGCGCGCTCAACGCTCTGATCA